>CAYLTM010000001.1:0-3079 GCA_964386495.1 uncultured Leptospirales bacterium
TATTTGGTGATATTTAGCTTTAATAAAAATAAAGAGTACACTGCCAAAAAATATATTTTAGATGGTAAAGAAATTTTCGAGGTGGTCGTTTAAATTTTAACCCTGAAACTTTCTTGAATAAATAAAATTTATTCAATTTTAAGAAAGTAGCTGTTGTTTTTTTTGAAAACGATATTTTCTGGTTTAATAAGTTTATTATACGAAGAACTGTATATTTTATCTCTACTATCTGGAAGAAATAAATATTGAATATTATTGCTTTTACAGCATTCATAATCTATAATGGTTGAAATGTGATGGATGTAGTTGTCGAAAGATAATGAAACCTATATATGAATATGTAAAATTGGACTATATCTTTTAGTAGTGAATCAAGTTTCTAATAGATTTATTACAATCTAAGTTTATCTTCTAGTAATGATATATAAGAATTCGAATAATTTAGATAAAATATCTGAATATGTAAAATTTGCAGATATTCAAAATTAAAAAATATTTCTTTTACAATTAATTTAAAAAAGGGGGCATGATGAATAAAGTAGCAGTTATTATACCAGCATACAATGAAGAGATAACTATTAAAGATGTTATTCTGGATTATAATCGAGAGTTGCCAAAAGCAGAGATTTATATTATTAATAATAATTCAAATGACAATACTAGCGAGTATTCTATTGCGACATTGAAAAAAAATAAAATCAAAGGAAGAGTTATCTTCGAAAAACGACAAGGTAAAGGATATGCTGTACAAAATGCTTTCTATAATATAAATGCTGACTATTATATAATGGTTGATGCTGATATGACATATCCGGCAAAGGATGTTCACAAACTTCTGGAGTCAGTGATGAATAATGAATGTGATATGGCTATTGGTGATAGATTATCTGAGGGAAGATACAAGAAGGAAAATACCCGTTTATTTCATAATCTTGGAAATAATTTAGTGCGATTTATAATTAATATAACATTCGGATCGAATTTAAAGGATATTTTAACAGGACTGCGTGTGTTTAATAAAAAATTTGTAAAAAATTTTCCTATTACTAGTAAAGGATTTGAAATAGAAACTGAATTAACACTTCATAGTCTGGATAAGGGGTATCTTATAAAAGAAATCCCTATAGACTATAAAGATAGACCCGAGGGAAGTTTTTCAAAATTGGATACATACAAAGATGGAATAAGGGTTATAAAAACTATTATTAAAGTATTTAAGGATTATAAACCTCTGCTCTTTTTTGGTATAATAACAGGTATCTTTTTTATTTTTGGAGTTTTTGTTGGATTACCTGTTATTATAGAATTTTACAAAACAACTTATATTACAAAGGTTCCATCAGCTATTTTAGCTACAGGTTTTATGATTGTATCCATGTTATCCGCTGCGATTGGAATCATACTGGATTCTATATTAACTTATTTTAAATTAGATTATCAGATGAAATTAAATAATTACTGCAGTAATAATGGATATGATAAAGAAAATTTGTAATTCAATTCATTATAATATTTTCGGAAATATCAGGCAAATTTTGCGATTTCTTGTGGTAGGCGGAACTGCATTTTTCGTAGATTATTTTATTTATCTTTTAACAGCTATGTTTTTTGATATTTTGTTTGCAAAAGCGATATCGTTTATTATAGCGACAGTCTATACCTATTTATTAAACAAATTATGGACTTTTAATAGTAAGGAATTTCAAAAGTATGAAATAGTTAAGCTTATTATCCAATATACTTTTTCTATGTCGGTAAATACTTTAGTGAACAAAATTGTTTTTATTATTTTTGAAATTAAAATAATCGGTGTAATTGCAGCAACATCAGTATGTCTTATTATAAATTATCTTGGTTTAAAGTATTTTGTTTTTAGAAATCGGTAAAAGATTATTCAACTAAATTTGTTTTTTTCAAATCAATAAAACTAAGCAATATATATAATATACAAAAAATACTTATTGATTGACTTCTATATGTCATCCAGTAATGAATTGTGGAATGATTACTCATTATTATATACCAGATATAAGGACTTGTTGAGATTATCAATAAGGGTATAATATGTTTAAAATTACATGATATTCTTTTTCGAAAATAAATTATCAGTATTGTAAATATGAATATTAGTGTTGTAATTAAAACAAAAAATTTAGGAAAGCTGTTAGTTGGATTTGTGAATATTGAAATATTTAATAACTTAAAATTTTTAATAATTGAGTGCCACAAACTAAAATTATTTTGGCTTTCCATACCTATTCTATAAAGTCCGGTTTTGAATGCGTTCATTATAATATTTTCTTTTATAATAATTGTTGCTATAATAACTTTAGATATCCAAGTTGCAGTGTATCCTATTCCCCAAAGAAGGGAATTTTTTATAATGTATTTTATTGAATTATTATCGACTTTTTTAATTATCCCTATGGAGAGCAGAAATCCAAGTGTTAATAACGGAGCTGTTAATAGATCAAAAAAACTAGTTAAACAACCAGTAATGAAGTAAAGATAAATGATGTGATTTCTGTTATTTATTTCTGAAAATGATATGAGAATGTTAAGAGTGATAAACATTATATAGTAAACACTTGAAAATTGTAAAGACATTGGAATTATGAAAATATTAGTAAGTAGCATGCTTGAAATAAATGATAACCCAGCAACAGTATTTATATTATTGTAAATGTTTATTGATGTCAAAATAAAAGCGAATAATAAGAGAATCATATTGATATATCGTATTTGTTTATAATCAAAAATAATTAATAACGGTTTTAAGATCAATAGATAACCATGCCAATATCTAGGATATGAAATCATTGATGAATAATTTTTATTAACAGCATTGGTAAGTGCAATTAGTTGAATATCCACCCCAGATTGTAATGATGATGTCCTGAGATTTTCCATGCTTTTGTAAAAAATTCCACGGTCGCTATTACTAATCGCAGTATTTATCATTAACATATCAGTAAAGTTGTCTAATCTAACTGAGTTGTTATTGAAAAATGGTTTTGGGTATGACTTTTCATTCTGGAATAATGCTTGTTATCAACGTCCAATGAATCAATTTCATCCG
>CAYLTM010000001.1:3089-4415 GCA_964386495.1 uncultured Leptospirales bacterium
TTAATAGGTAAACTATAAGAAATTGCTAATAGTATAACAAAAATTGTTATCATGCTAAAATATATAATAGATAAATTAATTGTTTTTTTTATTAGAGCTTTCATTCACTACTCTCTTCACCAGTACATTACTGTTATTCCAGCACAGATGATAACTGTACCGACAATAGTGTTAATGGAAATTGTTTCATTTAGAAAAAAGTAACCAAAAAAAAGTGCAATAATGTAACTCATGCTTTGGAGAGAATATATTTTTGTGAGATCATTGTTTTTTAGAATGTAAAACCACAGTACTGTAGCGAACCCATATATTGCAAGCCCGGAAAATATATAGGGATTGATTATTAAATTGATGTAGTCTGTAATACTCTGAAGCCCCGTCTTTTTCAAACCGGTTTTCCATAAAATTTGACCGGTCACAAGTAACAGACAGTTGATGAAAATCAGTATTATGACCTTATACATTTATTTACCTTTTTTAACAGTTGTTTTTTTTGTGTTATTTTTATTATCCTTTATTTGCAATAAGGCAACTTCCTGTACTAGCTTTTTATTCTGTTCACTTAGTTTTGACAGAACTGTTGAAAAATGTATTAATAATAGATAAATACTTCCAAACAATATAAGGAACAGCGCCGCAGGAGTATAATCAATACCTAGGATTTTCGCAAGATATTCCAGGGCGTTTCGCCATATGGAAAAAAAAAGAAAGACGATCCCAGAAAAAAGCCATAACAACGAATACTCTTCTTTGATCTTTTTTTTTCTGATAAGATGTAAAATGAAAAGGATGAAAATTACACTGAAAAAAATTGATAATATTTGTATTCGATTTGAGTAATAATTCATTATTTTTCATCTCCCTTTAGAACAGCTGGCCTCATGTAAGTCATTAGTATTGCAAGAATTACTTTTATCATATAGTAAGCGGATTTAAACCCGGAAATCGACGAAGTCCCCCCCTGACGTTCAAGCATCTCGGTATGAATTTCCTTAATTGTAAAATGGTTTTTTTTAAGCAGAACAACGGCTTCCGGTTCAGGATAATCGGTAGGATAGTTTTCTGCAAGAAAAGACAGGGCTTTATTATTATAAGCTCTGAAACCAGATGTGTTATCTGTTATTTTCTGATGAAGCAGAATTGAGTTTAATATTTCAAAAATTTTTATTCCTATGCGTCTAGTAAAGGTTGATTTAAATCCATCGTTCTTTCCGCAGAATCTGGAGCCAATGACGACATCTACCTCTTTTTTGAGTATAGGTGATATTAAGTTGGTTATTTCATCAGCTCTGTGTTGACCGTCACCGTCAAACTGTAGAGCTATGT
>CAYLTM010000001.1:4425-5843 GCA_964386495.1 uncultured Leptospirales bacterium
GAACAGCACCACCAATTCCGAGATTACATGGGAGTGTTATAACAAAGGCTGAATTTGTTTTTTCAGCAACCTCCGCTGTCTTGTCTTTTGATCCGTCATTTATGACAGCAATATCCCAGGTTTTATTTGTCGCCTTGATGTTATTGATTACACCCGCTATATTTTTCTCTTCATTGTATGCCGGAACTATTATTAGCAATTTCATGGTTTATTCCCGTTAACTTCATAGATATAAATGTTATCTGTAAAGGAATGATATTTTTCTGTCAATATCAAATTATTTATTATTCCTCTACTGAGAATATATCGTATATTAGCTTTTTTAATATCTTGATAATTTAAATATATTTTGAAAGTGTCTCCTGATTCGAGTTCGAAATTTGTGCTTTTTTCTGTTAAATAGAGTTTAACATGGGCATAACGATTGTATATATTAGCGTATTTGCTTTCGGGATCAAGAATATTCCACATTTTCAGGTCAGGATAATAATGAACAGCATTGAAAGTTTTCCCACCGAGAGCAACTAGATAATTACCGAGCGAAACGGTATTTACTGCAGCCCACTTTCCAGGCATATTATTGTTAATCTCATATATTTTATCGGTCAGGGTTTTGTCATATACTGAAGATAATCCCCTCGATATTGGATTGATTGTTAAACCGGAAAAAATGGTATACAATATAATTAGAGTAGCAAACAGGATTTTTTTCCCTCTAATAAAAGAGAAACATGTTATGAGAAAAAACATCAAAATTACAGCGAGATAACCACTTTTCAGATAAGTGTTCATCTCGGATGTTGTAATTGCTAAGTAATAAAGGAATATCGAAATAACTGTTATGATCGACGATACGAAAATGTTTATTTTTTTATTTTTCAACAAAACAGAAAACACAGTTATTGAAAGATAAACTGATGTTATACCAATCACCAAATTTGAGAGAATTAAGTTGTGAGTGAATGAGAATAGTGTTACTTTAGCCAGTATTGCAGGTATAGAAAAATGTAGATAAATAAGATTAAACAACAGGAAGATACTTAGGAGTGTGATTAAAGAATATTCAAGTATACATGTCTTTAATTTTTTTATAAGTATCATAATTATTACTGGTATTGATATTATTGAAAAACTTATAAAATCGCCCACAGCGGAATTGTTAAAAAAGGTGATATTTCGGAAGGGGATAAATAAATTTGTGAGAAAAAGGAAATGATGACTCCAGTTATAGCCTCCCCCAGTAGAAAATCTTTTTCCGGGATATATTGTATTGGCCATTATGTCAATCGCTGGAAATGACTTTATTATTACCGACGTAATAATCCCCGAGACTATAATCCCCGCCGCAAATAATGGGACAATGTTTTTTACAGTAAAAACTTCCTTTAATTTACTACGAGAAAGAAAAGAAATAGCAA
>CAYLTM010000001.1:5853-13345 GCA_964386495.1 uncultured Leptospirales bacterium
TCAGATATATCATGGGAATTTGATATGGCGGATAAATACTTAATGCGAAATTAATCGCGAATATAGATAAAATTCCGGTGAATAATAGTTTTCGTTTAAGACTATCATTATTAATAAGATAAAAAAGACAGCAAATAATTATTTGTGATGAATAAAGAATGTCTGTAGTATACTGTGATAACCACCATTGCACACCCGGAGAAAATGAAATCCAGATTGCTGATACAAAAGAGAGAAGTCTGTTTTTATTACTAATAATCATTGCAAGTTCGAATGATGATACCAATAAAAGAAAAATTCGCGACATCCACCACCAAGAAAAGCCGTAATCACGTCCAAAAAGGAGAAATCCCCAGTTAGCAGGTTTGCCAATAATGGATATATGGAAAACTGGATTATAGTTTAATAGAAGCATATCCTGCCCATCAGAACGGATGTTTTTATTGATGTACGGATAAAAATCTGCTGACATACTTTGACTAAGCAACCATGGGACAGCGGCAATATATTCGTCACTACGAATTGGACGGTTGAACCCAATAAGTTTTGTTGTAGAGTAATTCTGATTTTTTTCTGTAATGAATTTATCCCAGATTCCTATTGAAGAAGTATGGAGTTTTAGAATGACAGTAGTAAGGAAAAGTAAAATAAGAATAGCATAACGAAACTTATAAATTAAACCATTGTACTTGAAGAATTGAATCATTTTGAATCTCACAAAATAGAAACGAGTATACGGCATCACAAATGTAGTACCGTATATTCGTATAGATTGCAAGTCGTTAATTAGTCAATTATAATTCCTACAACCGAGCAAAAAGAATTTCTTCAATTTCATCGGAACTTAAAGAGTAAGGGTGATTTTTTATTTCGCATTTTGACGCTATTGTTTTAATGTCATTATTTGCGATGCCGAATTCTGCAAGACGCGGAATGTTATACAGGTCAGTCCATTTTGATAATTTGTCGAGAAGAAGGTCAATATAATAGTTTTCATCACCGGTTTGTTCGTCGGAAAATAATTTACCCGCTTCAGCTATTTTAGATAGTGGTACTGTATAGTTTTTAGAGTTTTTTCTCATTTTAATTACAGAATATTTTAAGGTTTCTGCAATTAGAGTTCCGCACGCGGCTCCATGTGGTATGTTGTATAATCCCCCCAAATATCCTGCGATTCCATGTATGGCTGCAAGACCGGCGTTCGCTAAGGTGATCCCAGACATTAGTGAAGCGTAACACATGTCGGCTCTAGCGTTAATGTAGTCGCCGGTTTCAACAGCCGTTTCAAAGCTTTGCGCGAAATGTTTTAGTCCGCTTAGTGCGAGAGCGTCTGTTACAGGATTTGCTTTGGTCGATATATAGGATTCCAACAATTGTGATAGAGTATCCATCCCGCAGCATATCGTGAGTTTCTTCGGCATGTTGACCGTCAGCAATGGATCGATTATGGCGTAGTCGGGGGTGAAATTGTCATGCCGTAAAGACTTTTTAAAACCATCTTTGCCGACTCGGCTTAATACAGCATTTTTTGTTGCTTCACTTCCAGTGCCGGATGTTGTAGGTATGGCGAAAAATGGTACTTTTCTGCCGCTGTGAATTTTTGTACCGACATCCTCTAGATAGTCTTCTACGGAACCGTCCTCATAAAGCATTGCTGAAATCGCCTTCCCTGCATCAATCACGCTTCCTCCGCCAATCGAGACTACAACATCGATGTTCTTGTCACTGAATTTTTTCACAGCATTGTCGATCATTTCCGGTGTCGGTTCACTTTCTACTTGAGCGGTGTAGCATCGAACATCATATTTATTTAATTGTGATACGAAATTGTTGTAACTTACTGTTTTACTAAATGATGTTCCGCCAGTTACAATTAATATATCATTTCCGATAGCGGTGATGCTGTTAACAGCGAAGTCGAATACCCCAGCACCGAATTTGATTATTGGAAGTTTGCCGATGTTGAATGCTGTTACTACCATTTGCTTCTCTCCTCAGGTTTGATTACTTTGTGAGATATCCCTTTTCTTGGTGAAGCCATCCATGGTTCCACATTTTCTTTCCATTTTTTATAGTGTGACGTTTCTTTATGGGCTGCGGCAGACTCTGGAGAGTCATAGGCTTCATATAGCGTAAACATCGATGGATTGTCATTATATTGAAGAACATCAAAACGTAAATTTCCAGACTCCAAAATTGAGTTATTATGATTTTCAATAGTAGCTGATATGAAATCCTGAATATTTTCTAATTTTACTGACACCGTTACTGTTGTAACTATCATATATTCCCCTCGTTGAACTTTTTCTAACCATTTACTAGTACGTATAGCAAATGGAACTTTTAAAGAGAAAATGTCAATAATTTATACGAAAAATAAATAATAATTATAGGGTGTGAATTTTATTTCGGGTATAAAGGCTCAACAATTCGTATGTCCCTCAACTCCGTTCTTTTTACCCCCTAAATCCCCAATGGAAAACTTGAAAGATCAAATCTAATAACCTTTGTTATAGAATTTATAGACTATCTGAGAAAAATCATAATAAATATTTTTTCATCAAAGTATAAAGCCTTCTTCCGGGGTTTGGGGCGTATTAAATAGAACAGACCCGAAATTTAAAGGGCTCCCTATAAATGCTCAATTTTTGGTGGTGATTCATTAAATTACGGCAAATTAATTGAGATATTTATAGTTAAAATTTCGGAGAATGTAAGTCCGAGTAAAACTCGAACTAGTAAAGGTAAGCAGATATTCAAATACTTAAGCTGATAGAATCAACAAATATTATGAAAAGTCGTAAGAGAACTGCATTTAATAAGAAATATGTGCCCAAGGCCGGACTTGAACCGGCACGGACAAAAAGTCCAAGGGATTTTAAGTCCCTTGTGTCTACCATTTCCACCACTTGGGCGACACATAGGCGTCGAGCGGATTCGAACCGCTGAATAAGGGTTTTGCAGACCCGCCCCTTACCACTTGGGTACAACGCCATTATCTGACAGATATATTTTTTTGCCTGAAATTGTCAACATTTTTAGGTCAATTAATACTAAATATTTTTTTTATTAAGTTTTGTAAAAAACTTAGTTTAGAGATTGTTGATGTTTATTACTAAACTAAAGAATTATTTTTACCGTTAATAATAATGGTTAGTAGTCCCGTAAAAAATGGTATAAAATCAGGCCGTCGATTAATGATCGACAGTCTGATTGGGTACAGGATGTACCTGCATTTTGCATGGTTTTCGATAGAAAATCACGCAAAATGTGAGGAATTACGAATTGATTTCAGAATTCCGATATGTCGATTGATACAGGATGTATAAATCGACATCCTGTATCAATATTTGTAGGTTAGTGAGTTGGTATGTTCAATAATTTTGACGACAGTGCTATTGATTGTCTGCTGAAATTCAATTCCCTGTTGCGGAAAAAAAGATCTAAGAAAGCTGATGATGAAATTCAATTGTTGCTTAAAGTTGAAGATAACATAGCAATGATTGTCCAGAAAATTGAAGAAATCGATAAACGGAATTTTAACAATGTCGTTGATGATCAGCAGGAAATACCAAAAAAATCTAATAGAAAAGTTATTAATAAAAAATCGTTATTGTATTTTCTTTTTTACAGTCGAAGGAATATTATGAATTTTGCAAAGGATACCGGTGTGTTGGTTCCTTCATTTTTTGGTCTTAAATATCGGTTGTCTGAAGAATCTGTTGTTTTTTTAGAAAGTCTGTTTAATGAGTCCAACGGGAAATATCTTTTATTATTAAATAAAATTCTGAACAATGGTTGGGAAATCCTTGATCCTCTCCCTTATAACACGGTTTATTCTTATGCCGTGTTTAATAATATTTTTGTAAAAAAATTTAATATTGATAGGGATAATATTTCAACTAATTATGATTTTATCGAAGCCTTTAATGAAGAGTATTTAAAATATTACCTTGATACAAAGTATATTCCAATTTTAGAAGGAGCTGTTGTTTCATATTTTGGTTATAACAGCAGCGAAGACATAAATTTGCTTCTTAATTTTATCCGCAATTCTTTCTCTCATAAAAGTAAAATTTCGTTAAAGAATTTTATTCTTTGTACATATTCTGTTTATTACCGTGAAAAACTTTCTTTGGATGATATAATCGATTCAAAAAATATTAATCCCATAGAAGAAGAAAAATTTATTACTAATAATAAAATCCGAAGTCAAATACAGGATTACGTTAATCAGATTAAATCTAAAATGGAAACCATGGAAAACAAGATTTTTATGGTTAAATATATAAAAACTGAAAATAATAATGAGATTGATTCATTTATTAAAAATAAATATAGCCCAAGTTTTCACTTTGATTATTTTAAAAATGATCTCATTGAAAGCTGCTATGCCTTTTTGTATAGTTTTATAAATTATTCGAGAACCTTGTTAAAAAATGAAAACTATCTTATTAAAGATAATGAAAAGAAAACTGTATTCATTTTCACCGGTGTTTGGGATAGTTTTATTGAAAATTGCGATAAATTTATTACTGACCTTTCTTACATGAAGCATGATACTACCCATAAAGTTACTCTTATTCTGCTTGAGAAATTTTTGAAAAATAATAAACAATTGGAATCGCAGAAAGAAGAAAAAAGCTGCACGTTGATTCATGAAGTGGTTATGAGCTTGTTTGTATTTTTTTCTGGAATCATTAAATTATTATATAATGATTACAGATTAACTAATTATGAAGATAGAGAAAATATCATCAGCAATATTGAAATGAAAACCCGCCCAGTTACATCACTTGATGGAGTACCTCGATTTATTCCATATTCTGATTACATCTCTGATAAATATGGTGAAACTGTTCTTTCAATACTGAATAAATCTGCTGGATTATGCGGAACATTTCTTTATCACATTAATCATCCTGATGTTATAGCTGCTGTAAAAAATAAAGATAATATTATAGAAGATTATCAGAAATCTATTAATCGGTTGATGAAATTTAAATAGCTTTGTTAAGGCATCCTGCCGTTTAATAACTGGGATCAGGATGCCTGTAGTGAGAAATTATAAAGAAAGAAAATTTATTTCTTTATGGTGAAATATTTTTCAGGTACTATCTGTTTAGTTGTCGGCAAATATCCTTTTCCGAAAATGTATGTATCCTGATAAACAAGGATGTGATTTTTTGCTGTTTTTCCTGTGCTCAAATCTGTATAATAACAGCCATTCCATTTTGCACCCGGTGTATATTTGTTATACGCACTCATCAGGTCTTCCATATTGTCTAGCTTAGCTTTTCCTTCGATAACTCTTTTTGCTAATTCTCCTAAAGCTGCTGTTGTAGTGTAGCCGTATGAATATGCCCATGTACCGAATCTTCCGCTGCCGTTTTTAGAGACAATACTTTCTTCAACTTTTTTTAAAATCGCTTTGAAATCACCCTGTTCTTTTGAAAGATCTATTCCAAGTGCACCTGGATATCCCATTAACGGTGACGGCAGATCCGCTTCGATGAAAAGTCCGCCGTAAGTTAAAAGTTGTTTTAATAAAGGTTCAGTATGTGCGTCATTTGTACAGAAAAACGCTGTGTCTTTGCCGTATTTTTGAATCCAAGCAGGAACTTTTTCAAGAATAAACTGCTGCGCACCGGCAACACCAACATCACTTGTAGGGTCCGGTGCTGTCTCAAAAATAAATTCTATGCCAAGGTCTTTACAAGCTACTTCCATAATCATTCGTCGTCTTGAAAGTGTTTCGTAACTCATATGACGCGGGAACGATATATGAACGAATTTTTTCGCACCAAGTTCTTTCGCGGCCCAAATAATTGTGTATCCTCTGGCAACAAAGTCTGAATTAATCGCAAGATCGGCGGATGATTCAATTGTTAAAGGATCTTCATGCGGTTCTCCCGCAAGACATATAATGTCCGGTCTTTTTTGTTTTACTATTTTGAACGCATCTGTTGTTCCCGGTACAGCTTGATTGACAATGATTGCTTTCATTTTAGGATCGTCGGCTAGACCTGCGATTTGTGTAATTGTTGTTTCTTGTTCTGAAGAAAAATTGTCTGGATAGGTGACATGCTGAATAATACCACCGTCTGATACTTTACCATATTCTTTGATGAGAGCCTCAGCTCCGCGTAAATCATCTTCGGATTGAGATACTGTTCCTGTAACAACACCAATGTGAAATTCTGATGATTGTCCGCTTTGTGAGCCGTCACCTTTTTTACAAGCGGTAACTAATAATGAAAGGGCGGCAACTGCGAGAATGAACGCGAGTAATCTTTTCATACAAGTTCTCCTTAAATATATTATAATGAAGATATAAGTGACTATGTAATTGCATATGGCAAGAATTTTTTTATATTCAGTATACCTATTATTGCATCCTTATCGCTTTAGTGATTGGCGAAATAATCACCATGAACTATATATCAGTATTTTCCGGCAGAATTAATGTAAAGGTTGTTCCATTGTTGGTTTTGCTTGAGCATTTAATATACCCATTTAGTTTTTGAGTAACTAAGTTATAGACAATATTCAGCCCGAGTCCAGAACCGCCTTTTGATCTCGCGGTTGTAAAAAATGGATCAAAAATTTTACTAATATTTTCTTCTGGTATCCCGACACCATCATCTGCATATTTAATAAATATGAAATCACTTTCAGTAGTGACTTGAATTTCAATATTTCCCTCAGAACCTTCTTCGAAAGCATGAAGAATTGAATTCATAATGAGATTAGAAAATATTTGATAGTATGCCCCCGGATAGCTATTAATAAACAGTTTCTCTGAGCAATTTATGTTCACATTAACCTGTGTTTTTTTTAAGGCTGGCTGAAGACTCATGATTATATCATTGAAATATTCACGTACATTAAATTCTCTTTTTTCTTCAGTTGATTGATCATTTGAAATTTTTTTGAAACTTGTAATCAGATTTGACGCTCGATTGAGATTTTTTGCAATTATTTGACATGACTCCGCGGCAGTTGAAATGAAATGATCAAAGTGTGATTTCTTCGCCTCGTTTTTATTGTAAAGATCTGAAATGTTTTTCACCTCCTTTTCCAGATATGTAATAGCGGTAACACTAACACCCACAGGCGTGTTGATTTCATGCGCTATGCCGGTCACAAGTTTTCCGAGTGAAGATAATTTTTCAGACTGTATTAATTGTTCCTGCGTTTCCTTAATTTTTTCTAGAGCCGTTTTTAATTCAATGTTTGCAGTTTCAAGCTCTTGTGTGCGGCTTTTAACCAGATGCTCAAGATTGGTACTGTAGTTTTGTATAATATCAGCCATATTGTTGAAATTTTTACTCAGATAACCAAGCTCGTCGGTTGATTCTATTGATGAACGCGCGGTAAAATCTTTTTTTGAAAATTTTGTTACAGTGTTATTCAGGTTGATTATTGGATTTATTATATTAAGTTTTAGGGTGAAATAGATAATCAACACTGTTATTGTTGTGAGTAATAA
>CAYLTM010000001.1:13355-24636 GCA_964386495.1 uncultured Leptospirales bacterium
GCTGAATAGAATAATCGGAAAAGAATATATACAGATAACCAATATTCAAATTATTGTTTGCTACTTCACCGGAAAGTTGAATAAAGGAATATTTTTTTAATTCTTCTAGTTTTTTTTCCAGACTCGTGGCGGTCAACGCTTTAGATTTATCGTTTTCTTTGTATTCGCCATATAGATATATATTATTTTCATCATATAGAATTATTGCGAGAATATTGTCATCGTTCATTTCCAGGTTGATAACACTTTGTATTCCATCGATCGAGATGTTCCATATATGAAGCTGAAGATTATTATTGAGACGCTGAACTGTTTTCTATGTTTTTATTAGCCCTGTCAACTTCGTAGAAAAACAGAAGCATACCGGAAAAAACCATAATAAGAAATATACTGAGTATTAGAATTGAAATCGACTTTGATGATATTGTTTTGTTGAAAAAAAACATTATTTTCTTTCCATAAATAAACTTAATCTCCTGTTCATTGCATATACTTAATCCGAATAAGTGACATATACACTTTTTTCTAATTTTCAAGTCAATTAAGAATTGATATGACGATAAAAATTTATGATCTACTATTAAATATGGTAAACTCTGAAAATAAAAAACAAATATTTTTCTGCTCTGGCACCATTTTGGTAATTAGGCTGTTGAATTATCTTTGACAATATGACAGGGAATATAGGGATGTATAAATGAATGTCTTGAATAAAAAAGTTTGACAAAAACAGATAAATTACGGCAAATAATATTATGAAACACAATGAAGACAGATATATAGAAATCAAAGCGAAGAACCTGCTTGCATCGAAGGATATTCCCAAGCAAAAGCTGGAACTGGTAAGATCTTTACTGAAAAATAACAGTATTCTTTCTAAAGAAAAGTATTCTGCTATAATTGAACTAATTCAGAATCTTCCGGATAAAAAAACTGATGTAAAAAAGAAACCTGATTCTGAAATTGATATTATTTCTTCAATGAGTAATAGCTCAAAGAATTATTCTGATCCGATTTATAATCCTGCTGAAACAGCACAATTCATTGATGAGCTTTATAATAAATATAAAGATACGGGGCTTTTCCGTAAAAGATATTTAATCCGTTCATCAAATTTTTTTGGTTTTAGTTTCAAGAAACGTCTAATACCATCTAAAAGACTTTTTAAAATTTTGAAGGACATCACAACTTTTCAGGAAAAGCTTCTTTCCAGGCTGCCTCAGATAATGGATGATATTATCGGCGATCCGGTTATAGAAGATCCGTCCGTTTTCAACTATCTGCGTCAATTAAGGATTTGGTTGCTGGATTTTCCTTTCAGTAGAATTTCCTATGATTCGTCGAAATGGCTGGATTCTAAGAGTTTTGAATATGAGATTAGAAATTATATCAAACACTATATCTCTTTCGGACAGATGGATTCTTCCATTAAAGAAAATATTATTATGGTTATTGAGTCGAAACTTCGTGAAATGTCTGATCTTAAAAAGGACGAAATCCAGCAGGATGATACCGACGGAGATCGCTCGACAAAAGAAAAAAATAATTTGAAAAAAGAAAAGATTATTTACGATTATACGATGACTATACGTTCGTTTCTTCATAATACCGCTGTTAATCTCGGCAATATCGATCTATTGCTGAAAAATAATTATAATATCCCGAACCTTGGCGATTTTATTTTTTTCATTGCAGAGGCACTTGTATTTAAAAGACCGATTACATATATTGATATTAATCGTTATTTTAAAATTATGCCGCTTCAGATAAAAACTGAAGAGTGGGAATGCAGCGGCGAGTATCTTAAAAAATTCGGAAAAGATCCTGAAAGTAAAAAGAAGCGTCATCTTGATCTGCTGAATTTGGAGCTTGAACCTTATGATGATCTTGCTGAACTGTTGTCTCTGAAAATCAACAATCTTACAATGTTAATCCGTTGTTTTGAAGAGGAGTGGCATATAATTAACCGCCGTAAGCAGGATTCGAAAGTTGTTTACGAAAATAACTTTTTTACTTTCATGGACAATTGCTCCAACTTTTTTACAGATATTTATAAATGTGTTCTCGATGGAAGCAGAATTGTTTTTGAAGACAGTAATCACAATAAGTTCGTATCATCACTTTTTTCACTTTCTTTCTTTGAAAGGGAATTTACTGCAATATCCAATATTCAAAATGAGATCCTTAACTACCGCACAAATAATCCCTCGTTTGATATTACCAGAGATGAGGCAAAAAGAATTTTGAACGGGCAGATTAAGCTTTTTCCGGAAGTAAAAGCGATCATAAATCAAACTGGTTATTGTTTTTATAACGTTGGTAAAAAGCTGCATGCTGTTTATATCGCGCATCGTGAATGGCTGAAAAGCGAAGTAAAAAGCCTTGACAGTTTATCCATTAGAAGGTCACTGCCTTATGAATCTCCTTTTGATATTCCGCAGGACGGTTATCCTTTTCCTTTTCACGACTGTTGTATTGAAGGAGTCGAAAACAAGGCATCTGCGAACCGTATAATCGGCGGCAAGTCTGTTATCGGCGATTCTATTCGCGATAGTATAATTAAAAATATTCTCGCTTTTTGTTTTCAACTGGCTGCCGAGTGTCATGATGATAATCTGTCGGCGGATTTTGATAAACGGAAAGAAATACTACGAAAAATTAAGGAATTAGAAAAATGAGCAGAGTCATTTCAATTTCCAATCAGAAGGGCGGGGTAGGTAAGACTACCACTACAATTAATCTAGCGGCTTTTCTCGCTGAAAAGAATAAAAAGGTTTTAATAATTGATATTGATCCGCAGGCAAACGCTGGTTATGGTTTAAATGTTAACGCTGAAGAGTTCAACACGACTGTTTATGAACTTCTCATTGGTGAAGTCAATATTAAGGATACTATATTTCACACGGAAATTGAAGGGCTTGATATTATACCTTCGAATATGCACCTTTCCGGTGCTCAGGTTGATATGCTTGATGTTGAAGGTTCAGAATATAAGTTGAAATCCGCTATCGCGGAAATTCGTGATTATTACGACTTTGTTCTTATTGACTGCCCGCCGTCATTAGGTCTTCTAACCCTTAACGCGCTTGTTGCGGCGGATTCTATACTGATTCCTCTTCAATGCGAGTATTACGCACTCGAAGGTTTAAATCAGCTTTTAAGAATTGTATCAATGGTTCAAGAAAAACTTAATCCGGCTCTGAAAATTGAAGGTGTCCTGCTGACAATGTATGATTCCAGAACAAAATTATCTCAGCATGTTGTTAATGACGTTAAAGAATTTTTTAAAGAAAAAGTATTCACCACCATTATTCCGAGAAATGTTAAGCTGTCTGAAGCACCGTCATTCGGTCAACCGATAAATTATTATGATAGAAATTGTCCGGGAAGCGATACGTATGATAAACTTGCTGTAGAGGTAATCAACAATGGCTAATGGTAAAAAAACCCTCGGCAGAGGTCTGAACGCGATTATATCCACTTCAAGTGCTCCGTCTTCAGATATCGAAAAAAAATATATGGAGGACAGTTCGGAGCGAATTGTTGAAATCGCTGTTGAGTCGATTAAACCGAATCCCGATCAGCCAAGAAGCTTTTTTGATGAAGAAGAAATTAATAACCTTGCCGATTCTATAAAGTCAGTCGGACTCCTCCAGCCGATTCTTGTTCGCAAGGAAAAAGAAGAATATTTTATTGTTGCTGGTGAAAGACGTTACAGGGCTGTTAAACATCTTGGTGAAGAAAAAATTCGCTGCATAGTTATAAAAGCTAATGAAGAAAAAAATCTGACAATCGCTTTAATAGAGAATGTTCAGCGTCAGAACCTTGATCCTATTGAAGAAGCTAAGGCGTACCGTTTATTGATAAACCGTTTTAAATTAAAACAAAATGATGTCGCTGAAAAAGTCGGTAAAGACAGAGCGACTATCGCGAATATTCTGCGCTTACTTAATTTGCCTGAAGCTATTCAGGAATCTTTATCGTCCGGAAAAATAAGTCAGGGGCACGCTAAGGTTCTCCTGTCTGTGCCTCTTGAAGAACAGCTGAAATTTTTCGAGCAGATAGTTGATAAAGGTCTGTCTGTCCGTGCGCTTGAAGCTATGATAAACGGAAGTCCCGAGAAGACTGATGATAATGTGTCAACCGTTACTGAAAAAAAGAAATCTTCCAAGGAAGCTCATATTAAAGACATGGAGCATAAGCTTGTGCAGATGCTTGGTACGCGAGTGGAGATCAAACATGCCGGCACGAAAGGCCGTATAGAGATTACATATTATTCGCTGGAGGATTTTGAACGAATCGTGGAGAAATTCAAGTGAAATTCCGCTGGTCAATTGTATCGGTGTTATTCGCTCTTTTTTTTATATCAGCTTATCTGATTTTTTTCAAAAAGGATCTTCCGGATTTTATTACTTATTATTACGAACCACCAATTACAACTGAAATAATAACTCAGTTCAAAATTATTGCGGATTCCTTCCTTGAAGTAAAATCCATGAAAGGTCCGATTGCTGATAATTCCAGTCAGCTGACTGAGGTTTCGGGTGCTGATAATCATAAACCGGAATATTCCTGGATATTGCTGAATGAGATTTCCAGAAAATACGGAATCGTAATCAAAGTGTATGACAACTCCGGCCGTCAGGTCATATATCCTGGAAAATATATTGAAAATGATGACCCTGCTGTTATGACTCTCTTATATTCGAATGATGAAACAGATGATATCAAAATTACTGGCGATCGAATTTTTTATAAATACTCTGTAACTGTTCAGGACAGGTGTATGATCTGTCACCCTTCTTTTAAGAACAACAACTCTGCCGGTGTTTTCACGTTTGAAAAAAAGATAGACTCTGATTATTATAAAGTTTTCAAAATATATGTTTTTGTTGTTATATCGATATTTACAATTTTTACAATGATTATTATTATAATGTACAATCCGAAAAAATATCCAGCATCATTTTTTTCCAGAGATTAGGATTGAATGTAATGATAGTAAATAAAACAGACCTATCAGAAAGAGACATCATCACCAAATTCATTATTCCATCATTGGTAAAAGCAGGATGGAATGTTGAAACTCAGATTCGTGAAGAGGTTTTTTTTACTGATGGTCGTATTTATGTAAAAGGTAATAAGACCGCTCGTGGAGAAAGGAAACGAGCTGACATTGTTCTTTACTATAAGGCAAATATCCCAATAGCAATAATTGAAGCGAAAGATTACTCTCATTCAATCGGAGCTGGAATACAACAGGCTTTAGACTACGCGCAAATACTCGATATTCCCGTATCGTTCAGCAGTAATGGTGATGGTTTTCTGGAACATGACCGGTCAGGTTATTCTTCACAGGTAGAATTTAATCATAGTCTGGATTGTTTTCCTTCGCCGCAGGAACTTTGGATAAAGTACAAATGTTATAAGGGGATCGAAACCAAAGAACAGGAAGATATTTCCGCGTTCGATTATTATTTCGATGGATCAGGTAGAAAACCCCGTTATTACCAGCAGATTGCAATAAATAGAACAGTTGAAGCTATTGCAAAAGGGCAAAATCGTATTTTGCTCGTTATGGCAACCGGTACTGGCAAAACATACACAGCTTTTCAAATAATTTATCGGCTCTGGAAAAGCGGCACTAAAAAACGGATACTCTTTCTTGCAGACCGTAACGCTCTCATTGACCAGACTAAACGCGGCGACTTCAAACATTTCAAAGACCGTATGACAGTCATCCGCAAAAAAGTGATTGATAAAGCCTTTGAAATTTATCTTGCACTCTATCAAGGTTTAACCAACTACGATGAAGACAGCGACGCTTATCGTGAATTCAGTCCTGACTTTTTCGATTTGATAGTAATTGATGAGTGTCATAGAGGAAGTGCTTCGGAAGAAAGTGCCTGGCGGAATATTCTTGAATATTTTTCTAAAGCGACACACATCGGACTAACTGCAACCCCTAAAGAAACTAATGAAATTTCAAACATTGAGTATTTTGGCAATCCTCTTTATATTTATTCTTTGAAACAGGGAATCGAAGACGGATTTTTAGCACCATATAAAGTAATTCGTGTCGGTTTAAATGTTGATCTGCAAGGCTGGAGACCGGCTTCTGTTGTAAGGGACCGTCATGGCGATCCAGTTGAAGATAGAATTTACAACATTAAAGATTATGACCGTAATCTGGTTATCGACGAACGGACAAGTATAGTTGCGTCGAAAATTACAGAATTTCTCAAAAAAACAAATTCTCTCGATAAAACCATTGTGTTCTGTATTGATATTGAGCACGCTGAACGGATGCGTCAAGCTTTGGTTAATGCAAATCCGGAGGAAGCCCGAAAGTCAAATAAGTATGTTATGCGGATAACAGGAGATGATGATATAGGAAAAAGAGAACTGGATAATTTTATCAATCCCGAAGAAATATATCCGGTTATAGCAACCACTTCTAAACTTATGACAACTGGTGTGGACGCACAGACCTGCAAACTGATTGTTCTGGATTCTAATATTGCCTCCATGACTGAATTCAAACAGATTATTGGTCGCGGTACCCGCATAAATGAAGAATATGGTAAACAGTTTTTCACTATAATGGATTTTCGCAATGTTACCGATCTGTTCGCCGATCCCGATTTTGATGGCGAGCCTGTGATGATTAAGGAAGTCTCCAGTGATAACGAATTCACTGATGACGACATAAACCCCGATGAAGAGGTAATCGATCCTGATACCGGTGAAAAAGTTGATTTCGGCGATGATGAATTTACTAATCATGAAATACCGGCAATAATCGACGGCGGTGAGATCGGCGATAGTCCAAAAGGTAAAGTCTATGTAGCTGGTGTGGATGTTTCAATACTTAATGAACGGATACAATATTTAGACAGTAACGGAAAATTGATTACCGAAAGTCTGAAAGAATATACTAAAAATGGAATTTTGAAAGAATATCGCAGTCTTGAAGAATTCTTATCAAAATGGAATCAGGCTGAAAAGAAAAAATCAATAATTGATACATTGGAATCCAATGGGGTTATTCTTGAAAACCTTGTGGAAGAAGTGAAAAAGGATCTCGATGTTTTTGACCTCATCTGTCATGTTGCCTGGGATATGCCCGCGCTGACCCGAAAAGAGCGGGCAGAACAGGTAAAGAAACGAAACTATTTTACCAAATACGGTGAACAGGCGAGAAAGATATTAAACGCCCTTTTGGATAAGTACGCCAGCGAAGGTATCGAAAACATTGAAGAACTATCCATACTCAAGGTAGATCCATTTAACACAATGGGTACACCGGCAGAAATCATTAAACTTTTCGGCAATAAAGAAAACTACCTTAACGCCATAAGAGAACTCGAACAGGAATTATATAAGGTAGCATAATATGCCTAAATCAAACGAAAAATTCTTTACAACAATACATAAAAAGACTATTTTGTCTTTAGTAAACTCGCCAAGCTTCTGTGAAAGCATGCTCAATTCTGGCTGGTCTTGCTGTTTTTCTTTTAATAAATTTCTTGACAATCTATTATATAGTTCTTACATTGCAGTTATATCACCCCGTGTGCTGAGGCATCGGGTGCAAGGCTGCCTTCGGGTAGCCTTTGCTATTTTTCCACATGCAGGTAATGCTAATGCCTGAAAATAATCCATTTCGAACATCTGTTTATATTGATGGTTTTAATCTTTACTATGGGTTGTTAAAAAATTCAAGGTTCAAATGGCTGGATTTGTCAGCTCTTCTAAATTTATATCTTGATCAAAATATAAACAATATTGTAACAATAAAATATTTTACCGCAAAAGTCAAATCGAGATCAATAGATCCTGATCAGCATATCAGGCAAAGTCTTTATTTAAGGGCTTTAAAAACAATTCCCAATCTTGAAATAATTTATGGTCATTTTCTATCTCATGTAATTAGAATGCCATTAGCTGATGCCTCCGGAACTGTTGAAGTTATTAAAACTGAAGAGAAAAAGTCTGATGTAAATCTCGCGGTTCATATGCTCCACGATGCTCATCTTAATCGATATGATTTAGCTGTATTGCTTACTAATGATAGCGACCTTGCAGAACCTGTTAGAATAATTACACAAGAGCTTTCCAAAAAAGTCGGAGTTTTAAATCCACATAAAAATTTCAGTAAGGATTTAGTACAGTATGCTATGTTTAAAAAAAGAATACGGCAGAATGTTTTGGTTTATTGTCAATTTCCTGATCAATTAACTGATTTGGATGGAAGTTTTGCTAAACCAAAGAAATGGTAGAATAATGCTTCTCAATAAGTTTATAGAAACCTTGTGGATAAAAAATGTTTTTAAATAATTCTTTGTGAACATGGCAGTCTTAGCGAGAATATTATTTTTATTAGTGGTGAAAAAATGAAAAATATCGGCAATATTATAAAGACGCTACAAAATATTATGCGGAAAGACCAAGGCGTTTCCGGTGATGCTCAGCGTATTGAACAGCTAGGTTGGCTTATTACTCTTAAAATCATTGACGATAAAGATACGGAAATGGAACTAATTCAGGACAAATACAAATCTTCCATACCTGAAAAACTTCAATGGCGCAATTGGGCTGCAGACTCGGAAGGAATGACTGGCGATGAACTGAAAGAATTCATCGACCAGAAACTTTTTCCCGGACTAAAAAACCTCGATGTTTCTACCGGTAACAAACGTGCATTGATAATCCGTGAAATTTTCGAGGGTACTAACAACTACATGAAAAACGGCACTATTATCCGACAAGTGCTTAATCAGCTAAATGAAATTGATTTTAATGTTTCAGAAGACCGTCATCTGTTCGGCGACATTTATGAAACGATTCTTAAAGACCTGCAAAGTGCGGGCAACTACGGGGAATTTTACACTCCTCGTGCCATAACCGAGATAATGACCGAAATTATTAATCCCCGCCTTGGCGAAAAGGTTCTCGACCCGGCCTGCGGAACCGGCGGATTTCTTACAAGTGCCATCGAGAATATCCGTCGGCAGGACGTAAAAGGAGTCGAAGATTTAAAAACTCTTGAGTCCACTATTCACGGTATGGAATTCAAACCGCTGCCATTTATGCTGGCAGTAACTAATTTGATTCTGCACGATATAGAAGTTCCCAATGTGGATTATACCGACAGCCTTAACCGTGAGTACACAAGCATCGGAGCAAAGGAGCGTGTTAATGTCATTCTTGCAAATCCTCCATTTGGTGCATCTGTAACCGATGGTGTGCAGACCAATTTTCCGTTGAACTTCCGCACGACAGAAAGTGCTGATCTGTTTCTTCTGCTAATGATCCGTTATCTAAAAGAAGGTGGCCGCGCGGCAATTGTACTTCCCGATGGCTCTCTCACCGGCGATGGCGTAAAATCGCGCATACGGCAGCACTTTCTTGAAAACTGCAATCTGCATACTATTGTCCGCTTGCCAAATTCTGTTTTTCAGCCTTATGCAAGTGTTGCCACAAACCTGTTATTTTTTACCAAAGGTGAACCAACAAAAGAAATCTGGTATTATGAACATAAACTGCCCCAAGGCATCAAAGCGTATAATAAAACGCGACCCATTCAGAAAGCCGAATTCGACCCCTTAAAGAAATGGTGGAAGAAACGCAAAGAAAGCGAACTTGCATGGAAGGTTTCTATTAAGACATTGGAGGATAACGGTTTTAATCTTGATATCAAGAACCCTCACACACCCGAAGCAGAGCATACCTACTCCAGCAAAGAGCTTCTTGATATGCTGCATGTATCATTCAGAAAAAGTGATGAGCTTTTGGGACAGCTCAAAAAGGAGCTTAGCAATGAATGACGTAACCAGTCTTTATTCTGAAATAAAATCTATATTAAGCAATGCCCGTCAGAAAGCATATACAGCGGTTAATTTCGCTATGGTTGAAGCCTACTGGCTTATCGGAAAACGTATTGTCGAAGAAGAGCAGAATGGAAAAGATCGGGCCAGATATGGCGAACAGCTAATAAAAGAGCTTTCAATCGCTCTTACGTCGGAACTGGGAAAGGGGTTTTCTGTTGCAAATGTTTGGAATTTCAGGCAGTTTTACCAGACATTCCCCGATAGTCAGATTCTCTACACAGTGTGTAGAGAATTGAACTGGTCACAACTGCGCTTGATTATGAGAATAGAAAACCCAAAAGCGCGAACCTACTATCTTGAAGAAGCAGGTAAAGAACACTGGAGTGTTCGTCAGCTGAAGCGGAATATAGATTCTTTCTATTACGAACGTCTGTTATCATCGCAGGATAAACAAACAGATCTTAGTGCTCAAGGTCTTTTCGAAAAAGTGTCTCCCCGCGATTTTATCAAAGATCCCTATGTTCTTGAATTTCTTGAACTACCGGAACATCCTGCAACTCTTGAGCGGGATATTGAATCAGCCATTATAGATAATCTGTCAAAATTCCTCCTTGAAATGGGCAAGGGCTTTTCCTTTGTCGGCAGGCAGTTCCGCATAAGCAGCGAATCAAAACATTTCTATATCGATCTCGTATTCTATAATTACCTGCTCAAATGCTTTGTTCTCATCGATCTCAAAACCACCGAACTCAGCCATCAAGACATTGGACAAATGGATATGTATGTCAGGATGTTTGATGATCTCAAAAAACAGACAGACGATAACCCGACCATCGGCATCATTCTCTGCACTCGCAAAGATGAAACTGTGGTCAAATACTCAGTGTTGAAAGAAAGCGAACAGATCTTTACTTCCAAGTATCGTCTGGTGCTTCCTACAGAGGAAGAGCTTGTTGCAGAATTGGAAAGAGAGAAACGACTGTTTCTGGAAAAGAAGGAGCAGACGAATGGGTGAATTGAAGAAATATTCTCACAGAGTTCGCAAAGCACACAGAGGAATAATTTTAAGAATACTTTGTGAACTTCGTGTACTTTGTGAGAGAAATAATGAGAGGACATGTAATGTCTAATTATCCAATGGTCAAGATATCCGACGTTTCTACATATAGAAAAGATTTCATCAAAATTGATGATAATGTAGAGTATAAAAGATGTCGAGTGCAACTTCACAAAAAAGGAGTCGTTTTGAGGGATTTAGTTAAAGGGAATCTTATCAAAACAAAAAGCCAACGTCTTTGCAAGAAAGAGGATTTCATCGTTGCAGAAATGGATGCGAAATTTGGTGGTTACGGTATTATTCCGAAAGATCTTGAAGGTGCTGTTGTTAGCAGCCATTATTATCTCTATGAATTAGATAAAACTAAAATACTTCCAGATTATCTGGAAGT
>CAYLTM010000001.1:24646-29348 GCA_964386495.1 uncultured Leptospirales bacterium
GATTGATACAGATGTTATACAAAAACAGATTAAAGCTCAAGGCAGTACAAATTATTCGAGAGTAAGCCCTTCTGAAGTTCTAGATTTTGAAATTCCTTGTCCTTCATTAAAGGAACAAAAGAGAATTATTGAGTTTTACTTGAATTCAAAGAAAACAGTTCAATCTTTAAATACGCAGAGTTCAGCTCAATCCACCTATCTCTCCCTTCTCCGCCAGTCCATTCTACAGGAAGCCATCGAAGGCAAACTCACTGCACAGTGGCGCCTGCCTGCCGGCAGGCAGGAAAGAAATAGGTCAGAAGTTGTTGTTTCAAACCATTCAGGAAAAATAATACCAAAGATAGACGGGCATTATTTATATGTTTTGGAGTGTGATGATAAATCTCTGTATAAAGGCTTCACTTCAAATCTTTATAAAAGGATATCCGAACATATCAAAGGAATTGGTGCTGATTGGACGCAAACACATTGCCCTGTTTCATTGATTCATTTTGAGGAATTTCAAACCGAAAGAGAAGCTGTAGAAAGAGAAAAATACTTAAAATCAGGAATTGGCAGAGAATGGCTTAAAGAAATACAAAAACAAAAAGATGAAGATTATATGCCTGCATCTATGCTTCTCGAAAAAATAAAGAGAGAGAAAGAAGCGCACCTGCCTGCCGGCAGGCAGGCTAAGAAAGAAAAGGAACTGCCGCCCATCAAGTCGGATGAAATGCCGTTTAAACTGCCATTAGGATGGGTTTGGACAAGATTGGGGGAGATATCTAAAGTTTTTGCTGGATATAGTTTTAATAGTTATGATTTCAAATCTGATTTAGGTGTAAAATGTATCAAAATTACTAACGCTGGTGTACAACAATTGATTGAGTCAGACGAACGATTACCCTTGAATTTTATAAATAAATATAAAGATTTTGCAGTAAAAACTGATGATTTAATTATTGCATTAACTCGTCCATACATTTCTACCGGACTTAAAATCAGCCGATGTCCAGAAAGTTTTAACAATTCTCTATTGAATCAGCGTGTAGCAGCAATTAGAAATGTGTATAATGTTAATTGGAACTACATTTATCGTTTTATGACATCTGTTACTGATTTAAATATTCCCCTTCCTCCGCTCGCTGAACAGCGTACCATTGTTGAACGTGTCGATAAGCTTCTTTCAATGGTAGATGAACTCGAAAAACAGGTCTCCGGGCGCAAGGTTCAGGCAGAAGAACTTATGCAGGCAGTGTTGAGAGAGGCGTTTGAGGGATAACCACTAATGAACACTAATTATTCGTGTCAATTCGTGTGAATTCGTGGTTTCATTCTTTGCGAACTTAGCGATCTCTGCGAGAGGCGTTTGAGGGATGAACACCAATGAACACTAATTATTCGTGTTAATATGTGTAAATTCGTGGTTTCATTCTTTGCGAACACAAATTAATTCAAATCAAATCGAGTGAATTAACTAAACCAAAATATATTCGTGTGAATTCGTGGTTTCATTCTTTGCAAACTTAGCGATCTCTGCGAAAGAAAAATTCAAAAAATATTCTTGCTATTAATGCAAAGAATGATTTTAGTGAAAACGAGAGATAATAATCAGGAAAACATAATGACAATTCAAGAACTAAATGAAATAATAACTCGTGGTGAAGACAGTCGGCATCAGTTCAAGGCTGACATCACGAATGGCGAGTCGTTGGCAGCGGAGATGACGGCACTTCTTAATACTGAAGGAGGTGTAATTTTAGTTGGTGTTGATGATAAAAGCGGTAGTGTGCAGGGAATTGGAAAAGATGATGTTGCAAGAATAAATCAGATTATATCAAACACCGCCTCCCAGTCGGTGAAACCGGCATGCAGTCCATTTACGGAAAACATCAGTTGCAGTGGTGGTTGTATTATAGTGATTCATGTGCCAAAAGGAATCAGTAAACCATACATGGATAACAAAGGAGTAATCTGGGTAAAAAGCGGTAGCGATAAGCGGAAAGTGACGAGCAGAGAGGAAATCCAGCGAATGTTTCAGAGTTCAGGGCTTATCCATGGTGATGAAATCCCGGTGGAACGTCTTACCGTGGAGCATATTGATAAACAGATTTTTGAAGATTTCTTCAGGAAAGAATTTGATGAAGAACTTTCGGCGCAGGAAAATGGATTGGGTGATATCCTTGAAAATATGAATCTGGCAAAAAACGGCGTTTTAAATGTCGCGGGATCTCTATTGTTTGCAAAAAGTGTTCGGTATCATCTGCCACTGTTTATAGTAAAAGCTGTTTCATATCCGGGGGTTGATATTGATGTTGAACGTTATATCGACAGCCGGGATATCACCGGAACAATAGGCGAAATATTTCAGCATTCAATCGCATTCCTTATGATGAATGTCCGGTATGAGCAGGCAGGGCAATCAGTAAATTCCCTTGGAATTCCGGAAATACCAAAAATAGTTTTTGAGGAACTCATAGCAAATGCATTGATTCATCGCGATTATTTTATATCAGCTCCAATTCGCATTTTCGTATTCAGTGACAGAATTGAAATTATAAGTCCCGGCCATCTGCCGAATAATTTGACAATCGCGAATATTAAGTCGGGGAATTCCAATATACGCAATCCTATTTTAGCTTCGTTTGCAACAAAATTACTACCATACCGAGGACTGGGGAATGGTATCAGAAGAGCTTTGAAAGCTTATTCAAGAATTGAGTTTATTGATGATAGGGAGAGTAATCTTTTCAAAGTGATTATTAAAAAAGACCACGAATAACCACTAATAAACACCAATGAACACAAATTATTCGTGTCAATTCGTGTGAATTCGTGGTCAAAAATCTTATGCAATTCATACCTTTAATAAAAATTCTCTAATTTCATCCTCGATATATTTTGGTGTTGATGCCGATGACACAATAAGAGCAGTTTTATAGTTACTAAATGGAATATTTGTTATCAGTAAATTACTGAGACTGTCTGTGAAAACAGTGTTTTCAAAATGACCTTTAAGCTGGTTAAAAAGCTTATTCGCGTTTGATGAAGATTTGTCTCCGATGACAATTGCTATGTCGGTATTATTAATAAGACTAATCGCTTCGAGTTCTTTGTCAAGAGTTATTGAGCAAATAGAGTTATGGCACTCAATGATTTTTGTTCCGCCGAATTTATTATGTACAGCACTGCAAATATTAATCAGCATGTTTTCTGACGCTGTGGTTTGAGATGTTATAAATAGCGATTGGTGATTTTCTAATGATTTGAAAAGACCATTGTTGATATCATCAGTACTCTCAATGACAACATAATTATCAGCATAACTTATAAGTCCTTGCACTTCTGGGTGATTCTTTTTTCCTGAAATAATTATGAAGAATCCCTTGCTGGAGTATTCCTGAATTTTCAATTGGAGATTTTTAACTTTTGAACAGGTAAGGTCGATAATATTGAATTTTTCGCTCAAACGTTTTTCAATAGTGCTGTTGATTCCGTGCGTTCGTATAACCACAAAGTCGCAGCCGTCAAGATCCTTTTCACTGTCGGCTTCTACGATACCTTTGTTTTTTAAAAAATTCATATAGTTGGAATTATGAATCAATGGTCCGAGAATACATATCTTTTTTCCAGGATTATTATTCTGAAATTTGAAAATCTCATTTTCAGCTCGTTTAACGCCTGGACAGAATCCGGATAACCTTGGTGATATTACTAACATTGTTAAATCACCCCAGCATTAAAAGTCCGAACTCTGTTAAGTCCGTTTCCGCTGGAAGAATACCAGCAACCTTTCCTTCATTAATAATCGCGATTCGACCGCATACCGACCGAAGCTCTTCAAGTTCGGATGAAATAATTACAACAGTTGTGCCATATTCCTTATTATGTTTTTTTATTGTTTCAAGAACAAGATTTTTCGCGCCGATGTCGATCCCCCTTGTAGGTTCTGACACGAATAAAATTTTCGGTTTCATGGCAAACGCCTTAGCGAGACAGACCTTCTGCTGATTGCCGCCGGACAGCTCCTTAACAAACTGCTTTTCCGAGACACATTTAATTTCGAGAAGATCAATGTATTCTCGTGCGGCGGCGGTTATTTGTTTTTCGCTTCGCAGCTTTATTAGTCCGCCGAGAAAATATGACAAAAACCTGTTTTGCACCTGCATAGCTGTAAAAGCAATATTCCAGTCAATCGGTTCGTCCAGCAGCAGCCCGACTCCTCTACGATCCTCGGATACAAACGCCATCCCGGCTTTCAGTGCCGATGCCGGATTATTCATGGGGATTAAATTTCCATCGAAAAATATTTTTCCAGAGCTATGGTGCAGACCCATTATGCCGTTTGGAATTCCCAGCTTACCCTGTCCGGCTAGACCGCCGATACCGAAGATTTCACCTTCGACAATAGAAAGATCGACGCCGCGGACAGTTTCTCCCGGCATGTCTACAACAAGGTTCTCTGTTTTCAGTATTACCCGTTTCTCAGAATTATTATAATTTACATAAGAGTCTTTATTTTTCATTTCTCTGCCGACCATACTTTCGGCGATTTTTCTTATTGACGCGTTCTCCTTTCGAATTTCTTCTACGAGTTTGCCGTCTCTAAGAACAATAATCCTCTCGCAAACCTCCATGATCTCATGGAGCCTATGTGTGATAAAAATTATAGCTATGCCCTGTTCAGATAAATTTTTCATAGCTCGTAACAGTATATCCGCTT
>CAYLTM010000001.1:29358-39562 GCA_964386495.1 uncultured Leptospirales bacterium
GCTTCTAAAGCACGAGAGCGGTTATCTTTTTCATCAATTGTTTTTAACCGTTCACCGAACAGTTCAACAAGGATGTTATATTTCAATGATTCCTTATTCAGTACAATATTTTCGGATGCTTTAAGTCCCGGTATAAGAGAAAACTCCTGATGTGCCATTCCTATTCCAGCGGAAAGAGCCTGGTTCGGATTAGCAAAATTGACTTCTTTACCATCAAAAATAATTTTGCCTTTATATCCGCCGGTATTTTTTATTACCGGCATAGCGAAAAGTATTTTCATCAGGGTGGATTTTCCTGCACCATTTTCACCGACCAGTCCGATTATTTCTCCTTCCTTTACAGAAAATGAAATATCCTGCAAGACGGTGTTTCCATAATATTCTTTTGATATATTATGAAGTTCGAGAATATTTTTATCGCTTCTCATTATTTTGTCCTTTTAATACTGTAATCCAGAATTTCCTGCAGTATGACTTTATGTTTATCCGATATGCAAAGTCCAGTGATGAATCCTTCGGCTTCGTCTGCGAGCTCGTCAACGAATTTATTAATATCTTTTCTTATGCCGCAGTCTTCAACAACATTGCGGATTTCATTAATTTCGTTTTCTCCAATATTCTGGTTTCCGAAAAATCCCAAAATTCTTTCTTTATCCGGCAGATTTTCAGCGTTGATTACAAAATTATAGAAAATAGTTTTTTTGCCTTCTTTGATGTCTGTTCCAACTTCTTTGCCGATAGATTTTTCATCTCCGAAAAGTCCAAGTTCATCATCTTTGATCTGGAAAATAATTCCATACAATTCACTCAGTTTTTCGAGATCACTTGTGTTTTCCGATGTACCGGAAAATTCAGCACCCAACAGCAGAGGCAATGTGAATGTATATCTGGCGGTTTTATGACGGTACATACTGATGATGTCTTCCAGTTTAACACAGCTATTTATATATCCGAAGTGAACATCCTGCATTTGTGCGAATCCCACCTTGATGATTTCATTGGTGTAAATAGTCATAATCCGGTTTTTAATTTCCGGCAAGGTCTGTATTCTATTAAGAGCAGCATAAGCGAGAAAATAAGCAATATCCCCGGAACATATTCCCATTGAGTAACCGTAGTGACGCGGGTGAGGATAATTTTTCATAATTGCGGATTTTTCATACTGGTAGTAAATAGTATCTTTACCGCGTCGTTGTTCATCACGATCCATAATATCGTCGTGAATTAAAAATGCTGATTGCAGAATTTCAAGAGCTGTTGCTATTTTATAAATATCTTTATTTGAAATATCTGAAAACATTTCATAACCGAGAACAGATAATCCTCCACGGATCATTTTTCCTTGAAGCGAAAAATCAAGAATTTTGCTGATTACATCGTGAGCCCATATATTAATTTGGGAGAAATTGTTTTCTTCCTCCTTCAAGAACTCCGAAAGCGATGCCGCGATATCAATTTTTTTTTCTGCAAAATAATTAAGCATGTCTATTTTTCTCCTATAACAATATTGCGTCCGCCAGCCTTGGCTTTGTAAAGTGCAATGTCCGATCTTTTAATAACACTGTCAAGAGAGGTATCTTCCTGTAAAACCTCAGTCATACCAATGCTGACTGAAACTTTTAACAATTCGCCGTTATTCGGATTACTCACATTCATACTAAACACCGCGTTTCTTATTCTTTCACATACTTCAAGAGCCTTATTGTAATCGGTTTCAACCAGCAGTATTGAAAATTCCTCGCCGCCGTATCTTCCCAGGATATCTGTATCCCGTAAAGATTTTTGAATAACAGCTGCGGTTTTCTTTAATACTATATCACCGACATCGTGACCGAATTTATCATTAAATTGTTTGAAAAAGTCAATATCGCACATGCATACTGATAAATTTTTAGAGTAACGTTTACTGTGGTTATATGCCCGACCGGAAAGTTCGAAGAACTGTCTCCTGTTGAATAATCCTGTAAGTTCATCGATGGATGCCAGACGCTGAACCCTTGTAAAAAGTATGGCGTTCTCGATAGCACTGACAAGTTGGGTTGTGATGCTGTATAAAGCGTTGAACCTAGTAACATTGAAATAGCGGGAGTTATTATGCGCGACTATTAGTATTCCTAGCAGAGAATTTCTACTTATCATGGGAATCGCTGCTGCGAAGGATGATTCGTCAGTGTTGTTTGAATACTTGTAAACGCTGAACTTCTTGTCCAGTCTTGAAATAAAAGGGGTTTTGTTTTTACAAACATTTTCGATAATTGCTGATTCATTTGGTATGTTACGGGTTTTAGAGTTTTGAAAATATATATACGAAAATTCTTCATCGGATGAATGTTTGATTAATATTTTTGACAAACTAAAATTGAAAATACTGTTGATTTTCTCAAGAAAACGTTCGCAGATTTCTTCAGTGTTCAGTGAAGTATTAAGTAGATTCGTAATTTCTCGTAAAGTATCAGACCATTTTCTCTGGTTCATTTCAAAAATAAATTTAAGGAAAAAATATAGTAGAGAAAGGATAATAATAAAATATAATGTATACGCCCACCATGTTTTCCATGGTGCATTTTCAATATCAATGTGAATAGAAGTTCCTGCCTCGTTCCATAGCCCGTCATTGTTAGCCGCCTTTACTTTGAAAACGTATTCGCCGCCTTTAAGATTTGAATAACTGACATATCTCCTGGTTCCACTGTAGTTCCATGATTTATCAAAACCTTCCATTTTATACGCATATTGATTTCTTTCAGGAGCGTTGAAGTCGAGAGCGATAAAGTCAAAAGAGAAAAATGAATCGTTATAGGAAAGTTTTATATTTTTTGTTTCCTCAATGGCGGTATCAAATTTTACAGGCGTTTCAAATTTTCTGAAACCGGTAATTTTTACAACAGGAAGTGATTTATTGTCCTGGATTTTTTCCGGAATAAAGGCTGTAACTCCTTCGTCGCCTCCAAAAAATATTTCACCGGATGAACTAAGGAATCCGCTTCCGGGATTAAACTCTCCTTTCTGTATTCCATCTTCATGATAATAATTTTTAAAGGATTTTTTATCTATATTGAATTTAGACAATCCTTTATTTGTACTTAACCAGAGGTTATCCTTTTTGTCGCGGAAGATTGAATGAACAACATTATTCGCCAAACCGTCTTTTTCAGAAAACCTTTCGACAAATCCTGTTTTTTTATTGAATTTATTTATTCCGCCGCCCAGTGTTCCGATCCAAATAATGTCTGAATTTTTAGTCTGGCAGAAAGACCACACGCGATTATTACTTAATGATTGAGGATTATCAGGCAGATTTTTAAATTGTACCGATGTATAAGTACTTTTATTGAATTTAAGAATCCCGCCCCCAAGAGTTCCGAGCCATAAAATATTTTTATCTGAAACATCTTCCTGAATCTGCACAATGTCGTACGGACAAATTGTGTTTGGATTGCCTTCAATATTTGTAAAGTGCTGAAACACGTCGTTATCAGGATTCCAAAGATCAAGCCCTTTATCAGTTCCAATCCAAAGTTTATTATTGCTGTCAGTGAAGATGCTCCAGACTGTTGATCCGTTTAACGATTGAGGATCAGACGGCGAGTTAACATATCTTTTAACTGTGTTGCTATTTGTATTTATTCTGTTTAGACCGAACTCCCTTGTTCCTGCCCAAAGGTTTCCGTCCGGTCCTCTTGCGATAGAGACAACTTTGTTGCTTGTAAGACTATTGTTGTTTAAAGGATTATGTTTATAGTATATGTAATTATTTCCTTCAGTGTTTATACCTGTAATTCCACCGTCTCTGCTTCCTATCCATAAATAATCATTATCTTTGTTTATTGCCCATACATCTTTTCCGAGTAAAGTGTTTTTATGTTTTGGATTGGAAATGTAATAATCAAACTGATTTTTTAACCGGCAGAATTTGTTAATACCGAAGTTTGAACCAATCCAAAGGACACCGGATTTATCTTCATAAATAACACGAATCTGATCACTATTTAATGAATAATTCTCGCCGGTATTCTTGGAATATACCTGAAATATTTTTGTAAGGGGATTATAAATGTTCATCCCTTTATCGGTTCCTATCCAAAAGTTATACTGTCTATCCTGATAAATGGAATTAATCATGTTGTCACTAATACTATTGATGTTGTTTGGATTATGAACATATTTAACAAATGACCGGTCATAGCGGTCGAAAATATTTAATCCATCAGCTGTCCCAATCCAAATATTTCCATTAACATCTTGAAAAATTGTATTTATTCTGTTATTAGACAGACTAGAATTGTCGTTTTTGATATTTCTATAGTTTGCGAAAACTCCTTTTCTGCGGTCATAACTGCTAAGACCGCTGTCCGTTCCAATCCACAATATTTGTTCGCAGTCCTCTATGATTGAATTGATTTTATTCCCGACAACTGAATTGCTGTCTGCGGGATTATTGAAAAACTTCGTAATTAAACCGGAATCCTTATCAAGGGAATTTAATCCGAAAGAGGTTCCTATCCAGATAGTGCCGGAGGCATCTTCGCATATTGCATTAACAGTTTCATGACTAATTGAGTTGTTCACAGATCGTTTAGATCTTGAGTCAGCAATAGGATATCTATAGAAAATGTCTTTTATAGAATCATAATGATTCAAACCGCCGTTACGGGTACCGATATAGAATACTCCGGATTTGGATTGGAGTACAACCCTAATATCGTTATCCGAAAGAGAATTTTTATTCTCAGGTATATTTCTAAATATTTTAAAGTTATAACCGTCATATCTGTTTAAACCTTCATATGTTCCAAACCATATGAAGCTGTTGGAATCCTGAAGGATTGTGTTGATATTGTTTTGTGATAGCCCGTCATCCACTGTAATTGATTCAAAACGCAGTTGTTTATTAATTGCTGCTGTCGGTAGTGAAATAGAAATAGATGTTAATAAAAAAAGTAAAAAAGTCATTTTTTTGGATAACATATAACCTGCTTGGTTTCAATAGCTGATAATATAGTAAAATTCAATAAGCCGTATTTCTAAAAAATACCATAATCAGGCTGTCGATGTATACATCGAGCATAAATTGACATATCGGAATTCCGAAATAAATTAGTAAATCCTCACATTTTGTATGATTTTACAAGGACAACCATGTGAAATCATGATTCTATTTTATACAAACCAATGTTTTATGTGTCAAATCAAATTTTTTATTTAAACAGGTTGGGAAAGATGAATGATTATTAAATTGAAAGAATAACAAAAAACCCGCTTTACAGCGGGTTTTTCTTTTTTAGTAATTATAATTGCGAAACCCGGCAACGTCCTACTCTCCCACACAGCTACCCGTGCAGTACCATCAGCGATGAAGAGCTTAACTTCTGTGTTCGGAATGGGAACAGGTGTTTCCTCTTCTCTATAATCACCGGGCAAACTTTCTTTGCTTATGTATGTCATGTAAAATTATAGGCGGAGATTGTCAACGATAATAAATAAAAAAAACAATTTTTTTTAAAAAAAATCAAAAAATAAAAAATTCAAATTTTCACTTTATTTATTAATACACCGATTTTCTAAAACCAGCCGTAGTAAGCAATGCGAGAATTCTACTGGGGTTTTACTGAAGACTCCATATTTTCATACCACCTGTGTTCGTTTTAAAGATGGAAGCAGCTTATAATTTATCATGAGTTTTAATTATTTAACGTTAGCCAAAGTAACGATGTTCGAAGAAAATATTACTTGCCAAAAGAGGCCGAAAAAAAATCATAAACTTTAGTGATGTTTCTGGAGGATAATTAATGAGAAAATTTGCTATTATAATGTCGTTAATAATAAGTACAAATGTATATTCAATGCAGATGCCTGATGAGGATGTTTCAAAGGCAAGACTTCTATTGAGCGAAGACAGATGGATACAGATGCATTATTTTATGCAGACTGGTTTTAAACTTGGATTTAATGAATCAAACATGCCGAAAGATTTTTATGTAAACCGTGCCCGTTTGATATTTAATGGTCAGGCGGCGGAAGAGGTATTCTTCTTTATGCAGACGGAAGATGTTAAAATTAATTCTATTAATACCGGCACACCAAGTACATATTTTACAAAAGACGCTTACGCTCATTATAGACCATTTGAACAATTTCAGATATATATGGGTTTATTGGCAGTGCCTTTTTCCAGGCAATCATGTCAATCAGATGCTACGACTCTTGGTACAGATAAAGCGCCAAGAATGAATCCGATTTCAAATTTGAATTATGGCGGTAGAGATCTTGGTCTAATGTTTAAAGGGCTGGTTCTTTGGAAATATCTTGAATATCGCGTGGGCTTTTATGAAGGCTATGGCAGAAAAAAAGAAAAATATGATAATGATGCAAAAACTAAAACAAGAAATAAGTATGACATCCCCCGAATGACAACAAGACTACAGTTGGGAATTCTTGATAAGGAAGAAGGTTATTTTTACAGCGAAAACTATTTAGGAAAAAGAAATGTCGCGGCATTAGGATTAGGTTTTGACTTTCAACCGTCAATCACTGATACGAAAAATAATGGCGATTACAAAAACTATTACGGTTTTTCGGTAGATCTTACAATCGATAAATCTATAGACGGTGGAACTTCTATACCGTTTCAGACTGGTTTTTATTATTCTATTAATAATCCCGCTGAAAAGAGTTTATATTCAGGACAAAGTTTTTATTCGATGTATGGATTATATGCTCAAACCGGAATTTTACTCGTTGAAAAATATCAGCCGTATTTTACAATATATCAGCGTGGCAATAAAGAAGCTAAAAATGGTAAAGATGTAATGTATCGTTCTGTAATTGGCGGATTTACCTATTTCTTTAATGGGCATTTCGCGAATATAAAAACCGAATATCATCATCCGTTTGCGGACAACACAGACTTTGATAATGAAAAGAAAATTGTAATACAGACTCAAATTTATTTTTAGATTTTCGGGTTATATTCAGGCTGTCGATTGACAATCGCTTGCCTGATAATATATCGATTATCCCGCCTTTTATTTGGAACCGATTTTATAGAACATAAATATGTGTTTACTCATAAAATGATAGTAATGCTATCCGCCAATGAATATTGCGGATAGCATTATTGACTATAGAAAAATGAGCAATTACCAAAAATATTTGTTTTTTTTAAAATTTTCGGTTGACAATCAATTAATTTTTATATATATGTCTCATTAAGTATTCAGATATATTTTTATCAATTAATCCATTTATTTTGTAAAAATTTTTACATACCATTTTCCGGGGAACCGAATGAGAAATATAATTCCGATTGAAACCAACGGTAACGGGGATTTCAATGTTTATTCTTATAAAAGTGACTTTATTACTACGTCAGAAAAAATGAATTTAGAGTATTTTCCTATTAAATATTTTCGTTCATTAAAAAGTATTCAGATATATTCTAGCAATCCTGTTATTGATGATTATTGTAAAATGTATGAGCCGTTTCTTTACTCGGATTGCTTTTTTATTGCAAGTAGATTGATCAGTGATTTCCGCAATTCTACATTAGAATTATCAGAAAATTCCCCTAACATGGATATATTCTTTAATCAAGTTGCTGAAGGCGTGCAGCTTTCTAAACTAGGATATCAGTATTCAAAAGACATAATAATCTTTTATGTGAAACAAATATTTATTATGTTGAAAAATGGACGGATAGTAAATACTGATTGCGGAAAATATTCACTTATGCAGGATTTTACTGACTCAGATTTATGTTTTTGTCTATTTGAATCATTCTGGCAGATTACTGATTGGAGTTGTTTATTTCCTTCAATGCCGGCAGCTGCATCTAAGCTTCAGAATAACAAACTTATAATTATAAACATGATGTTGTTATGTAAAAAAAATATTGATGTGACTGAATTTTCCAGAAAATTGTTAAGTGAAATCGGATTTAAAGCTGATGATGAAATGTTGTTCATATCGTTTGTGGATTTTTCAATATTTAACTGGTTCGCACTTTTTGGTTTTATAAAATACAGCAGTTATTGCTGTGATGACGCGGTAGTCGTCAGAATTACTCCGTTCGGCAGATCATTTTTATCAAATTTATTAATATCGGAGATATGATTTATGAACAAATATGATTCGTTATTATCAAAGCATAGAGAATCTTTTGGTGATTCTGCGGAGTCGAGACTTTTCACTTGTCCAGGCCGAATAAATTTAATTGGTGAACATATAGATTACAATGGCGGTTTTGTGTTGCCGGCGGCTATCGATAAAACAATAAATCTTGTTATCTCTCCGAATGACAGAGGCTCATTCCGTTTTCAGTCAACAGCATTCCCTGAAATCATTGAAATTTCTGCATCTGATATTATGGAAGATTCTTTTACATGTGATGATTGGTGGGTGTATCCTGCTGGTGTTTTGAAATTTATGACGAATAATATATGGAATAAATCTTATTGTTACGATATGTCTTTTGAAAGTACAGTTCCGGTCGGCGGCGGATTATCCAGTTCAGCTGCCCTTTCCGAGGTTGTTATCTTTGCCCTGTCCCAGCTGCTTGATATTAAAATGTCGAAAGTTGAAATGGTTCTTCTCGGGCAAAAGGTTGAACGGGAGCTTGCCGGTGTCTCCTGTGGAACAATGGATCAGTTCGCGGTAGTTCATGGTAAGAAGGATCATGCGGTGTTGTTGGACACCCGGAATTTTAAATATGAATATGTTCCTGTAAAGAGCGAGAAGGCGCATTTTATTTTAGTAAACAGTATGGTTAAACATTCTCTGAAAGACAGTGGATACAATGAACGAAGAGAAAGTTGTGAAAACGCGCTTCGGAAATTTAAAGAAGCTGGTGTCTCCGCAGAATATTTATGCGAAGTCTCTATGGATGACTATAACCGTTTTAAAAATTTGCTTACGGCAAACGAGGCGAAAAGAGCGGAACACGCTATTAGTGAGAATCTTCGAACGCTCGAGTTTAATAAGAAGATGAAGTCTGAAGATTATATAGGTGCGGGGCATCTGCTATTTGAGTCACATAATAGTTTACGTGATAATTTTGAAGTAAGCATACCTGAACTTGATAAGATGGTAGAGTGGGCAAGAAATATTCCCGGTGTTTTCGGATCGCGTTTAATGGGCGGCGGTTTTGGCGGCTGTACTATAAGTATGGTTTCAGTTGATAATGTCGAAAATTTCAAAAAAGTTATGGCTGAAAATTTTCGTAAAGAGTTTGGTAAAGAGACTGTTGTCGTTGAGTGTGTTATTGATGACGGTGTTCGCGAAATAAAAAGTTAGATTATTCTGAAAGTGATATTTCACGAATATTGAAATACACAGGTTCATTGTCTTTAAGAATGGAATTATTCTATAATTCCACGGGCGGCGCGTATTCCAGATGCCCATGCGGCAGTGATTCCTCTGCTTGTACCGGCGCCATCCCCAATCATATAAATATTGTTTTTCACCATGAAATGCTTGTCAATGAATAAAGGTTTATTCGCGTAAGTTTTAATTTCCGGATAATACATGATTGTTGATGGATGAAGAACTCCGGGTACAATAGTATCCAGCATTTTCAGTGACCGCCAAATATCCCTCATAATCTTCGACGGGATAGCGAGGCTGATATCACCGGGTGTGGCGTTTTTCAATGTCGGTTCAAAACAATAAAGATCGTCGTTGAATGTTTCTGTTTTTGAACGTTTGCCAAGTCTAAAATCTCCGACACGCTGCATCATCGGCTGACCGCCTGAAAGCTTCATCGCCATTTGCCCAAGGATTTCCGCAAACTGATGTCCGCTGACTACAGGGTCTGTTAGTCGAATGGTTTTTAGCAAAGCGAAATTCGCGAGGTTATTAGGTTTTCTGTCATTAGAAAATGAATGTCCATTTACAGAATAGTAATTTTCATATTTTTCTTTAACAACAAAAGCAGCTCTAGAATTTGTACAGAATGTTCTTGTTAAATAAGGAAATAAAAACTTAGGATCGTAATAATCACTGACAATTGGATAATTATTCTGGAGAAGTTCCACACGAATTCCTACATCGACAATATTATCAGAATAACTTACCCCGATTGAATGCATAATATCCTGAAGCCATTTAAAACCCGCACGACCCGGAGCGATTATTAAATCAGTAAATTCAATTTTACTGTTGTCAGACATTATAATTAGTTTGTTGTCATAATCCAGAGATTTCATTT
>CAYLTM010000001.1:39572-42963 GCA_964386495.1 uncultured Leptospirales bacterium
CAGATTTATCAGTACCTACGTGTGATTGTTTAATTTCAAGAAGCTCGCATTTTAAATTTGCCGCTCTTTTTTTATAGATACCAACATTAGTCATTATCTCGTATTCAGGTTCAAGATGACGAGCTGATTCATATAAGCAGCTGTTTGCTTCTTCAACATCCCAGAGATCAATAGGGAATCCCACAGGAAAAGTATAATTCTGTTTGCAGTCGTTTCTTAGGCCGCCCGATGATATTTTAGCTTTGTCGATTAATAGAATATTCCTGTCAGATTTTTCTGCCAGATAAAACGCCGCACCAAGCCCAGCGGGACCGGAACCCACTATAATTACATCATATTTATTTTTCATAATATTTACATCGTTAGCGGAAGTTTAATTATAAATTGAACTCCCATGTTTACTTCACTGGTGCAGTCGATTGAACCATTAAATTTTTGAGTAATAATGTTATAAATAATATGCATTCCGAGTCCTGTGCTTCCTTCATTTCGTTTTGTTGTAAAGAATGGATCATAGATTTTTCTAAGACTTTCCTTAGGTATTCCTTTTCCGTCATCTGTGTACTTTATTATTACATTATTCTCTTCTATGTGAGCGTCGATTCTTATTAAACCTTTCGCACCTTTATCATAACCATGTATCAAAGAGTTCAAAAACAGATTTGCCATGACCTGCGCAAATGGTCCAGGGTAGCCGTCAATTTCGATTTTCTCATCAATATTAATATCGAGAGTAATATCATACTTTTTGAATTGCGGTTTAATGCTTTGAATAATTTCATTAATGTAGTGATTCAGCAAAAATTTTCTTTTAGATTCACTGGACTGATCAACGGCAACCTGCTTAAAGCTGCTTATTAGATCCGCAGCTCGATTAAGATTTGATAGAATAAGATTACCCGTTTCATTGCATATTCCGATATAATTTTCAAAGTCAGACAGCTTTAATGACTTGGTGTTGAAAAGCTCCGATACTCGTGTCGTTTCTTTTTTTAACAATGACGCACCCGTGACGCTTATTCCAACAGGTGTATTAATTTCGTGAGCCACACCTGAAACCAGCGCACCGAGCGAGGCGAGTTTTTCAGCTTTAACAAGTTCTTTTGTTCGCTGCTCGACCATTGACTCCAGATGTGTATTGTACTGTTCAATCTCAAGTTTCTGTTTTTGAATTTGTGAAAAGTTTTCACGGATAAAGCCGCACATTTTAGTGAAGGTTTTTCCAAGAAATGCTATTTCATCATTCGATTTTGTGTCGAATGAAATATCGTAATTGCCATGACCGATATTATCTGCCATCACAGTTAATTGTTTTAATGGCTTCGTGATGAAAATATACAGCATAAAACTGATGGCAAATCCAGTAAGTAATATAATTGGAAAAAGAACCATCGCTATTTTAAACGATAAATTGAAAATTTCTTTTTCGATAGATTCCAATGAAAAAATAATTTTTATTTTTCCAACTATTCTGGTATTTCTTCCATTTGAGTAATATTCGCAAAGTTTTTCTTTAACGAGCCAATATTTTACTGGCAATTTAATTCTGTCTTCATCAAGCCCGCTTGGATTAAGTTTATTCCCATTCGCGTCCGTAATAATAATCGAAACTATTTCTCCTTTGCTATTATTTTTAACATTAGACTGGAGCTGTCTTGTGTTTTCTTCAAGCTGGTAGTATGAGAATTTTTCAATGTGAAAAGCACTGATCTTTGCCAGCATATCAGTTATAATTTCCGCGTTGATTTTTTTTTCATTAAGCAGTGCGTTACGTTCAATGTTAATAATAATCATTATACTCGGAACTAATATCAGTAAAAAAATTATTACAAGAGCTATCGAAATTTTAATAAACAGTTTAACTCTAATTCGAGAAAAAACAGAAGCCGATTGGCTAAGAATCTTTTTTATTTTCATATACCCCACTGATCCTACTGAAATGTGTTAGCGACTTTTATATCCCCCGATGTAATCTTTTTTTGTATATCTTCAATATATTTTAATGTGTCCGAAGGAATTTTGTCTTTTGTGTATTTCATTTCCGAAATTGATATTCCGCCGTTTTTATAATTATATATAAGAACTTCCGCACCGGGAAGCTTGTTGCTGATAAATCTGCTGCATATGTCGATTACTGTTTTATCAAGACGTTTCATCATGCTGGTTAAAACATAACCCTTAGCAAGGTGATCTTGATCTGAATCTACTCCGATGACAAATTCTCCATGATCCTTTGCGCATTGTATAATTCCATTACCGGTACCGCCGGCAACAGAGTAAATAATGTCGGCTTCCTGAATATACATTTTTTTTGCGATACCATATCCTTTGTCTGGATCACTGAAGCCCGAAAAATCCGGCAATACACTACAGAATTCAACACTGATTTTAACGGTAGGGTCTGCATATTTAACACCTGCCTTGAACCCTGTTAAGAATGACTGGATGACGGGTATGTCAACTCCGCCAATAAATCCGATTTTTTTTGTTTTCGACATTTTTGCCGCAAGTGCACCGACAACAAAAGAACCTTCATTTTGTGCGTAAAGAACAGAGGTAACATTCGGAAGCATTTCGGCTTTATCATCAAGAAGGACGAAGTGTATAGATGGAAATTCTTTTGAGACGACATTAACAGGGGTGACCATAAGATATCCGGATGTAATTATAACCTGACATTTTTCTTTATCAGCTAGTTCTCGGAGAATGTTAATCATGCTGGCTTCATCATCTTTTTCCGGTACACGATAAGCGATATCAATTTTGAACAGACGTGATGCTTCTATAAGACCATTGTACTGCATGTCATTAAATGACTGATCGCCAATTCCGCCATAACCTAATGCAAGCCCGACCTTAGTGGTTTCACCATCCTGTTTGTTTTTTGTCTCATTTGATGTCGCGTCTTTTTTGCAGCCGGAAAACAACATTGCAAGGATTAGTAATAGAGTTGAAATAATTTTCATATAGAGCCTCCATTGAAATTATTTTGGAAAGGAAAGATTGTAAATCAAACAGGCAATTTTAGCTTAATCGTTTAATGCAGTCAAGTGAAAAAACTCAAAAGTTGATAATTCTGTTTATATAATCGATAGCTTTGTATCCATCATATATAGAGGAGTCGGGGTGATTACTTTCACCTTTGAATAATTCAACGGCATTAATCATCACCCTTTTGAAATATTCAGTTTTCGAAAATGATTTTTCATTTTTTACCAGAGATCGCATGTTTTCATAATATTGGCTTTGTGTGCTTTCATATTCTTCATAGTATCCGTTGCCGACTCGTATGCGGCCTTTTTCAAAACTGAAATCCAGCTCGAAGTGTATGAAATTTCTGAATGAGCCGATTTCAATTGTTACAGCGGTATTTTCTGAACGTCCGCTTATT
>CAYLTM010000001.1:42973-47376 GCA_964386495.1 uncultured Leptospirales bacterium
TCCCGTGTTTTTCCATTTACGTTTATTACTGAAAATTCGTTAGAGATCAAATAGCGTATTAGATCGATAATATGGGTGCCGTCATCATATAGTATTTTGTCGACAGTGCGGCTGCCGCCCATGTAGAGTGATGCTCTTATTGACAATAGACTGCCGTAGAGTTTTTCATTTATGACATTTTTTATATGACGGTATTGCAGACTGTATCGGCGTTCATGGTTGATTATTATTTGTGATTTTTTTCCGCTGCAATATTCAAACAATTTTAAGGCTGATTCTAAATTGTTTGTCAGAGGTTTTTCACATATTATTACCGGTATGTTTTTTTCAACGCAGTATGTTAGTATTTCCTCATGTGATTCAGATGGAGTCGCTATCGAGATTATATCTATTTTGTTTTGGGATATCATTTCCTTGTAATCATCATAAACTGCTGAGTTCCATTTTTTGGCGAACATTTCTCTTTTTTCGATGGAAATATCGCTTCCGCAGATTATTCTGCAGTCTGGATTGTCCGCATAGGCTCCGGCATGGGAGGCGGGTTTTTCCCTGAGTTTGTCGTCTTCGAGTATTGATCCTATGCGTCCAAGTCCTATTATCGCGCAATTAATCATTATGTGCATCCTTCATCAAGTTTTACTGAAAATTTACAATTTGCTTATCTGTTTCATAGATCATGTATTTATTTTGTATTACAAGATGTCAATTAAGGAAATATTTATGAATAAAAAAAGAGTATTGTTTGTTTGCCTGCATAATTCAGCACGGAGTCAAATGGCAGAAGCGTTTTTAAAAAAATTAGGCGGAGATTATTTTGATGTGGAAAGTGCCGGGTTTGAACCAGGTAAATTAAATCCATTGGCAGTTACTGTAATGAAGGAAATTGGTATAGATATTTCTAATAATAAAACTAGTAGCGTTTTTGAAAAATATAAGGAAGGTAAACTATATTCATACGTGATCACTGTCTGCGATGAGTCTAGTTCGGAAAGATGCCCAATATTCCCAGGTATTACAATCATGCTACATTGGAGTTTTAAAGATCCTTCGTCTATTGAAGGAACTGAATTGGAAAAACTTGAAAAAGTAAGAATAATAAGAGACGAAATACATAATAAAATATCGTTATGGGTAAAGGAGGTTATATGATTCCATCCGGCAATATTACAAATCCATTTAACGCGGGGAAATTTGCTCTTTGCAGAAACTTTTCAGTAAGCGGTATTATTGATAAAAATGAAAGACAGAAACCGGCTGATGTTGTGTTGAAATGTGAACAAAGAAATCTGCACGGCGAAATTATAGGAAAGCTTGCCAGTAGTCGGTATTATGTTAAAAGCGATATTCCTGTTGATTCTCTTGCTGATGTCATGAATAACAACAAAGAAATTTTTGCTGTCGGTGTAATCAGCCATGAAAATGACAGTATTCTGGGTATAGTTTTAAGAAATGAACTGCTTGGTGTGTTGAGCAAACTATACGGACGTGATATTTACAAGAATAAACCTGTTTCAGAATTAATGACAAGCACAGAGGTCTTCAATTATAAAACAAATATTTTCGCGTTTGCAAATGATATGCCGAATTTTTCTAAAAAAACTGATAACCGTTATTTTATTTTGAAAGATAATAATGATATGTTTGTCGGAATATTTTCTACAAGGGATATTCTTGTTTACCTTTCAGAAATTACTCAAAAAGATATTAATCTCGCGAAAAGTCTACAGTCATGTATAATCAAAGATGAAATACTGGTTAATGAAGACAACTTTGATATAATCGGAGCAACAATGATGGCTAGGGATGTTGGTGGAGATTTTTATTCCGCGCATAAATATTCTGATGATAACTGGTTCATATCATTGTGTGATGTATCTGGAAAAGGAATATCCGCTTCGCTGCTGAGTGTTACAATCGGAGGGATGGTTCATTTGTATGACTTTAATGATGGTATCGAAAACTTTATTGTAAAATTAAATGAGTATGTCTATAATACATTCGGTTCTGAAAAATTTATTACTGGAGTTTTTATTGATTACAATGATAAATCCGGCGAAATGATTATATATGATATGGGGCATTCATATATCTATATAAAAAGAAATGGAATTGTCTCGCGGATAAAACTTAAATCTGAAAATTTCCCTGTTGGAATTTCTCTTGATTGCCGGCCAAGATGCGGTAAATTTATCATGTCCGCCGACGATACAGTTGTTGTCTGCACCGATGGATTTGAAGAACAGAAAAATCCCGAGGGGCAGGAATTTGGTACAGAAAGGTTGTTTGATTCTATACGCAATAATATTGGTGTAAAGGAAATCTGTTATGATCTATTTGATAACATAAAAGATTTTCAGCAAAACCAGCCTCAAAATGATGATATGACAATAATCATCGTACAAAAAAAATTTGAGGGTGAATGACTTTTTCCCGATTTCCGACATCCTTATCTCTAATCTGAAAAAAGTCATTGAATGTCCAGCCGCTGCAATTAACCCGGGGCACTCAATTACGGCGGAGTAACGCCTTCATCCGTATTCGCTTTTATTGTTTTCTTTAGTTTTTGTTATTGTAGCAATTTAATGTTTTATTAATCTTGTTTTGTGCAAACGAACATCGGATGCCCCGGAAACGTTAAATGCAAGTCCTGCAAATCAAGTAAAGAAAGTGAATGTTCAAAATGAATAAATAGTTCTTGGTGATTAATTCGTGTTTTCCCGTAAGAAAAAGAAAATAAACGTTCCACCCGCACCATAGGTGCGGGTGGAACGTATTTGTTCAATATTTTTACGGAAAAGGTCTATTAATCACCAGAAACTAAATAATTTAAAAAGTATTTTAAAATTGTTTAAAAAACTTGAAAAATCAAAACATTCTGTGATTATACCAAGCCAGAATTTTGCTTCCTCAGTCTCGGATATCCATAACCGGTGTTAATAAAATAAATTTATTATGAATGTCGTGCGAAAGAAAAAAAATGCAGAATTTAAATTTTATTGAACGATTATGGATGCTAATGCACATATGTGGTAAAATTAAATAAATGGCAGGAAATTAGCCTCGCCGCCGAATGCGGCGGGACTAACTCATCAACATTTTTATCGATTAAGTATTCCTATTATTAACTTAATAAATAGGAATATAATTTTATGGAATTAATTTCAGATTATCGTCTCCAAATTTTCCAAGCTTAAGAGTTTTCTCCGTAGGAATCCATAAACCGGTATTTTCATCACGACCCTGTAAAACAACTGTTGTCGCTCCCGATTTCTTTCCAGTAAGCTGTTCAGCTGCGATGCTGCAAAGAGCTCCTACGTTCCCGCCCTTTAACCGGTTGATAATTAAAACCAGTTGTAACGGTTCATAGTTGTTAGACATTTTAACACCATTGAGACCGGATAATTCAGTAATCATATAGTAATCACCATCGCTGTCTCCGGCAATCATTATCGGGTTGGCTTTATACTTATTCACTAATATATTGTTTATGTTGACGGTTTTTCCATCCACACTATTAATTGTGTATCCGTTTGATGTGTCATACTGTGCTAAAAATTTTCCATTAGCGTCTTTTTTCAAACGCATACCGAGAACTCTGTCCTTCGGCAAATTGTATCCATATTTTGGGCTTGTCGCTACTGCATCAATAATATCCTGTACTGAAGCGGTTGACACATAAACAGGGATTCCATTTTCTTCGAGAGCAGCAATGAGGACTCCCATGTCAGAACTTATCCGCATAGCGTTTCGGTAGTAATTGCCCGCGGCTTTATTGCTAACGGCTCCCGCTTTGCCTGGTAGTGATATTGGGCTTTCAAAATATACTTTCGTGTTTTCACGAGAAAGTCCCCAGTCGCTTGCTTGTATAACAAGGTCGCGTATTTCTTCCGAAGTGAAACCTGGAAACATAACATACATGATCCATGTGTAGGAAACATTAATCGCAAATGAATCATAGAGAGCGGAATATGTGAACCACATTTTTGCTTTGAAATCTTTGAACTGGTCGGTTTCTTTAATTTCCGCTAATGAAAGATTTCCCTTCGCGTTGGGGTTCATCACCTTATAATTGTCATAGAAGAATTTGTAATCGTTATAACAATCTTCAGCAATCAGTGATATGTTAATTGGTTTACCTTCAACATTGAGGTATGGTTTAACAAAGTTTTCATTTGAGATAGCAAGATTTTCTACACTTCCGGTATCGGTATAATGCGTAAAAGCATATTTGAATTCTTCCGGTGTCATTTTGAAAGCGAGATTTTCCATCTGGTACACAAAGAGATTTTCTTCAGTATCGGGATAGACGCATGTATTATCCCAATCAAATACCGCGTAAGCATTTTTATTACCCGCGTTATTCTTTATAAGTTTTTCTAGAAAAAACATCAACCCAGTCCACA
>CAYLTM010000001.1:47386-59587 GCA_964386495.1 uncultured Leptospirales bacterium
TTATAAGTTTTTCTAGTTCAGTTCGTGTGTTTTCTGCCCATTTGCCTTTGTATATATTATTACCTGATGAATTTCCTTCTGTTCCGCAAGAATTGATAAGAAGTGCTGTTAATAATGAGCATGTAATATAGAGTGATTTATGAATAGAAAATATTTTATTTTTCATTATATTTCTCCTTTGTTTTTAATTATATATGTATTTGTTTTTTTATATCAGAAAGCTGATTTTTCATTACAATAAGTTTTTCAACAAGCATAGCTTTTTTTTCGTGAAAATCCTTTTGACTATTTGCTGTTTCTGTAGAATGAATAGACGTAAGCTTTTTTAATTCATTATCGCATTCTTCAATTTCTTTTTCAAGTTTAGAAGCTATTTTGCTATTTTTTTTCTCTATATCGTGATTTATTCTATTATTGATTTTTTCTATTGCTTCAATAATATTTTTCAAATCTGTTATAGTTATTATTTCAGATTCCTGAATAATTTTTTTAAACAGTTTTCTATTTTCCTTAAGAAATTTTTTGGATTTGTCATGTGTTATAATAAATGTTGAGGCAATATAAGAATCCAAAACATTTGAAATAAGCTGCACATATTTACGTTTTTCATTTTTTACTATTATTTTTTCTAAAGCATTTAATTCATTATCTATTATGAGTTTATAAAAACCAATTTCGCAGTTTGCCGCAGAAATATTTTTCCACTCGTTTGTATTAAACTTTATTTGAAAAACTGAAGTATTGTTTAATTCTAGATTTTTTAAATCAAGAATAGTATTAATGAAACGGCAAATAATTGAGAAATGTCCGGTAAAGATTATCGATTCACGGTTATTATCTAATCCAGAAAAAATAGATAGTAGATCTTGTGAAGTTGATTTGTTATTAATTATCTCGAAATTTTTAATATCAGAGGCAGATATTTTAAAATACGGTATAATCTTTTCCGCAGTATCGAGAGAATACATATCATTACTCACTATTATTTCATCACATTTCATCCCTTCTTTAGAAATATTGGATGCAAGTAATTCAACACCTGCTGTTTCCTTTTTCGACAATTTTTTGAGAACAGTTTTATCGCAATTAATGTCAGAAATTATAAAAAAACATATCTTTTTCATGAAACTATCCTTTTTATTGTGTAATAATTATTCAAAAATATTGAGCAGAATATACTTATTGTTTCTTTCGATAACAATACCAAGTATTTGATCATCGGTAATTTCAGTTTTTTTACCGTTATTATCTGTGATTTCAAGTACGACCGGTATGTTGCGAAGCATATTAAACTTAGGAGTATGTGTAACTTTTTGAGGGATGCCGATATTTTTAACTATAATATCGGCTGATTTATACTTAAGAAATTTTTGATTAATAGCTTTTAGCCTTTTATAGTAAATGAAATTATCAAAAATATCCTGACCAGTAATCGATTTATCTTTTATTCCTTCAGGTGTATATGGATGAATAGATTTAATAAACTCACTTCTGCTGACAACAATTTTGTTGAAATCGTCTTTGCTGCCGCTTTGAATTATAGATACGACTCTATCTGCCAATTCCTGCAGCGATCTGAATTCATTCGCTTTCTGAGAGCAGCTTAATAAAACTATAAGTAGTGCCAAAATCAGTTTCGAAATATTTATCATTTTTTTCACCTGAACATAAAAATTTCCGGAATTGCCATTTAAAGACAATTCCGGAAGAAATCTATTACTAGTAATGAACTACAAGACTAATTAGCAGGAAACTCTGTCCATCCTTTAGCCCAGTTGTTGTTAGCGTCTGTAATAGCACCATTTGTAGTTGTTACAAAAGCGTCCGCACCTTTTGCTGCAAGAGCTGCAGTTGATGCAAAAGGAGTTAAGTCCATTGCACTTGGTGAAACTGTATAAGCGGATGCGGTAACTGTACCGTTAACATCTGTTGTAATTTTAGAATCCTTGCTAACTTTGTATCCAACAGTTTTAGCGTTCTGGAAATAACTGTTGCTAACATTTACAATACTTCCAGAATTTTCGCTGATAAGTATGTCGTCAGAAGCTGATCCAACCTGTACAAAATAGCTGTTTTCAAACCATGCGTTAGTTCCTCTTCTCATTCTCGCGCCTTTGTTGCTTTTCATCGCGTTAGTAGAATCCAAAGCTTCTCTGGCAATGACTGTAATATATTTGTGCTTAACACTTGTTCTTGGCTCTGCCTGAAAATTTGATTCATTGTTATCATACTCCATAGCAGCATCACCCTGAATAGAAGCGGCAACAGCATATTCTATTGTACCTCTCCAACCGAATGTACAGTCGATCTGATCATCTTCGTTAGCTGTAGACATAACATATTTTAAATTTACAGTACCACCAAACATTTCAATTCCATCATCTGAGCCAGAATGGATCTGAAGATATTCAATTGAAGTTCCGCTTCCTACACCCTGAAGACAAACTCCATTAAGTTCGTTTGTTGATGAAAAAGGGTAACCAGCGAAAAACACTCTGACATATTTCAACGTTCCGCTGTTATCAGCATCATCTGTTCCGCCGTATACACCGGAATCACCTTCGCCTTCTGCTTCTCCGCCACCCTGATTAATTTTTGCTTTACCATTAATAATTATACCGCCCCAGTCGCTTGCTTTACGGGTACCATCTGGTTTAGAACTTGTGAAGGTTATTGGTTTTTTTGCAGTTCCAATAGCTTCAATTTTCGCGCCTCTTGCAATTATCAGATATGATAATGTTTCTACAGATGCTTTTACTGTTACGCCCTCATTAATTTTAAGGGTAGAACCACTCTGAAAAATAACCGCGCCTTTAAGTGTAATTTTCGCGTCTTTTTCAACTTCAACATCCTTAGTGAAAACACCCGAAAGTGTTCCGCCATCTTCAACAACGCTGACATTAGAATCTTTATCACTGTCATCATCATCATCGCATCCTGCGAATACTACAGCCGTAAATAATATGGCTGTCATTGCCGTTAACGCCGGCAATTTTTTTAAAATTGAACTTTTCATTTTTTACCTCATAATAATATTTTATATAAAGAGATTCTTTTCATCTGTTTAATTATCTTTATCAGAAGCTCCCGTTTCCTAGGCGTTGGAACTGCTGACGTTTTAAACCTTTTTGAAATGATAATCTCCTTTATACCTGTTTGTTGTAGGCATGTTGATTACACTTTTGTATAATTCAACAGCCGGATTAAAAACTGTACGACGCGCTTAATCCGAAATTTCTTCCATCACTGCTTTTCTCAAGCGTGTACTCCTTCATTTTGCCGGTTGCGGCATTTTCTCTTTTCTGCGTTTCCCTTATTTCGGGATCCAATAAATTTGACGCGGTAAACTTCATTGTCGCATTCTTGGTGATTTTATATTGTGCGACAAAATCCATTTTGCCGGTTGGTTCTTCATAAATGTCGCCACGTTTAACACCGTTGTTGATTGTTCCAACACGGACAATTCGTCTTCCGTTTATATTATAGAGCAAACCAATGTTATAACCCAACTTCTCATTGTCGTAATTTATTGATGAATTAACTATAAATGGAGACTGTCCCTGAAGAGCTCTATCGTTGGTTGTGTAATCGGTATCGGAGCTGTCTTTAACATTAATCCTAGAGTAGATGTATGCCAAGTTTGAACCGAATGAAAAATCTTCTATAATTGGAGAAATAAACTTCAGACTTTTTCTAAACTCAATTTCCGCACCGACATTATCCGCTGAAACAGCGTTTTGTGATTTATAAAGCGCGCTTCCCGCAGTTGTTGATATTTCCAGAACTTCTATCGGGTTCAGCATTCTTTTATAGAAGATTGAAAATGCCGCGATTTCATAGGGCGATGGAAACCATTCAAATCGGGTGTCGTAATTGTAAATATCAGTCTGGACAAGCTCGGTGTTACCCTTTATCATTTCGCTTGAAAGCATTGACGGATATTTATATTCGCTCACTTCACGAAAATCCGGACGGGCAACTGTCTTACTGAATGCCAATCGTAAATTCATATTATTAGTCGCGGAGTATGTTAATCCGGCTCCCGGCATAATATTGTGCCTTTCAAGAGGTTCCTTTTCCAGATTAGTTTCTTTACCTTTAGTAGGATTGAATGTAATGAGATCCATATCCGCGTTTTCATATCTCACACCGCCGACTACACGTAATTGCGAATAAAGCGGTATATCCAGTTGGGCAAATCCGGCGGCAATTTGAAGTTTTCCAGTGTATTTATCAGTTTCCGCGGACTGCTCATTTATAAAGTACTTCTCATCATTTGAACCGCCTATACTGTTATTTGTATAAAGGTTTTCTATCGGAGCCACGGCTTCCCCGCTGCTTGGTGCAGGTGATTTTGCCCATATGAATGTTCTTGCCCTGGAGTTTCTTTCTCTGGACATATATCCGCCCCCTAATCTCAGTTTGGTATCAAGACCGCCCCATTGCTTGAACATTATTGTCAGTGCGGGATTAATCTCGTAAACGGTGTCATCATGCTGTTGAAAAAAACGCCGCACATCATCAGGTCTGTATAATCCATAATCGCCTGTACTGTTAATATCTATAAGTTGTGTGGTTCTTGTGTCAGGCTCATATCGGTTCGCCTTCGAGTAAGAACCCATGTACTCAAGAATGAGTCTATTCATTACATGATGTTCTCCAGCAAACTGATTAAAAAACAAGCCTTCCTCAATATACTGAAGTTTGTATCTTTTCTCACTGCTTGCAGCTCCATCTATTGACGGTTCCTGTCTGTCACCATTGTAGCCTTTATAAACTGATGTTTTATCTTCGGACTGATGTGAATAAAACGATGTCAATCTGAGTTTGTGCATTGAGCTGGTGAATCCCGCTGAAAAAAGTCCACCCGACCCTGTTGAATAGGTTGACTGACTAATTTTCTGTTCAAGATTAGTTGTGCCCTGATCCGTGTATCTTTTTATTTCAATCTCTTTATTCTTTGAATCTTCCTTGAACATTCCAGATAATAAAAATCCAAAAGTGTTGCTGCTGCCGAGTTTGTAGCTGTCACCGCAGGTAATGCTCGCACTAAGAGGAAACATTGCCTTTTCTTTTTTTGGCGTATATTCATTTTTAAAGCTTTGCCCTGCTTTCTCAATTTGAGCAGGTGTGTAATTCGCGGATGTTAGCCTTTTATCTTTTATAGCAGAAGGCATTTTTCTTGTGCCGTCATCAAAACCGGCAAAATCATATTTACCGCCGTCATAAGTGTTAAAGTTTTTCATAGTAGTATTCATATGAAAGCCGGTACCAAGAGTCACTTTACAAAGACCTTCATCGGGATAATCTTTTGGGTTAATCTGTACAATACCACCTGCAAATTCGCCGGGCATATCCGGAGTGTAGGCTTTTACTATAATTAAGTTGTCCAGAAGAGCTGTCGGGAAAATATCCATCGGCACTATTCTCTTGTCAGGATTTGGAGATGGTATAGTAGAACCGGCGAAACTTACACTCGAGTAACGCTCACCAAGCCCGCGGACAAAAACTGTTTTTCCATTGACTATCGTTACGCCGGTCACGCGTTTAGCTGCGTCCGAAGCGTCACTGTCTGGAGATTTGGATATTTGTTCAGAACTAATAGCGTCCTGTGCGACTGCCGCCTTTTTTCTTTTCGCCAGCAAAGAGGCTTCAGTGTTGGAAACTCTTTTCGCGGAAACAATAATCTCACTGGCTGTACTAAAGGAGAGACCAATGTTAATTTTAGTATTTCTGCCTGGAATCACAAGTGCATTTGTAACTGATCTTTCATAACCGGACATCTGATATTCAACTTGATGATCACCGGAAGTAACGCCTGTTAATGTGTAATTACCGTTAACATCGGTTACATCGTACACACCAAGCGATCTAATTATTACGTTAACACCGATCATTGGTGATCCTGAACTTGAATCTATTACTTTTCCGCTGACAGTTCCTGTTTGTTGAGCAAAAGATAAAGTCGGCATAACTGATATTGTAAGAACAGTTATCGCGGAGATAATAATCCTTTTTATTAAAGTTTTGTTTATGAATGAGTGAATAATATTTATCATTGGTTGTTCCTTAGATTAGTCTAGTTTGAATCTGACAGGCCAGAATATTTTACATGCAAAGGGTTTTCCGTCATTATCTGTTGCAGGATAAAATGACACAGTTTTCATCCAGTCGATAACTGCTCTGTCCAATACCGGGTGCAGCTTTTTAACAATTTTGCCATACACAATATTTCCTTCTTCGTCTATACCCACTTCCACAACGACAACGCCTTCAACACCTTCATTACGCAAGGCTGATGAATATTCCGGCATGCTGTTCACTTTAGGCACTGGCGCGATGGCAGATAATGCCGATGGCGCGTATTTACCCTTGTCGTTACCGAATTTAAGCTGTTGTTCTTCAATTTTTTCTTCTTCAGTAAGCTCCTGCATCTGTTGCAACGTTTCAGATACCGGCGGTGCGACAGGTATTTCAAGTTCGACCATTTCAAATTGACTAAGATCCTTGAAATCAACCGGTTTCTCAATGGTGGTCCAGCTGAACTTATAAACCACGATGCAGAATAATATAAACGTAATGAATGACAGAGTAAACTCTGGTCGTAGTCTGAAATAATTAATTATGGGAGGGTATTCTCTATACCCGCTTAATAAAACATGTGTTTGAGTTTTCATGATTTTTTCTCGCTTACTAAAATTATATAACGAACACCAGCTTCCTTGAGAGCGTCGAAGGTGCTGTTAACATGTTCATATTTGACATCTTTATCGGCTTTGATTAGAACACGAAGTTCCGGATTAGTCCGAAGCTTTCTTGTTGAATATGCGGTTAGTCCCGCGTTAGAACCTTCCTTGCCGCTGTAAAAGATTTTTCCGTTGGAATCTATCCATACATTAATAAATTTCTCATTTTCCTGAGATGAGATATGCGACTTGGGAAGTTCTATTTTAATTTCTTTATCTTCCTCGGTAACGCTTGATAGAATGAAAAATATTAAAAGCAGAAAGGCTATGTCGGCCATTGCCGCTACAGGCAGAGATGAAACGTTTTTAAGTTTGCGTCCTATTCTCATTTTACTTCACCGCCCGACATTTTCATTGATAGTCTTTTAACATTTACAATCTTCATTAGATCTACTATCTCAATAACTTTCTGATACGGAACTTCCTTATCAACCTTAACCAGGACGATAGATTCCGGTTCACTTTTTATCAGACTGTCCAGTTCCTGTTTCAGCAACTCTACAGTAATAGCTTTTTTGTTCAGCGAAATAATCCCGGCACTATCGATAGTAACATTTGTAATTTTCTGATCCTTAATAACTTCCGGTTTCTTACTTTTGTCCGGCAGCACCATTTGGAGACCGTCTTTAAAAATGAACCCTGAAGTGACCATGAAAAATATGATCAGAAGAAAGGCTATATCTGATGAAGCCGCCATATTCGGTTCGGAAGTCATTCTAATATTTCTACGAATTTTCATTAATATTTCCTCTTAACTACTTATCTAATTCGACAACATTGCCCTTGATCAGTTTTTCAACAATGTCTGATGACAGCCTTTCAATGTTTGTAATAAAATGTTCAATTCTGTTTACGAAATAGTTGTAAAAAAGCAGAATAGGGATTGCCGCGATAAGACCAAATGCTGTTGTAAGTAATGCTTCTTTAATACCGCCCGCCACAATTTTCGCACTAACCTGATCGGCTGCCGCAATAGCGTCAAACGCGGTAATCATACCAGTGACTGTTCCAAGAAAACCAAGCATCGGTACGATATTAGCTATTGCCGAAATTACGCTTAGACCTCTTTCAAGCATGGCAACTTCCACGGATGCAGAAATTGTCAGAGTCTTCTCAACTCTTTCGTATCCGAGGTTTTTTAATGAAAGACCTTTCAAAATTATTTTTGCGACTTTATTATTATTGTCGTCGCAGAATTTTTCAATCGATGCGTGATCCTGCGACGCGATGCAATGATCCAGCTTGTCCACAAATTCTTTTGATCCGAGTCTAGCCATAGCGAAAAAAATGAATCTTTCAAGAATAAAACCGAATCCTACAGCGGACAATATTAAGATTGGCCACATGAAAGGTCCGCCTTCGTTAAAGATCTTAATTAGAGAAAATGATGATTGACTTGGTTTTTTTATTTCTTCTGTTGTTTCCGCTGAACTATCCTGAGCGGCAGGCGACTCTTCCATTACTTTAGGCGAATTGTCAACAGCTGGAGTATTTTGCGCGTATGAAAATCCAGTAAAAATTAATAGTGTCAGAGTAATTGAAAATAATAATCTTTTTTTCATTTTATGATCCTGTTTAATAGATATTTTCTGTAACGTAATACAGAATATGTTTATACTTTTGATAAACTGACCATAAGATAGAAAGGTGTTGTAAGAATATTATAAGGGGATGTAAGCTTAATGTAAAAATTCAATAAATTTATCGGATTGAGAAAAAGACATTGGTTTGTGAAGAAAGTGGAAGAATCCTGAAATAAGCTGCTATAATCAAGATGTCGATTTATACATCCTGTAAAATCGACATGTCGGAATTCCGAAATAAATTCGTAATTCCTCACAATTTTGATGATTTTCAGTAGAAAACCATCAAAATTGCGAGTACATCCTGTACTCGCTCAGGCTGCCGATGTTTAATCGACAGCCTGAATAGATACTTACAGCTTATTTCAGGAAGAAGTTAATAGATTAGTCTTTGTATGTTGACAACGCTTCCGCGATATTCATTGAGTAATCGCCAATGTGCTCAATCTGCTGAATTATGTCTATGAACAGAATTTCACTGCGCACATCTGAGCCTTTCTCGATTCTTTTTCTTGCGGATTTTTTGAGGTTGTTACGCATTTTATCGATTTGTTTTTCCATATCACTGGCTTCTTTCAATAGCGTTGTTTCCAGATGTTCATTCATATGTTCCTGAATAAAATTTATGAAATCGTAAACCTTTTGGAAGTAAGGTTTAATCTCCTCATCGGCCTTTTTATTCCATGATAATTTCTTCTCGTCTTTTCTTTGCAGCAGATACATTAAATTTCTCGAGCTGTCAGCAATACTTTCTAATTCATCGGTAACACGAATAAGAACGCTTATGTTCAGTTTTGAGTTGTTATTTAGACTGTCATTGGCACAATCGCTCAGGAATCTCGATATCTCCGTTTGCATCTGGTCGGTAAGATCTTCAAGTTTTACGGCAACATCGACTTCGTGCCGGAGGTCAATTTCATTATTTTCAAACGTCGTAATAAACCTCTGAAACATTTCCTTAATAATCTCCACCATTTTTATAACTTCTTTTTTTGCGTTAAGAATCTGTATTTCAGGTGTATCCTGCATCGCGGTACTTATATACTGCAGCCGGTAAGTGGTGTCTTCCTTGTCTTTTGGTTTGACAAATTTTTCAATAAACATCGAAAATTTTGGGACAAACCATATAAATAGAAATGAATTTGCTATATTAAATGACGTATGAAACATGGCAAGTTTTTCCGGCAGAACTTTTGGATCCAATGATGAACCTGGAACAAGTCGATCAACAAGTACAAGGAAAAAAGAAAAAACGATGGTCATCCATACTACGCCTATTACGTTAAACGCCGTGTGTGCCATTGCTGCTCTTCGTGCGTTTACGTTTGCACCGAAAGCGGCTATTTGTGCTGTCGCGGTTGTACCGATGTTTTCTCCTAGAATTATCGCACAGGCTGTCGGGAAATCTATCCATCCAGCGAAAGCCATGGTTTGAGTAATTGCGATTGTAGCACTCGAAGACTGCACCACTACCGTTAAAATTGTTCCGATAATTACAAATATGATATAGGAGAAGAACCCCATCCCTGTAAAACTGCCGATGGTTTTTAAAACATCAGGGTGATCCTGAATGTTGGGAACGCTGTCTTTTAAATAATATAAACCTAAAAAGAGAATCGCAAATCCTATAAAAAATTCGCCATAACTTTTTTTTCTGGTATTTTTCATAAAATATAGAACAATACCAAGACCGGCGACTGGTAATGCCATTGATGTAATATTGAATTTAAAACCGAAAAGAGCTATTATCCAAGCTGTTAAAGTTGTCCCGATATTTGCACCGAGAATAACCCCGATACCCTGTTGAAGTGTTAATAATCCTGCGTTAACAAAACTTACTGTCATAACTGTAGTCGCGGATGAAGATTGAATTATTCCGGTAATCGTTAAGCCAGTAGCTAGAGCTGTGAACCGGTTTTTTGTCATTAGACTTAATGCCCGCTGCAGTCTTTCACCTGCTGCTTTCTGTATTCCATCACTGGTCATTTTTATTCCAAACAGGAACAACCCGAGACTGCCGGCAACTTTTAATAATCCAAATAGTATTTCCATAGATTTATTTCCTTATTAATTACTATTGTTTCAAGAATTATCTTGAGAAAATATAAAGATTTTGTAAAGGAAATATTTATAATGATTCAAAAAAACGAAAGAAGGGGAGTAATATATTGGAAAAGAGAATGAATTAAACATATCCGTCAGCCTCGAATTTCGCATATAGGTTAAATATAACTTGACAGTATATTAACATATTTTTAACATCTCAAACAGAAATTACTTAAAATTATGATATCTGTAAAAATAAACATCTTAGATAAAGCAACTAAACCGGAATATAAAAGTACCGGATCTGCTGGAGCGGATCTGTATTCTTTTATTGATTCCGATATAACTATAGAACCGGGAAAAACCGCTTTAATCCCTACGGGCGTGTTAGTAGAAATTCCAGAGGGATATGAAGCCCAGATTCGTCCAAGAAGCGGTCTGGCTTTTGAACATGGATTGACCGTGCTGAATTCTCCAGGTACTATTGATTCCGATTATCGTGGAGAAATTAAAATAATAATGATCAATTTAAGCGGCAAAGCTTTTGTCGTTAAAAATAATATGAGGATCGCGCAGATGATATTCGCGAGGGTTTACCGCGCTGAATTTCTATTTACGGATAATCTTAATTCAACAGAACGAGGAACAGGAGGGTTTGGACACACAGGCGTATGAAGAAAAAACAACAGCAGGTTTCCGACAAAAAACTTAAAGTAATTCCCATAGGGGGATTAGATCATATTGGTCGGAATATGACATTATTTGAATATGAGGGATCTATAATCATTGTGGACTGCGGTATAATGTTTCCTACAGCAGAAATGCCCGGAATAGATTTTATTATACCAGATTTTTCCTATATTAGAGAAAACATCAGCAAGGTTAAAGCCCTTGTTGTAACACATGGTCATGAAGATCATATCGGCGGGATATCGTATTTGCTGCAAGAGTTTGATATTCCGGTATACGCTACAAAGCTGACGCTTGGGCTTATTCATAACCGGCTTAAGGAAAGACCCCCTAAGAGTAAGGTTGTGACGACGGAAGTCGCGGCGGGGCAGACTTCTGTTATCGGTCCTTTTTCAATAGAGTACATTCAGGTTAGCCATTCAATTGTGGATGGGGTCGCGCTTGCGATAACAACTCCAGTTGGAGTGGTTATTCATACCGGCGATTTTAAAATAGATCATACCCCGGTTGACGGCAGACCGACTAATCTAAGTAAATTTGCGGAATATGGAGAAAAGGGTGTTCTTCTATTATTATCGGATTCCACGAACGCGGGAAGACCTGGTTATTCAAAATCTGAAATCTCGTTAAACGAGCCTCTTCAGAATATGTTTGCCGACGCTAAAGGAAGATTAATAGTAGCGACATTTTCAACGAATATAAATCGTATTCAACAGGTGCTTAACGCCGCTCAGAAATATAACAGGAAAGTTGTTGTCTCCGGTCGGGCAATGCTAAATAATATTGAAATCGCGAAAAAGCTTGGATATTTAAAATTTAAGGACGATCTTCTTGTTAATGTAAGCGAGTTGAAGGTTCTACAGGATAAAAAGATTATTGTTCTATGTACAGGAACTCAGGGCGAGCCGATGTCCGCACTTACCAGAATTTCAAAAGGAACGCATCATACATTTGTGGGTTGTGCTGGAGACAGGTTCGTCATAACAGCTTCAGTAATTCCGGGTAATGAGCGTCCGGTAGGGCAGGTGGTCAATTCTCTTATGAAAATGGGCGCTGATGTGAATTATGAAGAAACTTCTGAAATACATGTTTCCGGTCACGCTAATCAGGAAGAATTGAAGGTGATGATTAGTCTT
>CAYLTM010000001.1:59597-61088 GCA_964386495.1 uncultured Leptospirales bacterium
TGTTAAACCTCAGTTTTTCATGCCGATTCACGGCGAGCATAAACACTTGAGAGCACATGCCGATCTGGCGGCATCGCTAAATATTAAAACGTCAAATATCATAGTCGCGGAGAACGGCTGCGTTCTTGAGCTGACTCCATATTCTTTCTCGCAGGTTGACAAGCTGAATATTAAAACGATCTATATCGATGGTCAGAATATTGACGACATAGACAATTCAATTATAAAAGACCGGGTTCGGATGACCAACAATGGTGTTCTAATAATGATAGTAAATATTTCACAGGGATTTTTGTTGACTGAACCGGTAATAATCAGCAGAGGTTTTGCCGATGGTCGAGATGAAAAGTTGTTGAATTATCTTAGAAAGGAAATCAGCGGCACTGTTTCAAGAATTATGCCGAATAAACCTTCGCATAATGAAGTTAAGGCTGCGATCAAGAAAAATATTAAGCGAAATGTTTTTAAATACAACAGGGATGATGACCGACCTGTTGTGGAAATTATTATCAACGAGGTTTAACAATGGTTGTTTATATAGTTCTTATAATTCTCGGAATTGTTCAGGGTGTCGCGGAGTTTTCGGGGCATCTAACTATTTTACAGCAGCTACCGTTTTTTAATAATGTCATCGGAAATAGTTTTGGCGGGAACATTCTCTTTGTAAATGTCGCGCTGCATATTGCCACGTTGATAGCGGTGATGATATTTTTGCGCGGCGAGATAACTTATCTGGTAACAGGGTTTTTCTCGAGCGTCATTAAAAAGGATTTTAAGTCAAAAGAAATGCTCATGATATATTTTGTGATTCTCGCTTCAATACCGGCCGGCATTCTTGGAATTCTGTTGAATGATTTATTTGAACAACTGTTTTCATCACCGCTTGCTGTTTCTCTTCTATTAATATGCAACGGGGTGATTCTAATTTTATCGAAAAAGATTTCTCCATCGGATAAGCTAATTTATCAAACGGGAATATCCCGTTCGTTGATGATCGGTCTTTTTCAGGCATTTGCGATTATTCCAGGAATTTCCAGATCGGGAATGACCATTACCGGTTCGATGTTGTTTGGATTAAAACCGGAAGAAGCGGCTAAGTTTTCGTTTTTAATGGCAATACCTGTTATAGCAGGTGCTGGTCTTCTTGAAGGGGTGAAAGCTTTTAAAACCGGAAATATCGGTGATATTGCAGTGCCTCTATTATTTGGAATGATTATTACGATTGCCGTTTCTTTTGTTTCTATTAAATTATTGTTTAAAATGGTGAAACAGGTTAAGCTGTATTATTTTGGTTATTATACAATTGCAGTTGGTCTGATTTTTTCAGTTTATTTTTTCCTTACGAGTTTTTAAGGAAGATCGATGTTGGATTATTCTTCAGCCAAAATATCCGCACTTGAATTTATTCGGTCGAAATACGGTCAAGACTGTATGATTGATGAAGACAGAATAATAGAAAAGAATCATATATTTGTGTTTCATTATACTTCC
>CAYLTM010000001.1:61104-63051 GCA_964386495.1 uncultured Leptospirales bacterium
TCAGACTACCGTGAGCTTCTGCTGGCACCGGGTCCATGCGTTATTGACAAAGAGAACGGCAGTATAACAGAATTCAGTTCCGCTTTCAGCGATGAAAGTGCAATAAACGATTATTGCTACAAAAATGGTTATCTGGATGATATACAGGAATTGCCGGAAGATCTGTCCGACGCGAAGTTTATGTCTCAGTCAGAGATTGATGAGTTTCTTCACGGCGGCAGTTGATAGTTGTTCAATAACTTTCAATTCAGCTAATTAGTTCCAAAGCCCTGCCATTCGGGGGTTGGGGGCGTGTAGCTATTAATAAACATATACCCGAAAATTAATTCTCCCCCATTCATCAATTATAATTCAAAAATGTCCTTTTCAATAAAATCTTTTATATAACCTGCTGTTTCTTCCGGACGTTCCAGCATTGGTGCGTGACCGCAGTTTTCAATAATATGTGTTTTTGATTTTTTTAATTTGTTTTCCATGACCCCTACACAGGAAACATCGATGATACGGTCGTTCGCACCCCATATAATCAGCACGGGCATCGAAAGTTCAACAAGGTGATCTTCAAGCATCATAGGTTTTCCCATCATATCCTTCCAGACTTTCTCGTTATTCGGTTTATTCTTTAGACCTTCTTCGGCGAGGTATGTTTTTATCGGCGATGGTATATAAGGTTTTTTGTAATAACCGAAATATAGCAGGTTCAAGATTCTTCATGAGATCGCTTTTTTCCGGAGAATTGATTCCAGCGTTATTAATAAGAATGAGCCCTGAAATATTATCGGGATATTTTACCGCGTATATTCCCGCTATGTGCCCGCCCATGGAGTTCCCCGCGATAAATATTTTTCCGAGGTTTAGCTTCCTTACAAAAAGATCTATACGGTCAGCCTGGGCTTCTATATCAAAACTCATGTTGTCCAGCTTTTCGGATTCTCCAGATCCCGGAAGATCGGGAATAACTACATGATATTCCTTTAAGTATTTTGACATAGGTGTCCAGTAATCCTTTTCGGCACCAAATCCATGAATGAATACTATAGTCTCGCCTTGACCGCCTTCGAGGTATGCCAGATTGTAGTTATCCATCTGTATATACTTTTTCTCAAGACCGGCACTGGAACGCTGGCGGTTGGTGTACATGTTATATGCGGTTTTTCCTGAACAGCCCGCGAACATTGAGCTTGTAATAATAACTGTAATAAAAAATAATTTAATAATTTTCACAATAATCATCCTGTAAAATAAATTTTAATATAGGTGTAATTGTAGAACCCACGTTTTTACTGCAAGCAAATTTGGGGGATTTTTGCAAATGTTATATTGATAATTGCTTATTATTTGGTGGTAAAAATGCTTCTCCAACACCGTAAGCGGCGGTAAGCCATAATCGCCATCGATAAAGCAGAAATTTATATTGATTATTAGTTTTCAAATATTCTATAGAATTGAATGATGTCATTGTTGAAATCTTGGATTTGGAGATTATATGATTACATTTTTAGATTGTGTTCCATGTCTTATTAAACAGGCTATTGAGACTTTGAGATTCCTTCCGATGGATGATTCATCACGAGAAAAGATTCTCCGAGAGGTCATGAGAAATATAGCAGCCGCCGATTTGACTAATCCTCCGCCGGTTATAGCACAAGGTATGCATAGATGTCTGCGGAAACTTTCTGGTGTTAATGATCCATACCATGAATTAAAAGAGCGATTCAATTCTATGGCACTAACAATGATTGATTCGCTTAATGACGCAGTGAAAAAATCTAAGGAGCCCATGATTGACTCATTGAAATTAGCTATAGCTGGAAATGTTATTGACTGCGGTGCTAAAACAGGTCTATCGGAATCTGATGTCCGCGGGCAAATCGAAAACGCATGTTCAGAGAATTTAGAGGGTGATGTCTTATTATTTTTAGAAAAAGCGTCGATTGCAAAAAATAT
>CAYLTM010000001.1:63061-71037 GCA_964386495.1 uncultured Leptospirales bacterium
GTTCCCGATTATTAATGATGCTGTTATGTCTGATGCACGAAGAGCTGGTCTGGACAAGATGGTCAGAGTAATCAGCTACGGGAATGACGCGCCAGGAACAATTTTGAAAGAATGTTCTGAAGAATTTCAAAAGAGCTTCAATGAAGCTGATTTGATTATCTCAAAGGGGCAGGGGAACTATGAAACACTTTGCTGTTCAGAAAAAGAAATATTCTTTTTATTGAAAGTAAAATGTCAAATTATAGCTGATCATACTGGTTTAAAATTAGGAACCCATGCCGTAATACATTCACCGTCTCATTTTGAAATTCAAAATATCAGTACCAGCCATAAATAATACTGGAACCATAATTAAAGTGAGAACTGTTCCAAAAAGCAGTCCATAGGCAAGCACCAGTGACATCTGCGACAGAAACGGATCGGAGCCGCCAATGCCATAACCGGTCGGCAACACTCCTAATACTGTGGTGATTGTTGTAAGCAGCACTGGTCTTAGACGTGTAACAGAACCCTGGATAATATTTTCTTTTGTTACAACTTCGCCGCCCGCAAGCTCTCTGATTGTATGAACCATAACAATAGAGTTGTTAACTATAACTCCCATAAGACCGACCATGGCGGCACCGCTCATCATAGAAGAAGGTAAAGAATGTGTAATAAGAACAAATGCAAAACCAATTAACAAAAAAGGAATAGATGCCATAATTATTAAAGGCTTTGTGAAGGAATTAAGAATAAGCGCGATTAAAAGATAAATTCCGATGAAAGCCGCCCCGGTTGCCGCCGTAAGACCAGAAAAAATAAGATTCGTTTCAACCGGCTGACCGGAAAATTCAATAGATACTTGATCGCTTGATGGGAATTCAGCTCTTACTTTGTTCATCACTTCTACTGGAGAAATTTTATCAATATCTGTATTTCCATAAAGCGTAGTAGCCCTTATCCCGTTCACATGACGCAATCCGGCAATGGACGGCTGCTCAACCAACGACGTGAAAAGTGATATGTTGATTATATTTCCATGACTATTCGCGATTGGTAGACTGTCTACAAACTGTTTGTCGGGAATTGCCTTGCAGTTCAGACGCAGCCTGAAGTCCGTTGTTTTATCGACAGTCGATATGCTGGTGACTACCATTCCATCAAAAGCTATTCTGAGTGTTATCAAAATGTCTTCAACCGTTAGTCCTGTTTTTGAAAGAATGTCGTGATTAATTTTAAGATTAAGTTCATCCTTCCCTGGAGTATTGTCATTTTCAATATCATAGACTCCATTTAAGGTTTTCAGATACTGTGTGATTTCTTTTTCCTTTGCATCGCGGAGTTCATTGTTATTGGATATAATTCTTATTTCAAATGGCCGGCCCATAGGCGGTCCCGCTCTTTTAAGACTCATGGTATAAACACACTGCTCCGGTGTAAGCACGGTGTTGATTTCATTTTTCACCGCGTCCATTATTTCATCGGCTGTCCGGCTGCGTCCGGAAAATGGTTTTAAATACACGAATATTATACCAATATTGTTTTGTGTTCCTCTTGTTGTTGCACTCAATAGACTCTGAGTTCCTATACGGGTAGAAAAACCTATTAGCTCTTTTTCAGGCAGTTTAAGCAGTATTTTTTCCATATTTGAAATGACAGTTTCTGTTTCTTCGGCATACGCCCCCTTCGGCAAAGTGACTGTTATATCAAATCCTTCAGCAGCATCTTGAGGAAATGGATCTTTTTTTACGAATTTCATCATAACGAAAGCGGAAGTCAACAGCAATATAATCATCCCTGCAATAAATTGATATCGGAATTTTATCGTTGAAGTAATTATCCATTCGTAGAATTTTTCAATTTTCACGACAAACTGTTTTTTTTCAGATTTTTTTATTTTACCATGACTGAGATGATTCGGCAATAAAAAATAACTTTCAAAAAGGGATATTAACAGACCTACAATCACCATCAATGGAATTGCCCAAATGAATTTTCCAGGAAACCCGCCTAGATAAAACAACGGAGAAAATGCGACCATTGTTGTTATGCTCGATGCCGCCACCGGAATCCACATTTTTTTTACAGCTTTAACCGCAGCTTTTTTAGGCTCGATACCAAGCTCTTTATTGCTGTTGATTTCTTCGGCAATTACAATCGCGTCATCAACAAGCATTCCTAGAATAATAACAAAACCGCCCAGTGAAATGAGATTTAAAGAAATACCATAAAATTTAATGAAGATGAACATTCCAAATAGTGTAAATGGGATTCCAAAGGCTGTCCAGATTGCAGTCTTGACATCGAATATCATCAGCAGTACGATGACAACCAGTATAAAACCCATTGCCGCATTACCGGCAAGGAGGCTAATTCTATCACGGGTTAACCGTGACTGGTCGAAAAGAATTTTCATCGATACGCCTGTCGGCATGGATTCTTTTTTTAGCAAGACAACAATGGAATCAACAGTTTTAAGCAGATCGCTAGCGCCGGTTTTCTTAATCGATAGTGTCGCACCTCTTTCGCCATTATTTCTTACAATGAGATTCATGTCTTTTGGAATAACCTTCAGCTCCGCTACTTGTTTGAGCTTTATTCCAAAACCCGCATCATTCATGGTAAGGTTTGTTTCTAGAATATCATTGTAATGGTCGAACTTGCTGAGGAAGACAATTTTCTTTTCTGCGACAAACGATTTTATGGTTCCGCCGGAGCCCTCAAGATTTCTTTTTTGTATGGCTCGCATAATTAATTTCAGGTCTACATTATTTGCTTTAGCTTTTATTGGATCGACAAGTATCTGGACTTCCTCATCGGGTATTCCAATAACAGTGACATTTGCCACTCCTGAAACTTTTCTTAGTCTGGATTCTAGATTATCTATGTATGGTTTTAATATTTCATATTCTCCGGTGAAGGAAATTTCCATGACCGGCACATCCGACGATGTGAACTCGCTGATGAATGGCCGTCCTTCAATGTCTTCAGGTAAATCGTTAATCGACGCGATGACGCTTTCAACATCATTATAAAGCTTTCGGAAATCATCCGATGAAGCGTTATCATCCGCCTGCACTTCTATTCGTGACACCCCTTCCTCTGAAACGGATATTACCTCTTTAATGCCTTCAATTTCCTCAAGAGCGTTTTCTATAGGCACTGTAACATTCAGCTCAACATCACCCGCCGAAGATCCAGGATATATTGTCTGGATAATTATTTTATTCAGGGATATTTCCGGAAAGCCTTCTTTCCGAACTTCTATCAGACTTTTCGCACCAATTCCAATTACAGCTATAACAATAATATTTACCAGCATTGTTCTGTTTATAAAAAATCTGACGAGCTTGCCCATTTTATTTTCTCCGGAGAAATTTATTTTGTAAACAATTTCTTTATAATCGCATATTAATCGTCTATAGGACTAATAAAGTCAAATGTTTTAATAATTATTATTGTTAAGTTGTATATTGGGGAATACTCTCAAGACGTTCCGCAACCCATATTTTGATAATAGACTGCCGTGGTACCCCCAAACGCTTTGCTTCCTTATCCAGAAGATGAATCATCCATATCGGAAAATCCACATTGACCCTTTTCTGCTCAAGTTCTGGACGCTTTTTTTTTGACATATCAAGATACGAGGTAATATTCTTTCCTTCATTAAAAATTCTATCCATTTCACTCGCTTTCATAAATTTTCACCTCTTCTTTTCTTGATCTTCGCACAGATATTATTCGAATTGTCTCATCCCTATAAGTAATTATCCCAGACCAGTGTTTTCCGGATAATTTTCCTATAATCAGAAATCTTGCTTCATCTTCCGTAATTAATGGTATCTCTATCAGATTAGAATCATTCCATATCTGTTGCGCTGTTTCGAAATCAATACCATGTTTACTTAAATTAGAGTTGCTTTTTTTTAAATCAAATTCGAACTTCATGATATATTTATTATACCAAATATATACCTATTGTCAATCATTTTTCCAAATAATATTTGAGTGCAGACTACCTATAGCGGAACTTAATCGTCATGTTGAGATTGCTCACTTCGAATTCCTTTACAAGTATAATCGAGTATGTTGCATACCCGATTATACTTGTAAATTATTTTTCATTCAAAAGAGTTGGTTTAGTGATGGTGATCACATATTGTGCCGGAAAAATGTAGAGTGTTATTGAGATAACCCTCTATTATTTTTTCCGGTGCAAGATTCGGTGCGCCGGACAAAACATCTATCCCGAAACCGGTGAAAAAATTAACCGCTGCCTGACCGATGCCGCCGGTAATTATAACATTAGCCTTCTGTTCGTTGAGCCATTTTGGAATTACACCCGGCGCGTGAGGCGGCGGAGTAAGATCCACAGTTTTAACGACAGAACCATCTTTAAGGGTAAACATCCTGAAAAATTCAGCATGACCAAAATGCGAGCTTAAAACCCCATCTGAAATTGGTAGTGCGAAAACACCATCTTTTTTTGTAACTTCATTCATTGAATTTTCTCCATTATATTATTTATGTGTTGCCATGTCTGGTAAAGATTTCGCAATAAACATATTGTATGCGTCATCGATACTGTATGAGGTGCCGTCCGTTTTTTTAGGAACCAGATATTTTTCTACCGCCCCTTCATTAAGTGTAGTGAAAGCTTTAGGGCCTATCATCGGCGAAAGAACCGCTTTAACATTATTCTTAATAAGATCGGTGCTGGTTTTAATTCCAGCTCCTTGAGCCGCGTTAAGATTTTCACTGTTGTCAAGAAATGTCCTTTCGCCATTTTCAGTGTTGATTAGAACAAAGAAACCCGCGCGGCCGAATTCACCCGCTACAAAAATTTTGTCATTAGTTGGAATTGCTATTATCATTATTTACTCCTTATTAATTTTAGAAAAAATATTAATTACCGAATTTTTGATATCGGAATTTTCAGAATCTATCAGCAACGATTTCCTTTTCAGTATTTCAACTACTTCTCTATTGAAAGGGAAGTAACCAAGAAAAGGAATATTCTCAGACACAATAAAATCCTCAATGGTCTTATCAGTATCACAGTTTAATCCTGATTTATTAATAACTGCCGAGATTGGAATTCTCATACCTTTTGCTGTGGTTATCAGTCTTTTAGCGTCAGAAAATCCTGATAATGAAGCTTCGATAATTACTACGAGTCTGTCAATACCTGTGATGGATGCCATCAGTGCGCAGCCTATACCGGGCGGACTGTCTATAACAAGAATATCTTTTTTCTCTTTGCGCATTATATCATCTGCGCGTTTCCTTACAGAAAATACCAGTTTCCCTGAATTGTCTTCGCCTGGTTTTAACCGCGCGTGAACCATTTTTGTTTCAAAAATGGTGTCAGAGACAAAAAGTTCACCGCAATGATTATGTATCTGATCAATTGCGTCGTCCATACACACGTCTTCACATGCACCGCATCCTTCGCAGGAAAACGGATTGATAGAATATTTGTCGTTTTTACTAATGGCGTTGTATTTACAACGATCCATGCAGAGTCCGCAGTTTATACAGTTGTCATTGATGCAGTATTTAAAACCTGATACAAAGGGCTCTGAAGAAACGCGGTCTTTCTCTATTATTAAAAAAGCGTCGGCGGCATCAACGTCGCAGTCCGCGAAAACAGAGTTGTCTTTTAAATATTTATGGTAGGACAGAGCGAAAGTTGTTTTTCCCGCGCCGCCTTTTCCGCTTGCAAACGCAATTTTCATACATCAGCCTCCGATAGATAAGCGGATATACTGCTCATCTTATCTGAAAAATAATTATCAGCATTACCTGATTCATCAGACGCAAGAAGGCGACCGCTGGATGATATTTTCGCGTAGTTAATATCAAACTTTATTGTAGTTATGATATCTATATATTTTGCTGAGCAATAGTCATAAATAATAACATCGTTTTCGTCTGACTTGTTTATTATAACCGCGAATCTTTTTTTGAGTTCTGCAAGAGCCTCAACAGCAAGTGATAGATCATGCAGACCAAATGGTGTGGGTTCAGTAACAAGAATAACGAAATCAGCATTAGTGACAGATTCAACCATAGGACAAGTTGTTCCGGGCGGACAGTCAAGGATTTTGTAATCAAACGTCTTATGATGACTGACGTTTTTTACCTGACGGATGAGATCTTTCGCCTGTATTTTGCCTTCGTTAAGCCGACCTTCGAAAATTGTCAATTCTCTATCTTCAAAAATCGTAGCTTTACCGATTTTCATGTCTTCAAAACTGATTGCACCTGCAGGACAAATGTATTTACATCTCTGGCACGATTTGCAAAGCTCCTTGTGGAAAATGAGTTTGTTATTGAAAACCGATATAGCGTTAAAATTGCATTTCGAATCACAGATACCGCAAAATCTGCATTTTGAAAGATCAAACGATGGAATATCAACAGACAAGATTGTCTGAAAAATATTGTCAGCGTCAGGGAAGTAAATCAGTGAGTTAGGTTCTTCAACATCAAGATCATACAAGGCAACCTTAATATTTTTTTCCATAGAAAGATGTTTCGCGAAATTAACGGCAAGCGTAGTTTTCCCTGTTCCACCCTTGCCGCTGGCAAAAGCGATTGATTTAGTATTATCCATTCGCTCTTTTTTCCAGTTCTAAAATTTGTTCGTCGATTAGTCTGCGTTGATTTTCTAGATGATCCTTCAGATCCATGTCCGAAATATTATCCATTATTTTAAAACCCTGGAAGAATCCGCGACCTCTAACACAAGATAGTCTTCCTCGTCCCATACCCCTTCCAGCATTGTTTCCAAGAAAAGCGATGCTTTTATTCGCATTTTGCCCCTGGGCACAAACACCAAGTCTTCTACCTGTCATGCTGCCCTGTCCAGCAGGACCTGTTCCATTTAATCCCGGCATATTAAGCCTCCTATAATAATTATTTTTCTATACCATGTCTTCTGCAATGACCTTTCCCACCGAACTGATCATTCAAATTCAAAATATTTCCTGATCCGCAAAAAGGGCAAGCTTCAGGAATAGTCTCTTCCATCTTTAAGGATTCTATAAATGAGCAATCTGTACAGCGGTAAGATTTGTTTTGAAAATGATATTCGCCGCCCTCAATGACCAATTCGCATCCTTCTACGATTGCACGTGCAACCTTCTGTCTGGCAGTTTGAACAAGTCTCGTGAATATAGATCTTGAAATGCCCATTTTCCCGGAAGCTTCTTCATGCTCCAGATTCAGAAAATCCGCCAGTCGAATACTTTCGTATTCATCCAGGGTGATTACCACTTTCTCAAGAAACCGCCCCGGTATACCAGCCGGTTTAAATCTGCTGCAGCATGGAGGCGCGTTCAACATTCTGCATTTTTTATTTCGTGGCATATTGCACCTATGTTCATAATGATTCTTGTATTATAATGCACATATGTGCAAAAGGCAACAAAAAAATATAATTTTGAAGAAAAAAGTCGTGAAATAATACATGAAAGGTGCTTTGAGTATTGCGGCTGTCGATTATTGATATAGCCTGATTATAACAAAAAAGCTAATAAACTATAAAGGGAATTAAATATATATTTATTTATGTCGTCATGACTGCTTAAATTGATTACCTACAATATATGGAATATTGAAATATATAATATTTGAGTGGGGGGAGTGACTCAATTAACAATACAATATTCCATAAGGTAAACAAGTTCATGATTAATGTTTGTGCGTAAATTGAGTTGTAAACGCCATTACGTCATGAATAAAGGATTTTATTATGGTTAAAGTATTGATACTTGAAGATGAAGTTATAACCGCTATGTTTTTAACCTGTTTTCTGAAAAAACAGAATTTTGAGGTTATTGGTATTTATTCAACCGGAGAAGAAACATTAGCGAATATGAATGTTTTACATCCGGATATAATTATTTCCGACATCGAACTCGATGGAAAATTAAACGGTATTGACACCGCTATTGAAATAAATAGTAACAAGTGCATACCTGTAATAT
>CAYLTM010000001.1:71047-72980 GCA_964386495.1 uncultured Leptospirales bacterium
AACCAATTGATGAATTTGAGCTTATTGTTGTTTTAGAAATGGCTTTGAAGAAAGCAAAATCAGATTTGGCTCTAAAAGATAAAGAAAACAAATATAGATTAATATTTGAAAATATTCAGGATGTTTATTTTGAATTATCAACTGAATTGAATATTATTGAAATATCACCATCAATAAAATCATTACTTGGGTATAACAGGAATGATGTTATTGGATTGCCAATTTCGAAAATATTACCGATGAAAAATTTTATTTCTGATGTGATATCAAGTGTTTCGCAAAATAAAAAAGTATCTATTAAACATACCGAAATGCTTAATAATAATAATGAGAAAATAAATTGTGCTGTTAAAATATCCGCTTATTATGGAAATAGCGATCACCCATTAAAATATATCGGTGCGGTTCATGACATAACAGATTATATTTTATCTCGAAACAAACTGGAAAAAGCAAACAATGAAATACGTTACTTATTAGCTTCTATCAAATCAATATTGATTGGAGTAACTACTCATGATATAATTACGCACTGGAATAATGAAGCTGAATCACTTTTTTCAATTAAGGCTGCGGCAATTTTAGGAACTAAGATAACATTAAGCGGATTAAACTGGGAATGGGATCGTATATATGAGGGGATTTCAGATTCATTGGATAAAAAAGAATCAATCTTTATTAATGAGTTGCGATATTCACAGATTAAAAATTCGAATATCCGTGATCGCTTTATGAATACTAAAATTACACCTGTTTATGATGAAAAATCTAATTTGCTCGGATTTCTTATTTCAGGGGATGATATTACCGAGGCGAGAAATTTACGAATAAGGTCAATACTATCGCAAAAAATGGAATCAATCGGTCAGCTTGCGTCAGGAATCGCACATGAAATAAATACACCGACTCAATATATAAGTGACAATCTCCAGTTTTTCAAAAAATCTTTTTCGATATTCACCACATTGTTTACACAAATAATGACGAATAAAGAATTTAATAAAACCCCCCAGAATATAATAGATAACATTAATGAATATTTTATTGATAATGATTGCGATTATCTGTTGTCAGAAATTCCGAAAGCTATTGATCAAACGATCGAAGGAATAAAAAGAATCGCTAAAATTGTAGGCTCTATGAAACAGTTTAGTCATCCCGGTTCAAATAACAAAGTATTCTATAGTATCAATAGAATAATTGAAGATACTGTGACTATTTCTGAAAATGAGTGGAAGTATGCGGCTCATATCCAAACTGATTTGGACAGTAATATCCCGGAAATATTATGCTATCCGAATGAATTATCGCAGGTATTTTTGAATATGATTGTAAATTCTTCGCATGCGGTTGCTGAAAGATTTAAAATGGAACAAGTCATACAAGGAGTAATCAAAATAACAACATTATTTATTTCACTTGAGAATAGTGTAGAGATTAAAATTGCTGATAACGGCATCGGTATACCGGATACCGACAAAACAAAAATATTCGATCCATTTTTTACGACCAAAGAAATAGGTAAAGGTACTGGTCAGGGACTAACCATATCAAGTTCTATAATCACAAACATGCACGCAGGAAGCATTCTCTTTGAATCGATACCCGGTCAAGGGACAGAATTTACCATTAGAATTCCGATTCTAAAAGAAATTGAAACGACAGGAGATCAAAATGAAATATAATATATGTATAGTTGACGATGACTCTAATCTTATTGATGGTATAAAACGCAGTCTTCGAGAAAAATCTGATGAATGGGAAATATCGTATTTCATATCTTCGTTCGAGGCTCTTGATTTTTGTAAAAAAGAAAACCCCGATTTAGTTATAAGTGATTACAAAATGCCTGGTATGACGGGGCTTGAACTATTTAGTATATTAGAAACAGACTTTCCTGAAATTAAGAAAATTATTTTAACAGGGCAGTCAG
>CAYLTM010000001.1:72990-77300 GCA_964386495.1 uncultured Leptospirales bacterium
TAAAAGACAATTTTACAATATTTATACTATCGATACTGCTGTTTCCGGCAGCATAGCTCTTGATAAAATTATAAAAAACGGTCACTACTCTGTAATTGTTAGCGACTATAAAATGCATGGTATGAATGGTTTAGAGTTTCTCGAAAAAGCAAAAGAAATTTCGCCAGATTCTGTAAGGATCATGTTGTCCGGCCAGGCTGAATTCGAGGCATTGGTGAATGTTGTAAACAAAGGAAAAATATTCCGTTTTCTGAATAAACCCTGCAGCAGCGATGATCTTTCTGTAAACATTAAAGACGCGATTACGCAATACGAATTGATTCACGCGGAAAAGGTATTGCTCGAAAAAACCTTATCTGGAAGTATAAAATTACTGATTGATATAATCTCCATGCTGAAGCCAAGCGCATTTGAAAAAGTACAACGCCTCCGCGTTATTATAAAAAAATACACTGATAAAATGAACATTACTCACACATGGCAATATGAAATATCATCGTTGCTATGTAAAATTGGATGGATCAATATTCCCGATGAGATATTAAAAAGAGTTCTTGCTGGTGAAACAATTAATGATAGTGAGCGGTTAGTTTTTGAACGGTATCCTTCAGCAGGAGTAGAAATGCTGAAAAATATTCCCAGAATAGAAGGTCTTCTTCCGATAATTTTGAATCAGGAGAAAAACTTTAATGGAAGCGGGTTTCCGCAATCGGACTTATCAGGTAAAGAAATACCGATAATCTCACGACTGCTGAAAATATCCAACGACTATGACACCTTAATAAGTAATGGCAAAGAAAACATCACAGCGTTATCGATACTTAAATCCCGAGCGGCACATGGTGTTTACGATCCTGAAATTCTAGATAACTTCGTGAAATGTTTTTCCGGCACAAGAAAATACATTAAAACAGCGATAGCACCGGAAAAACTATTGGATGATATGATCATTGGCGAAGACATATTGTCTCAAGCCAATGGAGAACTTATCGCGAAGAAAGGTCAGCTGGTAAGCATGCCGCTAAAATCCAGACTAATTGGGTTGAAAAAACTTGGACGAGTCGATACTGTTATGATTATACAGTTGGTGGAAGATGATCTGTGATTATAATAATCACAATTGGACCTTTTCTGAGATGTGGTTCCACAGAGGGGGGATCCTCTTTCCTTATTGAAACACATCTCAGCCTTGTTAGACACAATCCCAATCTCACTCCCTTTTCCTATTTTGTGAGGCGGCTATCTGCCAACAGATAGTTCTCCTCGATTAAAACTATCTTAACTTTTTTATTCAATTTTCAAATCAATGACATTTCACCGCTGTATTACTATTAATATTTAACATAGTTAGTAATTTTATTCATAATAATAATGCTTACGTATTATTGCATAATCATTGATTTTTCATTAAATTAGTGCCTGACGAATTGGTGTGAATGACTAATAGCCTTGAATATTGTAATTATACTTATCAAAAATTGGTTATACACAATAATTACAGCTCTCCGCCCATCGCTGGCGGGCGGAGGAGGTAATGTCTACGTATAACCACTGTCTAATAGGTGTATAAGGATTGTAAAATCAGCAGTTTTATTGTATCAGGTAACGGAGATATTATCGCTCATCGGGACAGAGGGCTGGTAATGGTAAAAATAAATTACTCTTCAATGATGATTATCAAAATGATGATGACAAGCCCGAATTCCAACGGACAGACCGCTTATAACGATGAGAAGGGAAACAGGCTGCTCGGGTCATTCTGCAGAGTCGGTTTTGCGGACACTGCGGTTATATCTTATGTGAAAGAAAACATCGCATTCGCGATGGTTTACAAGATTCAAAGAACCATAATCTGGCTTACTCTTACTGTCTTGTCGATATCATTTCTTGTGAATTATTTATTTTCCCGGTCTTTGAGCAGTCCAATCACAAGATTAATCAAAGCGTCTCACGAAATCGAAGCAGGAAATTTTGATATTGAGATCTCTTCTGTTTCAAATGATGAGATAGGAGAACTCACGGACTCATTTAAGAAAATGGCACATGGGCTTGCTGAAAGAGAAATGATAAAAAATGCTTTTGGAAAATTTGTTAACAAAGATATCGCTGAGTTTGTATTGAAAAATGACATCAGACTTGGCGGTGAGAAAAAAAATGTAGTGATATTATTCACCGACATCCGCAACTTCACAATGATATCAGAGATATTGGAACCTGTATATGTTGTTGAATTATTAAACCGCTATCTGACCAAAATGGTCAGCTGCATTTATAAAACACACGGTGTTGTAGATAAATATATAGGTGATTCAATTATGGCAGTTTGGGGAGTTCCGATAAGAACCGATAATGACGCGACGAATGCTGTTGATGCGGCGCTTATGATGCGTGATGAACTTATAAAATTCAATAATGATAAAGGAGATGACATCAGACCGCGTTTGCAGATTGGCTGCGGTATTCATTGCGGACCTGTTCTTGCCGGGCAGATAGGTTCCGTGGAGAGGATGGAGTATACCGTAATCGGGGCTACAGTTAATGTCGCATCTCGTATAGAAAGCCTGAATAAGCCTTTTTCCACTGACATATTAATTTCTGAAGAAACTGCTCGTATGGTCAAAGATATTTTCCGAATTGTTCCTATGAGAAAAATTACCGTTAAAGGTAAAACAGAAGTACTTCAGATATATGCGGTTTTAGGTCGCTTGGATAATCCTAATTCACCAAAAACAATAGAGGAGCTGCATAAACTGGTAGGCTTAACACCGCCTAAGTTAACAACGCAATCAGATCTCAGCAATCGGAGAAGCAAAGTTAGAGATAAAAAATATGAAATTCTGGAATAAAAGTTTTATCACAATACTTATTCTGCTTTTTTTAGTTTGTTCATATTTTTTATTTGAAGAAATCACGGAACATGTTAAAGAAACCGGTGAAAATGCAATTGGTACAATTATATTTATTAAAAAGAGTGCTTCACGAAGGTATGCAAGTAATGTCATTTGGGAGGACGTAGAGCAGAGAACAGAAATATACAATTACGACGCAATTAGTATTCCCGAAAATTCTTCCGCGGTAATAATACTTAAAGACAATACAAAAATTGATCTCGATCAGAATACAATGATTGTTGCAATTTTAAATGATAAAGTACTTAGTATCGATTTAGAAAAAGGAGCCATTTCTGTAAAAAGCGGCTCAGGTGCAAATGGCGCAATTAATCTTAAAACAAAAAACTCGGTCATACTGCTGGAAGAAGGGGAGATTGCGGTAAACAGCAATAATGATTCAATAAAGATATCGCTCAATTTAACAATGTTGACTCTTTAAAAAAAAGTACACTAACTAATACTTCGTTGGGTTTTGGAGTAGGTTATTATTATCCAGTCAGCGATGATAATTTAGAATTGTTTATAAAGTTTCAGAGCGGCTGTTCATATACCTCGCTGACTCTAGATGAAATGAAAAATAATAACAACATTAATTATGTTGATTTCTTCGGCATGGCTGGTATGGGATGCAGAGTTTATCTTAATAAAAATTATTTTGTCGAAACGATATGCGCTGGGGAATCAGTGTTTTATAGTAAATCATACTTCCATACAATCCAATTGTCTTTTTTTTGTGGAGTAAAATTATGAGTAACTCTAAAATTGATTTTGTAATTATTAGAGGTGCCCTTATATGGATCAGACTGGCGATGAAAAATCGACAGCTTCAGTGATATAACGTTTCCGGGGCGATCCGATGAACCCAGTCGATCGCCTGATTTTCAGCGGCTTTATTCCACCACGGGTCATAAATAAAAACGGTATCCGTGGCAGTAAGATTGAGTCCAACGCCTCCGGTTTTAAGAGTCAGCAGAAAGACCGGATAATTACTGTCATTCATAAATAATATTTCCTACATTCCCATAATCTTCACTGACAAAATTAAAAGGTGTGTCGGCTTCTTCGTTGTTAACTATCAACTTAATTGAGCAATTGATAAAATCTTTGGCAAATTCAAAGTCAACCCAGAGCTCGGCATCCTTTTCTGGAAATGTATATGGTTGATAATATATGTCAAAAAAGTTAACACATTTTATAAGCTGCCAAATCAGATACTCATGTTCGTTTAGATGAATCTTTTTTTCAGATGATGCCCAGTTAATTTTTTCCTCATCAAGTATTTTTATGTGTAGGATATTTATCAAAAATATGATTGTTGAATGTATATGTTTGGCAAGTGATAAATTTGAGAGTATGCTCTCATGTTGAAGGACAGTATAGTCTCTCTGTCATTTCAATGGAGCCATTGTTTTTGTGTCA
>CAYLTM010000001.1:77310-77742 GCA_964386495.1 uncultured Leptospirales bacterium
GCAATGGACTGATTTACTACAAGGGGGCATGATCCCCTGTTACTGTCCAATGATCTATCCGGCGAGCTGCTCCTTCACGAAATCGGTATCATACTCGACAATTTTTCCTTTCCGTTTCAAAACGAAAAAACCGTATTCCTCCGCTTTCTTGACTGCATCATCGTTAATGTGAAAACCGGCAATACCTGCATAAATTTTATAACTATCAAAAAAAGGGAAGAGTTTTCTAAAATTTGGTATCTTTTTTTCATACAAATTGATGATATCATTGATATGAACTTTGTACTTAGTTTCAATAACCGCAACAGAACTTCCATTATAAAGAACAATATCGTATTCGCCTTTAAGATTTTTTCCATCAACCCGCATATTTTTCTGAATGGTGTCGAAAATCATATTTCCAATTCTTTTTTTTCCTCTAAGAGTATTGAA
>CAYLTM010000001.1:77752-90879 GCA_964386495.1 uncultured Leptospirales bacterium
TCCTGGCTTAGTGAAATCCCGCCATACATTTTAGCCAGCTTATCAAGTTTAATATCGGTTCTCTTCATTTGCTCTGATGTTTCTTTGATTTTAGCATCAGTTTCTTTCTGACTTTTTGCAGTTTCTTTTTGCATTTCAGCTATTGTTTTAAAAAGGTCTTTTAATTCTTGATCCATAGATTATGACTCTCCTTTTTAATTTAAATTTCAACTACAATATAGGAAATGCTTGGGAAATCGTCAATATAAAAAGCATGGTCCTCAGAATGTTACCATTTTGTCAGCCCATTCGACTACATTCAAACAATCGATCATAGTTGAAAGAGGGCAGGCTTCTGAACCGTTTTTATCTCTTGATTTTAAGCATGTCCCGCATGCTAAAATTTCACCGCCGACTGATATGAATTTATTTAATTGCTCATCTACATTATATTTATCATGAGTTAGTCCTTCACATTCAACCGCCTCACCCATCAAAAAAACTTTTACTTCATGATTGTTATTTTTGGCGGTTACAGCAAATCTGAAAGCATTCCATGCCTTCTCATATTCCTTTGTTTCAATAATAATACCGATCTTCATGTGTTTGCTCCCTTTTATTATCTTCTTGACAATATAAATTTCTAAATGCAAATGGTTTGCAATTGGCTAAGTATTAATTGTAGGTAGAATCTGTCAATGGATAAATGTGTATCGCGAATATTGTTGAGTGAGAAGCATATTAAAATAACAAAACAGCGCGTAATAGTGCTTGATTTTATTTTATCAAGAAAGTCACCTTTTACCGTGAATGATATTTATAACGATATGAAAAAAAAACTGGATGTCGTAACAATTTACAGGAATCTTAAATTGTTCAGTGAGAATAAAATTCTCAGGGAAGTGATGAATTGTGATGAAGGACAATATTATGAATTATCCTGCGAGCATAATCCGGCACATCCGCATTTTTATTGTGACTCATGTAAAAAAATATTCTGTGTGAAAACTAAAAAGAATTTTCCAAATGTAAATAAAATATCAGTTGATGGAGATTTTCTTGTAAAAGGAGCGGTTCTTTATTTAACCGGACTGTGTCCTGATTGTAAAGGTTGAATCGGTAAACAACATTCAGGCTGATTAATGACAGCATGATTTATATAAAAACAAAAAAGGCGATTTTATGAAGACAATTAAATGTATTATGATTATTGTTCTGGTGAGCTTGTTCACTGTCTGCGGAAAAGGTGATTCAAGTAAAACGAAAAATAAGCTGACAGCAGCAGTAAGTATTTTACCTCAGAAATATTTTCTCGAAAGAATAGGCGGTGACAGAGTAAACGTTATTGTCTTGGTGGGGGCAGGGCAGAGTCCTCACTCTTATGATCCTACTCCGGTGCAAATGTCCGCTCTTTCAATGGCGGACATTTGGATATTATCTGATACCGACTTTGAAATAGGATTAAAGCCGCGTATTGCAAGTCAATATCCGTCTCTCAAAATTATTGACGGCACGCAAGGTGTAAAATTCAGATTACTGGAGGATCATCACCATGATGGAGATATAGATGATGAGCACTCAAAAGAAAATCACAGCACGAACATAGACCGCCACACATGGCTGGGCCGCGAACCGGTAAAAATTATGTCAGGTCATATTTTTTCTGTTCTTGTTGAAAAGGATCCGGCAGGCAGGGAATATTATGAAGCAAATTACAAAGCACTGATAACTGATATCGATACAGCTTTTGATAATTTGAAAATAAAGCTTGCTCCGCTTTCCGGAAGAAGCGTACTTGTTTTTCATCCGGCGTTTGGGTATTTTCTTGACGAATTCGGCATTGAACAGGTGGCAGTTGAAACAGGAGGGAAGGAGCCTACCGCAAAAGATCTGATTGCAATAATTAATCAGGCTAAAGCGGTCAATACGCACGCAATTTTTGTTCAGATGCAGTTTCCGGTAACTGCTGCTAAAACGGTCGCTGACTCAGTTGGAGCGAAAGTAATTATGCTTGATCCCCTGTCGGATAATTGGCTCGTTAATATAAATATTATGGGCGATGTTTTAGGAAAAGATTTAACCAGTAAATAAGAAATATTTCAAGGTCGATAATATATGAAGGAAGAAAAATCTCTGCATAGCAGTCCGGTCGTAATACAGTTTGAGAAGGTATCCTTTTCTTATGGTACGATACCTGTTCTTGAAAATGTAAACTTCCATGTTCATCAGGGGAATTTCGCGGCACTGGTTGGTCAGAACGGTTCCGGTAAAACGACAATACTCAAACTTATGCTGAATCTCATACAACCTGATTCAGGAAAAATTATATTATCCGGTGGACTCGCGAATGGCGAGCGTAACCGTATTGGTTATGTATCACAGCATGCTGAATATGATTCGGCATTTCCAATCTCGGTAAAGGAAGTTGTACGGATGGGCAGGCTTGATCCTTTGTCCCGTAAGTTTTCACCGGATGATAAAAAAGCTGTCAACGACGCTATGAGTCAGGCTGAAATATCTGATCTTGCGGATCGCTCGTACTCGGCATTGTCCGGCGGTCAGCGTCGACGAGTGATGCTCGCACGTGCGTTAGCATCACGCCCAATGCTTTTAATATTAGATGAGCCGACGGCGAATATGGACGCGGAAAGCGAGGAACGTCTGTTTAAAACGCTTGGAAAACTTAAAGGCAACACTACAATATTCATTGTGACTCATGATCCCGCATTTGTTTCATCACTAACCGATTTAGTATTATGCGTCAGCGAGAAAGTAAATTCAAGTAAAGCAAGAACTGTTGTCCGTCATAGAACAGAACCCGCCGTTGACGCACCTGCCGCTTTATACGGCGGTACAGCAGTCAAGGTTGTACATGATGAACAATTGAAAGAAACATGCTGCTGCGGAGATAAAGAATAATATGAACAGTTTTATTGAAGCTCTTTTAAATCCGTCATTGCCGTTTATGCGTAATGCTTTTTTTGCCGGACTTCTTTCGTCAGTTCTTTTCGGCATCATTGGTTCAGTTGTCACAGTTAAAAGAATTTCAGGTCTGGCTGGTGCAATATCACATGCTGTTCTGGGTGGTATCGGTATGGCTATGTATTTTTCCGCGACTGGACTGATTGTGTGGCTAAGCCCAATTATAGGAGCTATGATTTTCGCGATTATTTCCGCATTCATAATCGGCATTGTGTCTTTAAAATCGAAACAGCGCGCGGATACGGTTATCAATGCGATATGGGCTATTGGTATGAGTATCGGTGTTCTTTTCATGGCGAAGACTCCTGGTTATACTGACCCGATGAGTTATCTTTTCGGCAACATACTACTTATTTCTACGAGGGAACTTTATATCCTGGCAGTGCTGGATATTGTGGTAGTATTGCTGACATGGCGGTTTTATCCGCAGATTACCGCATCGGCGTTTGATGAGGAATTTGCAAAAGTTAGGGGCGTTAAAACTGATATTATCTTCATTGTCATTCTCACGGTAACCGCTATCGCTGTAGTTCTTTTGCAGACCTTTGTCGGCATCGTTATGGTTATTGCTATGCTGACCTTGCCTGCCGGCACCGCTGGTTACGCGGCGCGCAGTCTTTCAGGGATGATGCTGATGGCATGTTTGTTTTCGGCAGTTTTTTCTGTTGTTGGTCTTTTTGCAAGCTGGTCATTCAACACTCCGGCAGGCGCGATGGTTGTGGTTTTTGCGGGAGCTGTATTTCTTCTTACAGCATTAATCAAAGCTATAATTATTCATGCGAAAAATTTTATTAAAAAGTGATGGAGTAAAAATGATCAATTCAATAATTGAATCGGCGAAAATTTTGGGGCTTGGCGATTCAGCGTCCATAAATGATATCAACAAAAAATATAAAGAGCTTCTGTTTAAGTGGCATCCCGACCATTGCAAGGAAAATTCAGCCGAATGTAAATCAATGACCGCGAAAATAATCAACGCATATAAAATATTAATGAAATACTGCTATAGTTATCAGTTTTCCATGATAAAAGATGACCTTGTAAAAACTCATTTCGATGAGGATCCTGAATCTTTTTGGAAACGAAAATTCGGACAGGACTCATCAGTGGGGTACTGACTAAACAGTTATTAATCACCAGAAACTACTGCAACAACTTTTAATAATATGTTGACATTCAAAAGTGATACATATATATTCATCATATCAGAGGCAATAATTGCCCATCAAAAATAAATGGGGTATATTATGAATTTTACAGAGCATGTTTATTTTAATTTTTTTAGTATTGGGGCGTTAATCCCATCAATATTCATGGGTGTTCTTGCTTATTTTTTTATTGTCATGAAAAACAAGTCAAAATCGACAATGTTTTTAACTTATTTTTTAGTTCTCTGCACCTTCTTCTTTTTTTCATACTCGGTCGCCGCAAGTGTCTATCATCCGATGGGAGCGTATCACCGATGGGTAACAATTGGTGTCTGCATAATCGCTGAGATATTTATGGGGCTTTCTTTGTTCCACTTTCCTGAAGACAGAAACCCCTTATTTGGAAAAATTTATAAAGGATTCTGGTATATTTTTACACCAATTCTTGTTCTGTATTTTTTTCATGATTCGTATTTTTCTAAAAAGATATTCAATTTTGCCGGTCATTATTGGGATTTCGACGCAGAAAAAGCCAGTAAGATATATGCGATGGTGCTTCTTCTTTCAATAGCATTGATTTTTGTTATGGGAGTCTGGAGAGCTTTTGTTAATAAAGGAGCTGAAAGATGGGCAGCATTGATTATCGGCACGGCAGTATTTTCAACATTTATGATACCGGGTGTTCTAAATATTTTCAGCAGAGATGGTCTTATTGATAGAGGCACATATCAGATTTCTCAGAATCTCGCTACAATAACCGGAGTCTTTATCGCTATTATAGTCTATCTGAATGTTACTAAACAACGATCAACATTTATGTCGAAAATTCTGATAGTCAGTGTCGCCACTCTTCTATTGATGGTTCAGGGGTTTTCATATTTCTCTCTACAGGATCAGGAAAAGTCTTTCGATCTATTATTGCGGTCGGAAACAGCCCTGTCGCTTGCGAAGGGAAAAAATTCCGCGGATATGGAATACATGATAAATTATTCATTTCCTGAAAATTCAATATCTACCAAGTATTCAAAAAGTGCAAAAGAAAATAATATTAATTTCAATGATCTTAGACAGGAATTTTACAATACATATATTTACGAAAAAATAAAAACTTTAGATAAATCCAGTTATAAAGTAGAATTACAAAATTTGCTGAACGGAACGAATGATTCTTTTATCGGATACAAAACAGCAATTTTAGATTATGCTGCAGGACTTCCTTCGGACGAATCTGAACCTATAGAAAAAATTCTTCAATACATTGACTACATTGAAAAACCTGTATTTTTTACAGCAAATAAAATCAAGCAGCTGCCGGAAGAAAATTTTAATGAAAAGTTAAAAGCGTTTTTACCGGGGGCGAAATCTAAAATTTTCAACGAAGTAATTCTTGAACACATTGCAAAATCAAACGCGGATCAAAAAACTTTGAAGGCTGAAGTGTTAACATATCTTACACCGATGAAAAAATCCGGTGACAGAATTTACAGAAAAGATAGTGATGATAAAAATCATTTTGTTTCTGTCATGGAAATAGACCCAACTTTAAATACAGTAATCGAAGCTGGGTATCCATATTTAAGCTACCGGAATTATGTTCATGGAACTTCGAAGAAATATACAATACTGCTGTTTGCGATGGTAGGTATCATTATAATCGGATTTCCATTTTTCTTCTGGGGATCGCTCGTTAAACCTATTAGAAATTTGATATCCGGGCTGAATGAAATGCAGAACGGTAATTTGAAAGTACAGATTCCTATCAGGGTTGAGGATGAATTCGGATTTATGTCGCGGAATTTCAACTCTATGGCGGAAAAAATTTCCGAGGCAACTGAAAATCTTGAAGAAAAAGTCCGATCCCGTACAGAAGAACTCGAAGCGGCGATGCATGAAATGGAAGCGATTAACGAACAGTTGATACAGACCCGTGACGCTCTTTGGGGTGAAATGGAACTTGCAAAGAAAATTCAGACCAAGCTTTTACCGGTAAATCCTGAAATCGCGGATTACGACATTTCAGCTTATATGCAGCCTGCGGATGAAGTCGGGGGTGATTACTACGATATTATTAATGCCGCCGGAATGGACTGGATAGTAATAGGCGACGTGTCAGGTCACGGTGTTCCAGCCGGTTTAATAATGATGATGACTCAGACAGCGATTCATATAGCATTGTCGCAGAATCCTGATATTAAACCAGACAACCTTTTAAATATTATCAACACGACGATTTCTCAGAATATCAAAAGACTCGGCGAAGATAAATATATGACCATTACAGTTTTAGCGGCGACCATAGGAGGCAAGTTTATGTTCTCCGGTCTGCATCAGGACATTATGATTTACCGGTCAAAAACAGGAAAGGTTGATTACATTGAAACAAGAGGCATGTGGCTTGGTCTGGTTGATGATATAAAAGGCATGGTTGAAATTGATTCTCTTGAGATGGGTCCATGTGATGTGATGCTTCTTTATTCAGACGGTATTACAGAAGCCAACAAAAAAAATACTTCAAATGAAATTACTGATGAATTATTCGGGGAGAAATTGCTCGGAGAATTATTGCGAAGTAATGCAAACGCTCCAGTTGATGATTTGAAAAATACAATCATCAAGGAACTTAAAAATTTCAAATGCAATGATGACGTAACAATGGTTATATTAAAAAGAAAGTGCTGATCGATTATTGTTGATAAGACTCACCCTTCCGGGTGAGTTTTCTCAACAAAATACATTTTCATCAGACCTTTACCTTTAACAGTTATGGTTTCCCTTTCACGGAAAGAGATACCTTTCTTTTCGCAGTCAGATTGTTTTAAAAGATTATATGTGGAATCCGAAATATTTATTTTCATCGGCTCTGAACAACTCTCCATTCTTGAGGCTGTATTAATCGCGTCGCCGAAAACATCATAGATGTATTTTTTCAGTCCGACAATTCCTCCGGTAACTTTACCAGAATGAATGCCGATTCTGATTTCCCATTTTATTGTTGAGCGCGTATTTCGATGGCGCATATATTTTACAATTTCGATTGCGGCATCGGTAAGTAAATCCGCGTGATTGATATTTCCAATCGGCATACCGCAGACAGCAAGATACGCGTCACCGATAGTTTTTATCCGTTCACATTGATGCTTTTCAATGATGTCATCAAACGCTGTAAATATTTCGTTAAGCTCTTCAATAAGTTTTTTTGGCTCAAGACCGGAAGATATTTCTGTGAAATTTACAAGATCAGAAAATAATATTGAAACATCATTAAATGTGTCTGGGTCTGATATTCCGGATTTTTTAAGATCATCCGCTACCTTTTTCGGCAGAATATTATGAAGAAGATTATCGCTTTTTTCTTTTTCAGTTTCAAGCTCAATGGTTCGTTTTTTAACAAGAATTTCCAGTCGTTCCTTCTGTCCTTCGATGATTCTCTGTTTTTCCTTTTCCTGTTCAATAGTTTTTTCAGACAGCAGCTTAACCTGATTCAAATTCTCTTTAAGATCTTTGTTTTTCTTAGCGATGTCTTTAGATAAATTTATTGACATTGAAAAAAACAATCCGAGATAACCGAAAAAATAAGCATTCTCGATATCCATAAATTTAGTCGTCGCCCCCATATCAAGCAGAACGTCATAAAGTGAAAACACTAAAATGAAGAGATACCCGAAGAGAAAAAGGCGAGCCCCTTTGATATTATTACGAATCGCATTAATCAGTATTCTGGACACATCGATATAAATGATCATTATAAAGATTAAAACGAATATGTAATTTTCTCCCGGCCGCCATACAGCTAATGAACCGGTAATTATAAGTCCAATACAGATTGGTATAAACAGTATATTTCTTTTCAGCGAAAAAATACTATTCGTAAAAATCATGAATAGAAGAAATGCGAATACTACAAAGATTCGCTGGATACGCAAGTACTGCATATTTTCAAAAAGATTCCGCGAAAACCCGGTTGATTGATAATCAAAAAACACAACACCGGCAAACATCAATCCAAACAGAGAATAATATAAATTAGCTTTTACTTCTCTAAAGTTATAAAAAAGAATTAGATGAAGAATTGCTATACCAATAATCAAAAAGGTAAAAGCTATCTGCGGAATAGAATTGCTTCGCTCGGTATTTATTTTATAATTAAAAACTGTTGATGGATCATTCAAGAATAAACTGAACCCGGTCGGAAATCCGCTGAATGACAAATGTTTATAATATGGACAGTTATATTTTACAGCCAGAATGTGTTCTGATTTTTCATTAAAATCAATAAAGAGCAAATCGTTTTTGTTTGTAACCTTTCCAATATAATTACCATCGTAGTAAATATCGCAGATGCCGCCTGAGTACATACTTAGTATGACGCGTTTTCCATAAAGGGCTGGTGTTACCGAAAATATTGTTCTAAACCAACCGCTACCTTGCCACGAAGGAACTTTTCGCTGCTCTCTCGACATTAATGATGATTCAATCGGCATCCAGGTGCTGTCGTCAAAATCAGTTTTTACGCATTCTTCGTCAGCGGCAGCTTTGAATTTCCATCCGTTTTCTATATAAGTGTTTGTATCGTAATGGTAGAAGTTTTCCTCTGTTATGGCTGTAACTTTTGCCGATGCTGTTGCCGGAATTATAAAAGCTAACATAAATATTAATGTGTAGATTATTTTCATTCAGATATCCTTTTTTTATTCAGGATATTGTCGCTTGTTAGTTCGAAGATTTCAAGATATTTTTTCTTTAAATTGAAATATTATGTAAAGACATATTTGTTGATTGTATTATTCTATTCAGCTTTGTTACCGGCGAATGCGGAAGTTACGGCTACTGTCACACCATTGTCTGGTTTATTGGATAACAGCGTTGGAACCTTTACAGGATATAACTCAATTCTTCACATAACCGCGTTCGGCGGCACATATGTGATGTCTCAATATGGAGCCGATTATATCACATGATTTATTTGGCGCGGAAATCGGATATAAGTTTTATTGATCCCTTTTGTGATTTTGTTTTCATAACTGTCACCGTCGGTGACAGTTATAAAAGTACAGATTGAAAAACTACATTTTGTAAGTGTTGTCTATTAGACCAGTGATTACCGCTTTCGCTTTATCAGCTTCATTATCAAATAAAAGCATGTGTCCTGTTTTTTTGAGTTCAATGGTTTGAACGGTATTTCCTGATTTTTTCAAAATAGCGGCAAGATTTTCAAATCCGGCTTTACCCAGGTAAAGATCCTCATCGCCATAAATAATCACAATTTTTTTATCGTGAATCTGCGGAAGAAGATCCTTTTCCATATATGCCGCGGCTTCATCTAGTTGAATCCCTTTGTGCATGTTTTCCTCCCAGCTCATTATTTTACTGGCAGTTTTTTCCCATACATCAATATTGTTTTCATTATTAACAATATCCCAATAACTTGCTCTTTCGGGATTTTGTTTTCTCGTCATATATGGCATAATGTATTGAAGGGTTCTTCTTTTTGTGGCAAGCCATTTGACCACTGCTCCGCCGGATTTATATTCTATTTGTGAATTAAAAGGGGACATTAAGACGCTTGCGTCAGGACTTCTTTTCCCGAAAGCCATGATTGTCGCGTTGGATAAAGCTCCGAATGACTGTGTCGCGATAATAATTCTGTGATCCGGCGGCAGATTAGCTGTGTAAGCATCATAGATCTGAAGTGACTGACGCATATCTTCCTGATAATGCCACTCACGGTTTCTTTGTGCAAATGGCCATCCCTGAAGACCTACAATCGGACCGATGATATTAACCTTGTTCTCAATATGAATTTTTTCGAGCCAATCTTTATAAATAGCTATACCAACAGCTCCTCTGAACCCTTCAACAAAAAACAGCGTTTTTTTATTCGACGGATTAACCATCATAATAGGATATCCATTAGGATTCTCAAGATACATTAAATCTTTATTGTATACTCTGCTTGATTCTTTCTGTTCTACAAACTTCCTTACAGAATTATATGAGTAATCCAGAAAACTCCCATATAATCCTTTTAAGGCAAAATATGATACCGCTAATATAACGAGTATTTTCAGAAACCTTTTAACATTCATAACATTTCTCCTTTTTTGTATTTTATGATAATCGATTTAAATAATGATTATGCGAGCCGGAAGGTTTAATTATAATTCATAAAATAAATTTAAAGAAACCCCGCAAGACACTTTTTGCGAGGTTTATAAATTATTCGTTGCGTAGTATTTTAGTTATTTAGCTATTAGCCCTGAATTTGCGAAACTCGCGTGATTGAAAACTAAAACTGGAGTAGTTAAAGCTGTTTTATAAGTTTCAATTTCCTTACCATAATTCTCGGTATCGCCGGTTAATGAAGTATATGGAACTGGCTGCTTATTTGATGCATCATACGCTTTCATCGCACTTTCGTTGTTTTCAGATGCCAGAAATTTGTAGTATCCAGCTGGAGTCGCGGTTGAATTATACTTATTATTAAGGTAACATACATAATATCCGGTTCCTTTTGAAATACCTTTACTAATAATTACAACATCAGATGCACTTGCGGAACCTGAACCAACCTGAACATGGCAGGAATATTTTCCAGTATTCACATTGCCTGATATTTTAGAATACACGCCATAGTCGCTGCCTGCCATTGAGCTTCCAGCTAAATAGTTGATGTGGTAAATACTGTTAACAATGAGATCTCCAGTATTTTTATTATATTTAGCTTGCATAGAATAAACATTATCACTATTTCCGTTTTCAATATGCGTTGCTCCAATAACAATATCAATCACACCATCAACTTCTTTATACGCACCAGTAATTCTTTTGTAATCTACCTTTTCGTCTGCAAAATGAGTATATGTTGTTTCGCTAAAATTGGTATCGTTAATATCATAACAAGGCTTGTATGCTTTTGGGGTGTCCAAAATTTCAGCGTTAGCAAAAGTGAAATCAGCGAAATTCTGGATAAGTCCTAATGACATGTAAATATTCTGACCGTCATCCTTTCCTACAACTGGTTCTTTGAAAATCTTATAGATATTGTGTATATTGGTTTTGTAAAATTGTCCGCCCCACTCGTTTTCTCCCTTTGTAGGAGCAACTACAGGTAATACCTGCTTTGAAAGCACGACGACATCCATTTTTGAATCAGTGCTGGATTTTTTTTCATCATCATCATCATCATCACAGGAAATTGATACAAATAATACTGTTACTGCTAGAAAAATTAGTAAGAAATTAAACTTCATAAAACCTCCGTAATAATTTTAATATTATGCATATAGCAATTATGAAAATTATTTGTCAATCAACTTATATATTTACTTGCTTATCAATCCAAGCAATATAATTAATGGACTGAAACTTTATTCATATGTGATTATTACTAAGGATTTGAATTATGTTGAAAAAAATTATTTTTTCTATTATATTATTAAGCGGAATGATTTACGCCGCTGAAATAAATAGTATTAAGCAGATGAAAGATGATAAAGGCAACAGCATTGGTGCTGAGGCATACGGAACCATTGATTGTGAAATAAATACACTTTGGGATATATTAACCGATCATAATCGTTCAGCAGAATTTATGCCGAATATGAAAAAAAATGAAATATTGAAAAGACATGGTAATGCCCTGACAACAAAAACAACAGTATCTATCGGAGTGAAGGACATTGAATATACCTGCAGTGTTATCGAAGACAAAAGTTCATATACGATGACATGGAAACAGCTAAATGGGCCATTTATCAAAAATGAAGGTATGTGGGTTTTGAAAAATGGAGAAAACGGTAAAGTCATAGTTTATTATAAAGCTATAATGATGCATTCGCTGATGCCGGAATGGGTTAAGGATAAGCTTCTGAAAAACAGTATTCCAAATCTTTTTACCGCACTGCAGAAAAGAGCCGACTCCATGAAGTGATCTACAGAACTTTTCTCTTGACAAAAACCGTTAAAAATAATTTACTCCTTATACAAATAAGAAAATAACCTCTAATATAGAGTAAGGAGACCAAATGAAATTTTCAAAATATATATTGCCTACCTTGAAGGAAGATCCTTCGGACGCTCTGGTAACCAGTCATAGACTGATGACACGCGCCGGATTAATAAGAAAAGAATCTGCAGGAATGTATTCCTATCTGCCGTTCGGCTGGAAGGCTCTTCGTAAAGTAATAGATATTGTCCGAGACGAAATGGACAAGTCCGGCGCGATGGAGTTTCTTATGCCGGAACTGACCAACGCTGATTTATGGAAAGAGTCCGGCAGATGGTTTTCAATGGGACCCGAAATGTTTCGCATAAAGGATCGCAATGGAAATGAGTACGCTCTTGGACCAACACATGAAGAGTCTTTCACGAATGTGGTTCGTCTGGTAACAGCGTCATACCGTGATCTTCCGGTTAACGTTTACCAGATAAATACTAAATTCCGCGATGAAATCCGTCCGCGTTACGGCGTGATTCGCAGTAAAGAATTCATAATGAAGGATGCATATTCCTTTGACCTTAACGAAGCGGGTCTTGATGAATCCTATGAAAAAATGAGGACTGCCTACAGAAATATATTCACGAGATGCGGTCTTGAAACAATTCCTGTGCAGGCGGATAGCGGCAACATGGGCGGCAGCGCCTCCGAAGAATTTATGGTCGCGTCCGATGTCGGTGAGGAAACACTGCTTATATGCCCTGAATGTGTTTACAGAGCCAATCAGGAAAAAGCCCAGTTCCTTAGGGGTGATTCCGAAACCCGCGAGGAATCCAATGCTATAACAGAAATTAGCACGCCTAATGTGAAAACGATTGACGATCTCGCGAAGTTTTTTGCGGTAGAAAAAAAACGTTTTCTGAAGACCATCGTATACATGGCTGATGAAAAACCTGTCATTGCCGTGGTTACCGGTGATAGAGAAATAAACGAAGTTAAACTGAAAAACGCTGTCGGCTGCATTAACCTTGAGCTTGCTTCCGATGAAGTAGTCGAAAAAGTCACATCGGCTCCTGTAGGTT
>CAYLTM010000001.1:90889-95223 GCA_964386495.1 uncultured Leptospirales bacterium
AGGTTTTGCCGGACCCGTAAATAATTTTAATGTCAGAACAATCTTTGACAGAGCCGTAAAAGATGCAGCAAACGCGATTACCGGTGCGAATAAAAAGGATATACATTTTACGGGAGTTAATCCCGGCAGAGATTTTGAAATAAAGGAAGATGCAGATATCGTTACAGCTGTTGCCGGTGACGCGTGCCCTAACTGCGGCAAAGCCCTTTACGAAAAAAAAGGTATCGAGGTTGGTCATATTTTCAAGCTTGGTTATAAATATACAAAGGCTATGGGAGTTACTGTGTTGGACAGCAATGGCAAAGCTGTCACACCTATTATGGGTTGTTACGGAATTGGAGTTACCAGAACTCTTGCCGCTATCGTTGAACAGCATTCAGATGAAAAAGGGATTATCTGGCCGGCGGCAATCGCGCCATTTCAAGTACATCTTGTGGGCATTTCGAAAACCGCTGAAGAGATTGAAAAAATCGAGAATATCTACAAAATGATTTCAGATCTGGGTTATGATGTTCTTTATGATGACCGTAAACTCAGTCCGGGAATAAAATTTGCAGATGCGGATCTTATTGGTTTACCGGTTAGAATCACCGCCGGTAAAACATATTTTGAAAGCGGCAAGCTTGAAGTGAAAAACAGAAAGACCGGCGCAATGCTGCAGGTCGCTATAGAAGATCTTCCGCAAACTATCAGGAATAATCTGATATAGATAGATATGTCAGATTATGGTTATTTGCAATAAATGTTTTCACCCCTGCGATGGAGGCGAGAGAAGAATAAGTCACAGTGGAACCTTAATGAAAATTTATAGGAATGAAAATGAATAAAGAAGCCGGAGGAAAAATAATAGCTGAAAGAGTTGAAGAATTTGAAAAGAATAAAGCTATTTTGACCAAGAAAGGTCAAGGGGAAACAAATGTCCGCTCAAATTATATTGATATAATGTTCAATGCTTTAGGCTGGAACATGAAAAGTCATTATTCAGTAGTTAGAGAATTTTCTCAAAGAGATAAATCAACTGACGGTGGAACAAAAAAAGTAGACTATGCCTTTAAAATAAATGGAAAATTAAAATTTTTCATTGAGGCAAAAGAAGCAAGTGTTGACCTTGAAAAAGATAAACCCGCTATTTTTCAGGCAAAAAGATATGCTTATTCTTCAAACGGCAAAGCTCCTATTGTCATTTTAACAGACTTTGAAGAATTTCGGTTATTTAATGTTATAAAAGCCCCTTTGATGGACAATACTGACAGTTACGCATAGACATTTCATGCATAGGTGTACCATATCGATGGAACAGATACTGAAAAATCTGAAACTTTTAAAGAGAATGCAGAAAAGGATGCCGCAAAGAAAAATTAATTTTTTTGACAATAAAATTAGTGAGTTTGTCAATAAACTCTGTGGTTTAACGGATGAAGAAATAAAGATAATTGAAGGAGAACGAGAATGAAATATCAATCACTAATGATTGAAAATTTTAGAGGAATATCCAACCTGGAGATTAATGATTTAAAAAAAATTAATCTTCTTGTTGGACGTAACAATTGCGGCAAAACATCGATACTTGAAGCTTTATTTTTATTGTCGGGGATGTCAAATCCCCAATTGCCGGTCAATATCCATAATTTCAGAAATTTGCTCTTAACCAGTGATGAAGATTTTAGTTATATGTTCAATAATATGGATTTTAGTACACCTATCAATATCAATGGTGTTCTTGGTGGTAATAAACGAAAATTAAAAATACTGCCGATATATGAAACAAATAAATCAGATAATAGTGGGCAAAGAGAACTTATTTCTGGTCAAAATATTGCTAGCTCGCCTTATACTTCAACAGTACAGGTTGTTGAGGGGATTAGTCTTGATTTTACAACTCATAATAATAAAAATTATAAAGGTGAAATAAGAATTAAAGAAAGTAAAATGAAATTGCCATCTGAATACAAAGAAGATTTGATGTGTTCATATTTGAATCACACAACTTCTATCAATGTAAATGAAAAACAGATGGAAGCACTATTGGTTCAAAAAGATCTCGCTAAAACTATTGAAGTATTGAAAGGCGTTGAACCTATGATTAGCGATATCCGTATGGGTGCTAAAGGAATGGTCTTTGTTGATATTGGTAAAGATAAATTCTATCCGGTAAATATAATGGGCGACGGCATGAGAAGGATTTTAAATATTCTGGCAGCTCTCGCAAATATGAAAAACGGAATACTACTCATTGATGAAATCGAAAATGGCTTGCACTATTCTTCGTTAAAAGTTGCATGGAAAGCCTTTTTGTCAGCTTGCGAGAAATATAATGTTCAAATAATTGCAACTACACATTCTTATGAATGTATTGATGCTCTTTCGAAATCATATTCCGAGATTGATCCTTCGGGTGATGATATAAGGCTTTATCGAATAGATAAAGAAGGTGAAAATCATAAAGCGTATACGTATAATTCGAAACTTATTCAGGCAGGAATTAAAGATACCATAGAGGTACGCTGATGGAAGAAATTACCCAACCATATATATTATTTGTTGAAGGAAAGGATGAAGGTTATTTCTTTAAATATCTTCATATGCACTTGGATTTACCGGGCGTTCAGATAATTAATTGTGAAGGCACGGGTAATTTTCAAACTAAAATACAATTATATGTTCAAAGTGACGGCTTTCAAATTGTTAAAGCTCTTGGATTTATTCGGGATGCAGATTTAAATCCAGATGCAGCTTTTAACAATTTAAAAAGTATAATTGAAGAAACCAGTAAAATTCGCAGTCTTCCAATTCCAATAAAACCGACCGAAATAGTATCTGACAATAATCGGAAACTTGGTATTTTTATCATGCCCGACAATTCCGGTACTGGAATGCTCGAGAATCTTTGCCTCGAAACTATAAATAAAGAACCTGTTTATAAATGTATTGATGATTATATTGATTGCTTCAGCAAAGAATTTTCAGCTGAAGAAAAAAAGAAATTTAATGAACCAAAAGCAAGAGTACAATCATATCTTGCTACTCGAATTCCTGTTGTGAAATCATTAGGTGATGGTGCACAAAAAGGTTATTGGGATTTTAATCACGATTGTTTTAAACAAATAAATCAGTTTGTTTTAAATTTGTTTTCATAACAATGTTTCAAAAATATCCGCTCCGGGGCATCCAATATTGCACTGTCTTAATTATTGGAATGGTTTTTTTTGTTTGAAAGAGTTTATTGAATAGAATTATCTTTGTTCTGGTAAGGTCGGGGTATCAGCAGGAGGTTGTCATGAAGCAAACAGATTTACTGTTACGTAGACGCGAACGGAAGGGGCTGATTATTGGTCTGGCTTTTCGTCTTTTCGCATTGGTCGTAATAACAATCGGGCATCTTTTTTCCCATCACTCGACAGGCGAGGTTGTTCGTGTTTCTATATTTTCAGGTATAATCATCCTGCTGAATTTATACTTTTTGTTTTTTTTTAATGAAGGATAAATATCTGCAGGGGGCGGGATTCGCCGGTATTCTTACGGATATTTTTATGATGATATTTTTGCCATACAACTGGTATTTGTCAGTTGGTTATTATGAAAATGTTCCGGCGGTATATTTGCTGAAAACAAACCTGCCGATGACTGCTGTTATATTTATCGCTATCAGTACATTTGCCATCCGACCATTATATCCGCTGATCGTTTCGCTGGCTTTCAATATTATTTGGGCTGTTTTTTTCATTATCGTTTTACAGGATCCTCGAACAGTTTATACTGACAGCTTTCTGGATAACTTTTTTTCAACAGAAATTATGCCTTCATTTTACTTAATGCTGCCTCTAATAATTACTACGCTTGGTATAGCTCTTTCTTATTTACTTTATTCATACAGAAAATTAATCACTGAAGCCGTAACTTATGAAGTGCAGACATCCCAGCTGGGCAGATATTTTTCTCCGGGAATTCTTGAGCAGATTAAAAATGATGAAAATGTCTTTCAGGCTAAAAAATCAAAAATTGTCATTATGTTTACAGATATCAGAGATTTTACGGCAATGAGTGAAAATTTGAGTCCGGAAAATGTTGTCGGATTTCTGCGGGATTACCACTCACGGATGGTTGAAATAATTTATAAACATGGCGGAACTATAGATAAATATCTTGGTGATGGAATAATGATAACTTTCGGCACGCCTGCAGAATCTCCGGATGACTGCGAAAGGGCGCTGAACTGTGCTCTGGAAATGATGAATCAGCTTGAGAACTTTAATCGCCAGAGGATTGCCTCCGGATTAAATGTTGTCAGGCAGGGTATCGGTATTCATTATGGTACCATCTTGGCGCAGCAAGGA
>CAYLTM010000002.1:0-3718 GCA_964386495.1 uncultured Leptospirales bacterium
TCAAGATTAATCGCCGCCGCTATTCCCGAAACAACACCAGTAAACGTACCGATAACGCCTATCAGAAAACCTTCCAGTACAAAAATAATCATTATGGAAGTCGGTCCCGCACCAATGGATTTCAATATGCCGATGGCTTTTCTTTTTTCCATAACTACCATTACAAGAGTTCCCATAATCGTTAACCCTGCGGAAACAATAACCAGAAAAAGAATTATCGTCATTATTAATCTTTCAAGTTTGAGTGCGTAAAACAAATTCTGATTTTTCTGCTCAGCGGTAAATGTCTGGTAATCATAACCGAGCTCAGTCTGCACCTGAAACGCGACATTGTTCACACGATAAATATCCTTAACCTTTACACCGATTCCCCAGACCTTGTCGCCAATACTGAAAAACTTTTGGCAGCGACATAATAATCATTGTTGTGTCAAAATCGTAAAACCCTGTTTTGAAAAAACCAATAACCTTAAACTTGTCAATGCCAGGCTGCATACCTTCAGTGGCGCTAAATTTTCCTTTCGGTACAATAAGCTCGACCACATCGCCTATTTTAATACGCTCATTGTAACCCATTTCATCGCCGATATAAATTTCTTTAGCACCTGAAAATTTGTACTCGCCGTCAATGATGAACTTTTTAAAATCCATCGGTATATTATTTTTATCACCGAGACCGCGTACCAGTACCGGAGAAATTTTACTTTTATAGCGTAATAACCCCTGCCCCTGAAAATATGGCATGGCTGATACTACCTGTTTATTTTTTTTTACAATTTCAGCGACTTCATTATAGTTAGTAATACCTTCATCAAAATTCTCGCCATTATAACCGTTTACGGTAAAATGAGAATCAACATCTAAAATTTTATCTTTTATCTGACTCTGAAAACCGCTCATCACAGATGTAACTAGAATTAAAATAAAAACTCCGATAAAAACTATAAATATCGAGAGCACAGTGTTGAAGGATATAAACCCCTGGCTTTTCTTTGATTTCAGATATCTGAAACCTATAAATAATTCATATAAATTCATTTTTTCCCGCTTAAAAATTTTCTATAGGTTCTCATTTTTCTATATGAGATAATTGTCAATATTTATTTCATCGTGCCGAATATTACTTTCGAGTGTCTAAATTAAGGACAGATAATAACCTAAACTTTTCATTTCGAAAAACAAATCACAACATTCAGACAAAATTAACTGTTTATTAATTATTGTTGACTATTATTGTACGTTTATCATAATCGCTTAAACAAATAGGAAGGCGATCGGTATGTTAGGCACATATTTTGAAAGAAGAAGAGAAGAGAGAACTTTCTGCAACAGGGATTATTTTTGCAGTATAATGTCAGGAAATCTTAAGTTTGAGTGTAAATTATTAAATGTTTCAACAACAGGTGCGTGTATTTTGACAAATATACCGTTGAAATCCGACGATTTAATAATACTTCACATAATTAGAGGAAGAGATATTCCTTTTAAATGCAAAGTCGCATGGATAAAAGAATCGACTTATGGTCTTGAATTTTTTCTCGAAACAAGTGATGACTTTACTAATATTAGTTTTATAATTAATAATCATATCCGATGATAAATCTCATTAACAGGTTATTCTTGTGAATCCTATTGATATAAAAGAGTTTGTCGGTTACGCTGGCTCCTTTATTGTCGCCGCATCACTAATGATGAGCTCTATTTTCAAGCTGAGGCTCTACAATCTTGCGGGGGCTTTGCTGTTTATGGTATACGGCATCATGATACAGGCTTTTCCAGTTACATTATTGAATGGATTTATCGCCGCAGCGGATATTTTCTACTTGTACAATATGATTAAAACTAAAGATTTTTTCAGCATTGTTGAAATACAAAATGATTCTAAATATCTTAAATATTTCATGGAATATTATTACGCGGATATTAAGGAAAATTTCCCAGATTACAAGTATGAGATAAAAGACCAGACAATTGGGTTCTATCTTTTAAGAAATGTAAAACCAGCAGGGTTATTTTTAGGCGAAAAAATAGCTAAAGAGGTATTCTCGATAAAACTTGACTATGTTATTCCGGAATACCGTGATTTAAAAATAGGTAATTATCTGTATAATGAAAGCATAAAGATGTTCAGAGAATCAGGATATTCAAAGTTTGAAGCGGTATCAGCTACAAAAAATCATGATTTATATTTGAAAAAAATGGGTTTTATTTTTAAATATAATGAAGAAAATAAAAAAGTGTTTGAAAAAAATATCTAAAGTTTTTAGAATAACCTATTATAGTATTTTAACTTTTATTAAAAACGATATAACTAATAATAAATAAGGAGAATAAAGTGGAATCATCAAACAGACGAATGTATCACAGATTCAGCAATGAATTCAATGTTCGAATTTCTCAGGAAACCAAATCAGGAAAATTTGAAGATTTAATTATTGATAATGGACAGGCTCTAAATGTAAGCGCGAGCGGTATTCTTGTTAATGTAAAGGACGCTTTAAATATCAGCACACCTGTACGAGTAGTATTTTTAAAACCAAATACTTTCGACATGTTCCAGGGGAACGGTCGCATTATACGTATGGAAGATAATGGAGATAAAACCTATTCATTAGCAATAGAATTTATTGATTTATCAGACAGCGAGAAGATTAAGCTGGATTATTATATTTCATTGTTTAAAGACTAAAACCAAACTTAACGGAGACTCATATGCTGTTTAAAAATATTTTTATTAAATTCACTAAAAGATACAGCCATCTAAATCTTAGAAACAAATTTATTGTTCCAGTTGTAGTGGTGCTGTTTGTATCTTTTTTCATTTTTACGGTTTACTTAATCAATGACCAGAGAAGCAAGAGTTTGAAATTGCTGCAGGAAAAAGCGGAAAGGACAACATTTCTATTAATTAATTCTAATCTAGAAAACATATGGAATTTTAATAAAGAAGAACTCACAAAAATCTGTGATTCATTTTTCAAAGATGACGAAATAGCACTACTGGAAATTTTTAATGATAAAAATGATTTAATGTATCAGAATAAAAAGGATTACCCTTTATTAAAAAACGATATCATGAAAAAGGAAACTTTATCTTATAAAGATACGCAAAACATTGGAACGATCAATGTGGTTTACACCAGTGCAGTAATAGAAAACAATTTATCACAAATCAGAAATAAACTCATTTTCTTATCTATTTTCCTGTTTTTTGTTGTAATACTGTTAATCAGCAAGGTTTCAAATATTGCGTTGCGTCCATTAGCAGCATTGATGGATGGTGTAAAACATTTGACAGAGGGAAACTTAAAGTATAAAGTTGATGTGTTAACTTTCGATGAACTTGGTAAACTCGCTGAATCTTTCAATACAATGTCGCATGAGCTTAATCAGCATCAGGAAAATCTCGAAGGATTAGTTCATGAAAGAACCGAGCAGCTTCAAAAAGCTATGGAATCACTTTGGGGTGAGATGGAACTCGCGAAAAAAATCCAGACGGTTCTTCTACCAACTGATCCTAAAATGCATGGTTATGACATAGCGGCGAGTTTAACACCAGCTGATGAAGTCGGTGGTGACTACTACGATGTAATAACTGTTGACGATCTTGACTGGATAGTAATCGGTGACGTTTCGGGACATGGCGTACCAGCCGGACTAATAATGATGATGGTGCAGACAGCGATACATACAATATTGTCTGATAATCCAAATTTAC
>CAYLTM010000002.1:3816-6572 GCA_964386495.1 uncultured Leptospirales bacterium
ATCGAAAGACTCGGCGAATCAAAATACATGACAATGACTGTATTTGCCGGTGTTAAAAACGGTGAATTTATTTTCTCAGGATTGCATCAGGATATTCTAATTTACAGAGCAGCTACTAAAAAGGTTGAAGCCATAGAAACATCCGGCATGTGGTTGGGATTAACATCTGATGTAAAAGGGATGATGCCTGAAAGCAGACTCAAACTTGAAGAAAATGATGTAATGCTTCTCTATACCGATGGTGTCACAGAAGCGATGATGTCTAGTTCCAATGAAATGTATGGCGACGAAAGGCTTGCTGATTCGCTTGAAAAAACAGGACATTTGTCATCAGAAAAAATCCATGATACTATAATAGAAGAATTATCAACTTATAAAAAACCGGACGATGTTACAATTATGGTTATCAAACGAATTCCAAAAAAATAATCGAAGATAAAAAATAAGGTTAAAAAAAAGCCCCATATTTTTATGGGGCTTTTTTTTTCAAATCGCGGAAAATAATACTTTCCGCGATTATGTTAATTTCTAGTTATTATAATCAATAGCCGCTTTTCTTTTATAAGAAGAATATCTCCATTTAGCGTTTTCTTCCGCAGATTTAAACAATTCATCAGCAACCGTCGGGAAGGCAGCTTTTAATGAAGTGTATCTTACTTCGCCAGCAAGGAAACTCTGGAATTTAGTCCAATCAGGTTCTTTTGAGTCAAGAGTGAAAGGATTCTTATTCTGAGATTCCAATAATGGATTGTATCTGAACAAATGCCAGTATCCACAATCAACAGCTAGTTTCTCTTCTTTCTGAGATTTTCCCATACCAGCTCTTAGACCGTGATTAATACATGGCGAGTATGCGATAACTAAAGATGGACCAGGATAACTTTCCGCTTCTCTTATCGCGTTGAAAAATTGAGCCTGATTAGCTCCCATAGAAACCTGAGCTACATAAACATAACCGTATGACATAGCCATCATTCCAAGATCTTTCTTTCTAATACGTTTCCCTGCCGCCGCAAATTTCGCAACTGCCGCTACCGGTGTAGATTTAGAAGACTGTCCGCCTGTATTGGAATATACTTCCGTATCCATTACAAGAACATTAATATCTTCGCCGGTTGAAAGAACATGGTCAAGACCACCATATCCAATGTCATATGCCCAACCATCACCGCCGAAAACCCATTGAGAAGTTTTAACAAGATATTGTTTCAACTCCATAATTTCTTTCGCGTAAGGTTTTGATGAACTTTTTATAACGTTGATGACTTTCTCGCTGATTTCCTTTGTTTTATCGCCATTGGCTTTGTTTTCAATCCATTCGCCGAAAACAGCTTTTTCTTCAGTAGATGCGTCAGCAGCAATCGCACGATTCATGATATCTTCAATTCTATTACGAAGATGATTAATACCAAGAAGCATACCAACGCCATATTCCGCGTTATCTTCGAAAAGTGAATTACCCCAAGCAGGTCCTCTGCCGGCAGCATTTTTACAATAAGGCGTAGATGGTGCGGACGCTCCATAAATAGAAGAACAACCTGTCGCGTTAGCAATCATCATTCTATCGCCATATAGCTGAGTAATCAACTTAATGTATGGAGTTTCTCCGCAACCCGCGCAAGCACCTGAAAATTCGAATAACGGCTGAGCAAACTGTGAAGTTTTAACGTTAGTCGCAGGTATGTTGGTTTTATATGAAACAGTTTTTATCATTGTGTCAAAAAGCTCTTGTTCCTTCATCTGCGATTCAAGAGATTTCATAACTAGAGCTTTACCTTTCGGTGCAGGACAAACATCCGCGCAATTTCCGCAGCCTGTACAATCCAATGGACTTATCTGGATTCTAAATTCATACTGGTCAACATCTTTGCCGATTCCTTTTAAAGTTACAGTACCTGCAGGAAGCTTCGCTTTTTCATCAGCAGTAAGCAAGAATGGTCTTATTACTGCATGAGGACAGACATAAGCACACTGGTTACACTGAATACAGGTCGCACTCTGCCATTCCGGAACATGTACAGCAATACCGCGTTTTTCATAAGCGCTTGTACCGCAAGGGAATGTTCCGTTTTCAGAACCGACAAACGCGCTTACCGGCAAATCATCACCATTCTGACTATTAATCACATCACAAATATTTTTAATAAAATCTGGATGACCTTCACTGTTAGGTGCGAATTTTACAGTTATTGCCGACCATTCTTTTGGAACATCAACCTTAACTATGCTTGTCGCGCCTTTATCAACAGCGGCGTAGTTTTTATTTACAACATCCTCGCCCTTATTTCCATAAGATTTAACAATAGCATCCTTCATGTACTTAATAGCTGTTTCAGCGGGGATTACATTCGATATAGTAAAAAACGCTGACTGAAGAATGGTATTTGTTCTACCAGCAAGTCCAATGTCTTCTGCAATCTGTGTCGCGTTGATAATATAGAATTTCACTTCATTTCTAGCAAGCTGTCCCTTAATATGCTCCGGTAAACGTTTTATTGTTTCATCTTTATCCCATATAGAATTTAAAAGAAAAACGCCGCCCTTAGAGATGCCTTTTAAAACGTCATATTGATGTAGATAAGGAAACTGGCTGCAAGCGATAAAATCTGCACCATTTACAAGATACGGCGCACGGATTTGACTTTTTCCGAAACGAAGATGTGAAATTGTAATACCGCCAGATTTTTTTGAATCGTATGAGAAATATCCCTGCGCGAAATTTTCAGTATAGTCCCCGATAATTTTAATGGAATTCT
>CAYLTM010000002.1:6582-11323 GCA_964386495.1 uncultured Leptospirales bacterium
TTCTTATTCGCACCGACAGTTCCGTCTGAACCAAGTCCGTAAAACTTACATTCAACAGTACCTTCAGGAAGGATTCTAACATCTTCTTTCAGTGGAAGCGATTTGAATGTTACATCATCAACAATACCCACTGTGAACTGGTCTTTCGGTTCAGCGGCTTTCATATTTTCGTAAACTGCGATTATCTGAGCCGGTGTAGTGTCCTTAGAGCTTAGTCCGTAACGACCGCCGACAATTAATGGAGCATTAGGTTTACCGTAAAACATTGAACGTACATCAAGATATAATGGTTCTCCGCCAGCACCTGGTTCTTTAGTTCTATCAAGAACAGTTATACGTTTAACAGATTTAGGGAATACTTCATAAAAATACTTTTCGGAGAATGGACGATAAAGATGCACTACCAATAAACCGATTTTCTCGCCTTTTTTAGATAAATAATCTATAGTGTCTTTAATAGTATCCGTTACTGAACCCATTGCAACGATAATGTTTTCCGCGTTTGCGTCGCCAAAATATTCGAAAGGCTGATAATTTCTACCGGTAATTTTGCTGATTTCCTTCATATAGTTTGCCACTATATCTGGAACAGCGTCATAAAATTTATTACATGATTCACGAGCCTGGAAAAATATATCCGGATTTTCAGCAGTTCCTCTTGTTACAGGACTTGCCGGATTAAGAGCGTTATCTCTGAATTTTCTCAGCGCGTCATAATCAATTATGGGTTTCAAATCATCATAATCTATTACATCAATTTTCTGAACTTCATGTGACGTGCGAAAACCGTCGAAAAAGTGAAGAAACGGAATTCTGCTTTTTATAGCTGCCAAATGTGCGACACCGCCCAAGTCCATAACTTCCTGAACACTGCCTGCCGCAAGAAGAGCAAATCCTGTCTGACGAGCAGAATATACATCCCCGTGATCACCGTAAATAGACAATGCGTGTGAAGCTAGCGTTCTGGCACTTACATGAAAAACCGCTGGCAATAATTCACCGGCAATTTTATACATATTAGGAATCATCAGCAACAATCCCTGTGATGCGGTATAAGTCGTAGTCAACGCACCAGCCTGAAGGGATCCATGCACAGCTCCGGCAGCTCCGCCTTCTGACTGCATTTCAATTAATTTAACAGGTTCGCCGAAAATGTTTTTTCTGCCGTTAGCCGCCCATTCATCAGTATATTCAGCCATTGGCGACGAAGGTGTTATCGGATATATTCCGGCAACCTCGGTGAATGCGTACGAAATATGAGCGGCTGCCATATTTCCATCCATTGTTTTCATTTTTTTAGCCATATAAAAAACTCCTTTATCAAACTATTTGATTTTTTCGATGATATTTACAATGTAAAACTATTAAAAATATAACAAGAAAATAATCACCAAAAATTACTCAATTGTTACTTATTAATAATATTTATGGCTAATTGTCAAGATTAATGAGAAAAAACTCACAGATTTTTCAGGAAATGGCACAGAAATGGTGTCAGAGCAAATTAATAATTCATAATTTTGAATTTTGAATTAAAACTTGACTGAAGGGTAATAAATGATTAATTTATTCAGGATTCTTGTTTTAAAAGGTGTTAATAATGGAATTAATTGAAAATCAAATTATGCAGATTATAAAAAAATCAGAAAGAATTACGGTTTTCACCGGTGCGGGAATCAGCACTAACTGCGGAATTCCGGATTTCCGTAGTGAAAACGGATTATACAGCTTCGTTGAAAAACAATATTCACTACCCTACCCTGAAGCGATTTTCGAAATATCATTTTTCAGGAAAAACCCGAAACCGTTCTTTCAACTTTCGAAAACACTTCTCGGAAACAAAATTCAACCGACACCGACGCATCATTTCATAGCGTTGCTCGAACAATTGAATAAAATCGCTATAGTCGTTACACAAAATATTGATAATCTGCATAATAGAGCCGGTAGCCGAAATGTGCTAGAATGCCATGGAACTTATCAGACAGCACGTTGTTTGGAATGTGCCAAAACATATACTTTAAACGATATTACTAATGACATTGAAAATGACCGGATACCCTTCTGTAAATGCGGAGGAATAATTAAACCTGATATAGTGTTTTTCAACGAAATGCTGCCGAAAAGATTTTATGATGTTTACAACAATCCGCCGAGAACGGATCTCCTGATAGTTATGGGCACTTCTCTTACTGTTCAACCGGCTGCTGGTTTTGCTCTTAACATCGCTCAGAATACCGCATCGATATTCATCAACAATTGCGAAACCGCTTATGACAACGCTTTTACTTATAAAATTGAGTCGGACACGGATTCCTTTTCAGTGAAAGCTATGAATTTTCTTGGGAATTCCTGACAGATTATTGATTTCTGATTACTATTTATTTACCTATATATTTGCCGTTCAGCCAATTCCCCTGGAGTTTCTTACCGCTTGGCATAATCATTACGCCGCTTCCGTGAAGCCTGTCATTTTTAAAATATCCCATATATTTTTTTCCATCCGGATACAGCATCACACCTTTTCCGTCAATTGTGTCGTTCTTAAACTCGCCTTTATAAACTGTACCATTCGGATATTCTATTATCCCATCACCATGTATCATATTGTTGAAAAATTCGCCGGTGTATTTCACGCCGCCTTTTGAAACATATAGACCTTCACCATGCATTTTATCATTCAGATAATTTCCTGTATATTTTCCGCCTTCGAAAAAATCCATTTCACCGGTACCATTACGCATATCATTCATAAAATTGCCGTAATACCTTGACCCGTCAAAATATATATATTCACCGACACCTTCCTTTTTATCGTTAACCATTGAACCTGAATATTTTGATCCATCGGGATAATAAGCGGTTATCATGCCATCCGGTTTATCACTTTTCCAAAGGCATTCGTATTTTCTGCCGTCATAAAAAGTTAATGATCCCTGACCATTGCGCACATCGCTTTGCCATTGACCGTTATATAATGAGCCATCCACGTATTTCTGAGTACCCATTCCATTTTTTTTATCATTAGACCAATCACCATTATAGGTAGTTCCATCCGGCTTTTCATAGATACCTTTTCCATGCCTGTCATCATCAGCAAACTGTCCGGTATATTTACTTTTATCAGTATATGTCATCACACCTTCGCCATGACGCTTGTCGCCCATCCATTCACCGAGATATGTTGAACCGTCAGGATATGTGTGTAAATCCCGTTTAACAATTTTGTCTGATGCACAATTTGCAATGAAAATCAACAGCAGTAATTGTAATAATATTTTCATATTTCAATCCTTGGGATTATTTGCTACAATATCATTTAATCTTTCAAGCACTTTCGTACGGTCAAACGGTTTTTGGATATATCCTTTAACGCCCATTTTCAGCAGAGCTACAACTATTTCTTTTTCACCATGGGAAGTACACATAATAATATCACTGCTGCTCATAATAGGTCTTAATTGTTTCACAGTTTCAATACCATTCAGATGCGGCATGTCAATATCACAGAAAATATAATCCGGTTTTTCCTTCATCGCCGATAGCACGTTTACAGCAATTTCACCATTTTCAGCTTCACCGGCTAACACAAATTTTTCAGATAAAAGAATTTGTTTCAGCATAGCACGTACTGTTGAGGAATCATCTATGAGATAAGCCGAATATCGTCTTAATGCCGGTGAAATACCCAGTGGACGCTTATCATTTATATTAGGATAATCCATAATAGATTTCATTAAGAAGCTCCTAAAAATTTCTAATTAATACGATTCTATAACAAGTTCGATTTTTTACAAGAAATTTCTTCTAAATTCTATTAATTTTTATTTACACACTTTATTAACTTTATTATAATGTATACTTATCAAAGATTGGTTTTTCACAGACCTTATCGCCTCCGCACGCCACTGGCGGACGGAGAGTTGTAAATTTTGCGTATAACCATTTTTTGATAAGTCAGGTTGTCGATTCAACTTCGACAGCCTCATCGGGTACAGGATGTACCCGCATTTTGCATCTTTTTCCTTTGAAAATCATGCAAAATGTGAGGAATTACGAATTTATTTCGGAATTCCGATATGTCGATTGATACAGGATGTATTAATCGACATCCTGAGTATCTATTATGGTTATTATAAAAGTATAATAAGGAAAAACAAATGATTAAATATACTGAGTGTAAAAATGTTTCTAGAAAAGATACCGTAGTAATTTTCTACGTCATGTCTGAAAACTCGAATAATAAATATCCTAAAGAATTTGATTTTATAACCCCATATATTGATTCTAAATTTTTTGAAAATAAAAAAGATTTTATATCCCTCATACCTTTGAATAATCATCCAAATGTTATAATAGCTTCTATAGAAAATCTTTCCGCGGGAAAAATCCAAAAAACCGGATCGGCTATACAGGATGTCTGTTTAAATAATAACATCTCGACTATTCACCTGCTGATGCCGTCTTTTAATTACGATAAAACCTCATTCATCATCAGTTTATTGGACTCAATGATATCATCAAATTACGCATTCAATAGAAATTTAACCATTAAGGAAAATATTAAACAACCCATCAGTGAAATTGTTTTATTAAACTACATAGATATTGATAGGATTCAGATTCAGAAACTTCTCATAATTTCCAATAATATTAATGAATGCCGAGATCTGATAAATGAATCAACAAATAATTCCAATCCTTTGACGATAACGGCTTTGTTTTCTAAAATTTCCCATAA
>CAYLTM010000002.1:11333-15566 GCA_964386495.1 uncultured Leptospirales bacterium
AAATGTTCAATACTTGATGAAAAGAAAATTATGCAGAAAAAAATGAATCTTCTTCTGGCTGTTTCAAAGGGCGGGGAATACCCTCCCCGTCTCGCGATAATCGAATATAAAGGTAACCCTAAATCTAAGGAAATTATCGCTCTCATCGGTAAAGGCGTTACCTTTGATACAGGCGGTCTCAACCTGAAGCCTTCCGGCAGTATTGAAACTATGCGCTATGATATGTCCGGTGCGGCGATAGCGTTTTACTCTTTAAAGACCATCGCGGAGCTGAAAATTCCTATAAATGTTGTAACGGTGATCCCACTTTGTGAAAACGCTATCGACCGCTATTCATACAAACCGGGCGACGTGTGTACTTCATATAAGGGACTCACTGTGCAGGTAAACAATACCGACGCGGAAGGACGGCTGATTCTCGCGGACGCTCTCGCATATACAGAAGATATTTATTCCCCGAAATTCATGATTGATATAGCGACACTAACGGGTGCCTGCAAAGTTACATTCGGCGAGGAATACGCGGCTTTATTGTCAAATAATAACGAACTCACGCAATATCTGAAAAACGCGTCTAGCGAAACTAATGAGAAAATTTGGGAACTTCCTCTTGATGAAGCTTATGATGAATCGTTAAAATCTGATTTCGCTGATGTCAGCAATATTTCGAACTTGAAAAACGCCGGTACAATTACAGGCGCGGCTTTTCTGCAGAAATTTGTTACGGAAAAAAACTGGGCACATATTGATATCGCGTCAACAGCATGGAGTTCACAAAAGAAAGGTCATAAACCAAAAAACGCGACAGCATTCGGGATTAAACTTCTAACACGTGCGGTCGAATTGATGATAAAAAAATGAAATATTTTTCAGCGGCATTACTTTGCTTAACAATATCACTTTTTGCTCAAACACCTGCCGGTTTTACCGATGTTATAAAATTATTTAATTATCCTGAAATATCTGCTCAATATTCTGAACTTGAGCAGACAGAATTCGGCAAAATATCCTTTACTCCGAAAATTAATTATCCCGATAAATTAATTCGATTATACCTATTAGCATCAGGAATAACCGACACAAAAGATTTCAATCTGTATTTAGCTCAGTTTGAAAAACTTTTCAAAAAATCTTTAAGTGATATGAATGGTAAAAAGCTTAATGATTATAACCGCGCCGAATTTATTCTACATTTTCTTCATAAAAATCTTTTTAAAAAAGTCATAGAGGGAACAGGCGCCGGATTTAACATAGGTATTCGAGATACTCTTTCATCGGGATTATACAACTGCTACAGATCCGCTTTAATATACAATGCCCTCATGGAATATCATGGTTATAAAACTTATCTGGTTCTAGTGCCGGATCATATTTATTCAGTCGTGGAAATCAACAATAAGCAAATTGATGTTGAAACTACTAATCAGTTCGGATATGATCCGTTCAACAAAGGTCTTCCTGAATTTAAAAGACTATTCGATGAAAAAAACATCATGTTCAGAAAAACCACTTACTATTCGAAAACGCCTATTGACAACATTTCCGTTCTTACTTCTGTTTACTCTAACCGCATGCTTCTATATTCCGGTGACAAAGTTTTTTCCGGTGAAGCTGTGCAGATCAACAAATACAAAGCCCTGTCATTGGGAATAATCGGATTCTTTTTAAATAACAATGATCCCATTATTATAAATAATATTCTTGTGACAGCGTCACATATATTCAGCGACAAAGTAAAAGCGGACAGAAATTCTATTTACACAGAATATGATAAATTATTAAGTCTCATGAATATTCCATCTTTTGTAAATAAGTCAAAGCCATTCAAACATAACGCACAATTGATTCTCGCAAATGACATCAACAATCAAAGAAAGCTCTTTCTGAAAAATAATCAGGATTCGGTAAAACTCATTTCACGTTTTACTGATGATTTCATAAATTATAAAAAATATTTTTCAGACAACAAGGAAGTCTACAGCACGTCGACATATAACTCAACATTGGAACTTGCAGAAATTCTTCAAATATATTTTCCATTGAACAATTATAATAATTTTGAAAACTGTCTTATTAATCTTCTATATTTTTTTGATCAGAAGGAAATTTCAGAAGTTATTGATTCGCAGAATCTGAAGAATATTTCTGTTAATATTATTTCGATAAAAATAAATAATCACGCGGTCACTCTCGCGTCGAATAACAAAACCGCCGAGGCAGCGGAACTTTTAAACGCGGCAATAACACTTCTGAAAAAAAACGGCTTAAACGAAAAGAAATCCATGCAGCTTCTTGAACAGAATTACGAACTTCTAAGCAAACAGCTAAATAAGGGATGATTATTTTCAGGAATGTTCGGCATCACACTGCCTGGGTATTTAAATTCATCTTCGTAACGCTTAATCATTGAAGACAGTATTTGGATAATATGGTATCACATTTAAACGGCATTTATTCACCTGCCTTCATATGATTTTCAACTTCTTTGTTTAGAATTGTCAGGTTTTCTTTAACAATATTCCAGATTACCTGATCGCTTACTTTATCATAACCATGAATGATTTTATTTCGTAATGCTATAATCTGCCGCTTACCGGTTATATTTATATCGGGGTCAATTGTTAAAAGATTATTCATCGCTTCGCCAATAATCTCTAAGCATCGCTCTACAGCTCTTTTAACGGTGAGATTGTTTTTGTAGTCTTCAAAGTTATTAATATCTTTGAGGTGAATATATATTTCATCAGAATACTGTTTGATGTCATAAAGATATTTATTCACATTCATAAAATCTCCACTTTAGTAGTGTTTACTTCATTGATGAAATACGGATTCGAAAGTGATTCAATTGTAAGTAAATCAATTTCTCTATGCAGTTCATCTTCAAGACCGAATAAAATATTCCAGTAACTGCGTCCATATTCCATAACATCCAGGGTATCATCAATAGTCACTAAAATGTCTATGTCACTGTCTACATTAAAATTATCAGTAACTGCCGAACCAAATAAATAAGCTTTCTTAACATGATTGTTCTTGAGAATTGCAATAATGTTCGGCATATCTTGGGCTATATCAGGATGTATCATATTTCAACTCTCCTTTAAAAAGGCGTTCATTTTAATTTGAAAACCTTTCAAATTATTATTTTCATTTATCCTGTTTTTTTTCGATTTCATCTTTTTTCTTTTTAAACGCGTCTTTTATATCAGTAGAATCTTTATTAAACTGCATTTTGATCTTATTAATATCTTCAATTATTTTTTTCTGCGTATTTCCTATTTCTTTAGATACATCTGACAATTTTCCCAGTTCATATTTTTGCGTGTCGGATAAAGAAATGTCCATGTTAGTCTGCAAGTTCGATAGCGATGTTGATATCGCTAAATTCATCATGAACGCGTCAGTATTTGATTCTTCAACAAGGTCGATAGTATTTTTAATTTCATTCTCATTAATTTTTTGCGATATTAGTTTTTTATAGGATTCAAACTGGTTGTAATAATCATCAATAATAATTGTTGGATTGCTGTAGAATTTATTATTAGCATCGGTTAACCATTCGACACCATCTTTTGCTGAAGTTTCTTTTTCCGGCTTGTCCCCGATTTTTACAATCACCGAACCTTTATTCAGATTTTCGACTTTGCCTTGCAGGTTCGAGATCTCAACAGTTCCCTCATTCATTATTACCCGCGTTTCACCGCTGTCTGCCGTAAAAACTGTAAACTCGGTGCCTCTAATTGAACACGTCATGGTTGGACTATATATTTTTTTACTTTTTTCATTTTTGATTATTTTAGAAAATTTTGCCAGGACAGATCCCTTAATAACTATCAGATCCTGCCGTTTCACAATGGAACTTCCCAGCAGAACTTCACTATTCTCTTTTATTTCAATTATATCTCCAGAGACATTTGTGATTCTGATGTATGATTTGCGGCCGGTTCTAATCCGTTCTTCAATGTTGACCTTTTGATCCTTTAAAATATTCTGCCAGTTGCCGTTTGTATATCTGTCAACCTCGCCGGTAACGATTATTACTGAATAATATGTTCCAAAAACATTCGAAACTAACAATACTAAAAATACTATCGGTAAAAATTTTCTTATCATACTTTACCGATAAATTCAATTCCAATAAAAGATGCATCATCAACGACCTTTTCTTTTTCAGCCATCAGGGCATCAAAAAGAACATTAATAATATCGGGTAGAGTTCTTTTTCTGTTA
>CAYLTM010000002.1:15576-29328 GCA_964386495.1 uncultured Leptospirales bacterium
ATTGAGTATAAGATCCTTAATCGTATTATAATCGTTCAAAACATCATTACTGCAATAGCTTTCATAAGCACCGTCGGTAAAAATGATTATTTTATCACCAAAAATTAGTGGAAGTGTATTATTGACGTATTCCGCTTCCTCAAATATTCCTACAAACGGACCATTCTGTTTCATGGATTCTATACCATCGGATGCTCTGACTAATACCGGCGCGGGAATTCCTGCGTTGCTGTAGATAATTTCAGATTTCGCTTTATCAAGTATCATATAGCATATTGTTAAATAATTATAACTGTTTCGTTTTTGAGCGTTGATTAAAAATAAATTAATTTTTTTCAATGCTTCTGATGGTGTTAAATGGTCTTTGTCAATGGATGTAATTGCAGATTTCACTATCGCGGAATAAAGTGCCGCCGGAACACCATGCCCGGAAACATCGCCGATAATAAACAAAAGTCTATCACTCTGAAGAATATCAAACAGATAAAAATCCCCGCTGATTTTTTCAACAGATTTAGTTTTGGCATATACATTAAAACCCTGTAGTTCCGGCAAAGAAGTCGGATACAAACATGCTTGCAAATTATTTGCGATATTCAAATCCCTTTCAATCTGATTATTGCGGTATTGAATTTCTTTGTTAAGTTCCTTCAGTTTTTTATTTTTATCTTTCAAGCGTGTAACGAGATATTTATTCTCACGGACTAACATAGTCCTATCGACAGCCTTCTTTACAGCTATCTCTATCTGACTGATATTATAAGGTTTCTGAATAAAATCAAAAGCGCCGTTTTTAAGAGCGGATATCGCGATATCCATTTCACCAAGACCGGTCTCCACAATCACCGGAAGATCCGGCTCAATTTCGCGTATCATTTTCAAAACATCGATGCCGTCAATTCCGGGAAGACCAATATCGGTTATAGCGAGATCATACCTGTTTTTAGTATAATTCAACAGTGCGTCTTCACCGTTATTAAAGGAATCTATTTTATAATTTTTCGATAAAAACCTTTTTAGAACAAGCAAAATCTGCTCATCATCATCAATTATCAGAATTCTGCCTGTTAATAAATCTGGTTTCATATTTTACTATAGACTTCTGACATATAATCTAATTCCGCTCCAATAAGGCGTATTAAAATAACGTGAATCATTCAGTAATGATTTCATGCTCTCATCATACGATTTAACAACATCCCCGTTAGTCTTCAACTCCATATAAAATTTTCCGGCAAAAACAGCACTGTTAACATCGCGTATCGCGCTATTATTAAATATAACAGAATCATATCCGCTGGCAAATCCAAGTTCAGCAAATGACGACACGTCATCAATTTCCGACTGACTTGACGACACCAGCAATGAATTATTTCCAGAATATTTTTTGAAAGCATCTTGTTTAATGACCAGCATGTTATTAAGCTCATCATAGTAAACAGGATACTGCATATGAACAACTTTGCTGGATACAATATCCTTAACATTATCCGATACAGTATACTCAATACCAGATTGCTTGATGGCCTTTTGTTCAAGGGAATCAATTACGTTTCCGCCGCTATTCAAAATAACTATTTTAGACTTTCCATTAGTATCAGGTTTTGATTCAGCATCCAAAGAATACAGCGATGACAGAAAAACAATTTTCTTTTTATCCGCAATAAACTGATCATTATACTGAAAAGCCTCAAATGGGATTTGTTCACAATATTTGTCCGCAACAAATATTATTCTTTTTTTATTATTTATCTCACCAAGCATATCTGTAAATAGATTACTTATACTATCAATTGTATCAACGGTATTCAGACCGGAAGCCGACTGCGTCGAATAATCTGACAATAAACTATTCAGCTTAGGAGTAACAAGTTCAAGTTTACTTGTTTTAATGTTTCCAATCGTAATAAACCAGATATAAATGTCATCCGCGTTTCTAGCACAGTAAATCATTAAATCATCTGAAAATATTTTTGTGGAAATTTTCTCATAATCAACATTTTTGATAAAAGATATTTTCTTATTGTCATTTCCGTTAAAAATATTACCACTATATGTAATCGTAAAATCTATTTGTTTTTTCAATTCCACATAATGAAGAGAGTCGGAAATCTTATTATTGTTAAAGTCATCCCGCGAAAGAATATCCGCACAAAGCAAAATAAGATCTGAACGCCTGTAACTTTTCATCAACACGGTATTTTCCTGAAGATATTCCAACGCTTCCTTAAAAACTTTTTTACTATTAACAGAGCCGGTCGAATAATAAGTCGTGTCATCAACCGCTTTATACATTTCCGCTAAAACACGAAGTAATTTTGCGGACAATATCGAATCACTGATTTTCATATCTAATGTATTAATTAATTCAATAGCCTTATCAAAGTTTTTCTGAAAAATTTCATTCTCAATGGACAATAAAATATATTTCTGATGCATCGCTGTGCCAATTGTGATTAATTCGTCATTGATATTTTTTAAAGAATTTTTAGCGTTGCTATAATTCCTAGTCTTTAAATATAAATCAGTTTTATCAATAATATAATTGTTCATAAAATATTCAGATTTTGAATTCTTGCAATACTGTATTATAAAATCCAGCACTTCAAGCTGTTCCTGAGTCATATTCATTTTCGAATAATATTCTGAAATATTTTTAAACAATATCCGGAAAAAATCCAGTTAATGCTATTGTATTAATATCTATAGCTTTCAGGTTAGATGCTATTTCTTTAGACTTATAATTTTTCTTAAGAACCGTCATCATGGCATCGACAGCATAAATAGAATAACTGTCGTAAACACCTTTATTGAACAAACTATATCCATACAGATTTGTTATAGTCTCCGGCTGCGATTTATACAGCTTATCAATTTTTTCCGCTCTAGCAGTTGTCAATGGTGACTCAGTCTTATTGCCGGACAGCATTACAAGAGATATCCTGTCAATATCTGAACCATTAAATTTATTAAAGTGTTTCGCTGAAAATTTTATTGAGCTTTCTTTTCCATTAATCAGATAAACATATTTGTTCATCATCACCAATAAAATTGTTCTATCCAGAATAGAATTATCAGCCAAAACGATATCATCGTTTATATTACCATTCTTTATTCCATTGATAACAGCTGAATAAATTTGATGGTCATCCGTTTGTCCGATAACACCTCCTTCTACAGAATTATTAAGCTTACTATGAGCTTCATTAATATTCCCGATACTAAGAAGAATGTATATTTTTGATGAAATAATTTCACTAACAATTTTCTGATCAGTAATTTCACTGATTTTTATGCTATTAATAAGATTATACGCCTCCAATGGTTCACCAGCTCTCATATTCACAGAAGCCATTTTTAAATTGTACAAAGCCGTATTATCAGGAGTCTGAGCTGAAAACTCTTTCCAACGGTATAAATAATAAACAGCATTTGTATAATTGCCTTTGTTAAAATTTTCCGTGAAAGAAACCATGAGTTCAGACAATGCCTTGTCGTTAATAATAGCCCCGGTATTTATAGATCCGGTAAGCCCAACTGCAGCATAATTTGACGGCATCTTTTTCAAACTGTTCATATCCTCAAACGAAGAAATCCCCGCAAACTGCGGTAAATTTTCGGCTGTCGGGATTGGAGTTTCCGAGATATATAATATAAGAGAATCGACACCATTATATCTACTCGCGTGATAAAGCAGCATCGCGTCATTAATAGTGTCAGGTTTTATTCTTTTTACGATTATTGATGGTTTTATACTGCCTTTGAAAAGCATCACTGAAAGATCCGGTATTGTTGATTCATTGTCACATATAGACGAATACAGCAGCAATGATTTTTTTGTTTTTGCCGCGTATTTATTTATAGGAGTTTTTAAAACAATACCGTTTTTTATAGCACTGGTATCTTCTTTGACAGCAAAAACATCATTATACGAATAAATAAACACATTGCCGCCCAACTGCAGATCCGTAGAATTAAATACTGATTTATTAAGTATTACAAATCTTTTTCCTTGAGTACCGTACTTCTGAAAAACATTATTCACAAATGTGTCAAAATTTCCCTGGTATTGCTCCCTTTCAAACTTGACTTCGCCGTTTTTCAAAATCCAGATGTTGCAGTAACCATCCTTAATGAAAATATCGAAAATACTATCTTTAACAACAGGTAAAGAAGTTTTTTCTAAGGATATGTAACTATTAAAAGACGTATTCGTTGTTTTCAAATCTTTTATTTGTTTTTTAAGAACTGCAATTCGTTCACGAGTACTTTTCATTTTACTGTCTTCTTCAGTTATGCCTTTTTCTTTTAAAGTGGAAATTTTTCGAAGATCAATCCGGTAATTATTAACCAACATGGTAAGGCTGTCAAAAACACCGCGATCTTTATCATTAAAAAATTCCGGCGAGGCATTGTATATGGAAAGTACACGATGCATACTTCTTCCCTTCTCACGGATTTCCGCGGATTTTTTAAGCTTGCCGTTTTCAGTCAAATTTACTGAATAATTATCATAAATTTTGGAAATTTTAGACATTTTATCATAATATGTAAAAGGCACATCCTCTATAAGTTCAACCGCTTTTTCATAATATGATAACGCCACCTCACGGTCAATTTTCAATGATTTATAGTTGCGATTAATAAAATTTGCCACTTTCAGCAGAAGAATTGGATCAATATCTATAAAACTATATTGTTTAACAAGGGTCTCTGCATTGCCGAACAAAGCGTAAGCTTCCTGATATTGTCCTAGTCTTTCACGGCATGTTGCCGCGTTAAGCAACAAAAGAACTTTTGTTCTAATACCAATACCTGGTATTTCGTTCTTTAACGATCTTTCAAATATGGTAACCGAATCCGCGTATAGATTATAAATATCCTTGTAATACTTAAAAAGATTATACGGGCTATCAATTTCAACACCATTGTTCTCCAAATTCATCACAAGGTATTCAGCCTTATAAAAATTCAGAATGGAAGATGATATATCAAGTTCGTAATAAACACCCTGCGCGTCCGCTTTAATTTTTTCACGAAGCATATTCCGATCTTCTGGAGTTATTTTCTTTTCAAGCTTCTTGAAGTCTTCCTTCATAGTTTCATAATCAACAGCATATTTTTCTTTCTCATAATCTTTTTTATATGCGTCAATCTCCCCAATCAGTTTATTTAAACTCTTTATAGGATCTTTAAAATATGATGGGTAATTTTCGATTAAGTATGCATATAAAGTCGCCTTGTTTTTTATAGATCTAAAAACACCATCAAGATCATTATTCTCCATAGAATAATCCCAGGCGCTCTGAATAAACTTATCGCTTTCTTTGTAATTTCCAAGCATATAATAAGCATGCCCCTTATTATTTAGGGAAATTGATTTCACTTGCTGATATAATGAATAGTTACGCTCATCAGCTAATTCAATTTTCTTGTCCAGACAATCTATAACTTTTTTATAGTCACCCTTTGCTTCGTAAATTGATTCCTTTAATGATAAATTCATAATTGTTTTTGTCAGAACATCAAGTTCTGTAAAAACACGAGCGTTGCCGAATGCCGCAGAATCAGGTCCCATGTTATAGACTTTAAAAGGACCAAGACCGAACATGCCCATTTCCAGATAAAATTTAGATTCCTCGTCTTCAATATCCATTTTTTTAAGCAGCTTATCAGACTTAGCAATAAATATCATAGCATTGTCATAATCATCCATTTCATAATAACAGTTAGCTATCTCCTGATAATATCTTGCTGAATCTATATCGATTTTTGACTTAGACGCTGTCTGTATAATTTTACTGTACCAGTCAATAGCATCTTTATATTTTTCATCAACCCTGCTGAATAACGCGTAGAATCTATAAATAGTGATTAATTTTCTCGACACTTGTTTTTTATTGCCCGAGGTTAGCTGAGATTTCAGCATATTTTCCAGTCTGCCCAAATCCTGCATAGCTTTTTCATTTTCACCAGTCTGGTAATAACAATAAGCGAGATGATAATAAAATAGCAGCTCCTGTTTATCATTTTCAAAAGATGTTTTGTATTTTTTTGCGGCAATATAATTCGTTAACGCTTTAGGATAATTATATAATACGAAGTAAGTATTAGCAAGATTAAGATGAACATTTCCTTCCGCTTCAGGATTCTTCATTTCATTATTTTCATTTAACGCCCGCTGATAATTTATAACATTTTCCTCTAGAAGGTATTTTGGAAAATAATTATCAATTTCCGCCGCAAGATCTCCATCAGATGAAGCGTCTTTCAAACGTCTTGAATCCAAATACTGGTAGATCCAACCCTTCATCAAATAAGCATCAACCATCCCTTCATTAATAAAAAGAGCCCAATTCAAATTATCAACAGATAACCGAAATAACTGCGGAATACTTTCAACTGAATATCTGGTTTTACCTATATCCACGCCCTTGCGGATATTTAGAAAATTTCCTTTGTCTATATAATGACGGTCAAGATGATACGCCTGTTTCGCGTAAATATAAGCTAATCCGCAAATAAACGCACTATCATAAGACTTGCGGGCTTTTTTCAAATCCGCGAGATACCATTCTTCAATTTTTTCAAGACTCGCAAAATTTCTTTTATGTTTCAAATAATACGTATCTATGTATAAAACATGTGCTCTAAGTCCAAACTCCGCGTAAACTTCCTTCGACACTCCCTTGGTGCCGACGGTACTTATAAATTTGGCGTATTTTTCATAGATGTCCATCGCATCATTAAATTTTTTCGAAACAATAAGCTTCTCGCCGTTTTTCTCATATATAGAAATAAGACGTTTAACGACCTCAGAATAATCAGACTGATCCCATTTCGGCATATAGGAATTTGCAGCGTTATATAAATTAATTTCTTCATTACTTTCGTCTTTTTCTTTCATGTAAATATCAGCAGAAAGTTTGCTGAATTTATAATATAGAAATTCTTCTGAATTAAAATTCGCAAAATGGGTCTGTACAATATTTTTCGCGGTCGGAATATCATTTTTTTCATAATAAGCGTCAGCCTGAAGGAAAAACAATATCTCAAGAATTTTCTGTTTAGATTTTATAACCGTTTCATTTACAGGCGGCAGAGACTTTACAACGTTTATATCATTGTCAAGTTTAGTAATTCTTACGGCTGTTTTTCGTTCAGACTTATAGTTTCTGATTATACTTTTAACAACATTATCCTTCTGATGATCCGATCCGGAAATTATTAGATCGTAATATTCTGCCGGAATGTTTTTATTGTTATCATATTTAATATCGCCTAACGACAGCTTAACCTTTTGAGTTCTTTCATAATCGGAAAAAAATGAAGATATCATCGAATAATATTCTTCAGCTTTTTTGGGATTATTATACCTAGTGTAATGATCTCCGATATCTTCGATCAAAAACGGCATAATTTTTTTCGAGTATTCATTGTCCGATTTTTTTAAATTTTCAAGACTTTTTTCGTATAAAGCTATTCCGTTTTTACCGGAAATTTCTTCAGTCAGATAAGCGATTGTTATATTACGGTAAGTATTAGCATCTTCACTGTCCTTCATAGATTCCAGGTTTTTTAGATAAATTTGAGCAGTAGTTTTTTGTTTATCCTTTAACGCAATAACAGCTAATTCTTTTAATGAACGTGTCGTGTAAATTACAGATTCATCATCTTTATTAAACCCGAAAAAGTTATAGACCCGCTGGTACGCATAAATAACTTTTTCCAGATCGCTGCCGTCATAATAAAATTTCTCCGCGATTTTATACTGTTTGGACGCGGACTGCCGTTTCGGGATTACACCATATTCTGGAATAATATTTATATTAATACTGTTTCCCTTTTGCTCGGAATAGACTATTACTCCATTATAATTTATTTCCTCTGTATCTTTATACTTCAAAGGATAAGCCGGAAACCATTTAGATCCAAAAGAAGATATTGAATGGTAGGTCAAAGCGTATGTCATCCCGTTTTCAATACTTTTGCTGACTAATACTGAATTGTCTTCAAGATCAATCTTACCGTCATTATTTGTATCTTCATCAATCTGTGTATAATACAAAACATTGTTTGCCGCGCCGAAGGACGGGTACATTTGAATGTTTGTATCGTTGGTAATTCTGCTTATCGAAGCGGTTGGGATGTCATAAATATAGACATCACCATTTGGATCATCTTTGTATGAAATATAAACAATTTTTGTTCCGTCATTCGAAAATTTCGGCTGGATACCGCCGTCTGTTGTTATCTGTTTTTTATTTTTTTTATTAGGCTTACAAGTCCAGATATTTTCAATACCGGACATGTAAGTTGTAGAATACACAATTAATTTACTATCAGGCGACCATGAAGGATTAGCGTCCTTTATAACCTGCACAACTTTTGTTTTTTCATCAGATACGCGCGTAATATTTACAGTCGGTCCATCGAGCGACGGCATATTCTCTTTCAGCTCCTTAGCTTCCTCAATCACATCCTTGGGATTCAGCTCAAGGACATAGATATCTCCCTGCGGATCGTCCCGCTGAGATACAAAAGCAATAATCTTTCCGTTAGGGGAAATAGCCGGTGAATGATCTTTCGTCGGATGAGCTGTAATTCTTACAGTAGTGATATCATTCAACGAACGCAGATAAATATCAAAATTACCACGTTCTTTATCAGATGCGTAAACAAAATATTTACCATTGTTTGTAATTGTGCCGTCAAGACCGGTAGCCTTTTCTATTGTTAGAGGAACAGCCTTGCCTTCACCTTCAGCGTTAAAACTGGATTCCAGCACTTCAGCATAATTCATACCCATGTCCATTTCTTCATCACAACCCGCGATGAAAATAGGAAAAATAAATACAAATAAAAAACTATATATTATATGCTTCATTTTTTTCTATACCAATTTCCTTTCTTATCTTGTAGCCAATAATCTTCTTCAGCCTGAACAATAAGTTCCTGTGCGAATTTTTTACCAAACTCTTCAATATCGTATTCGGTAGGACTTGAATTACCGCTCAAAATCAAACTTCTTTTAAATATTATTCTGCGCGCGTCATTTTCGTCATTTAATAATATCATAAGCAATTTCTTTGAATCAGCATCTTTGTCGTATTTATCATTTTCTTTATAAACTAGAATACCGTTATTAGCCTCGCCAAGAGCCCCTTCTCTCTTATAAGATTTCACTCTTTCAAAATTCAGCTCTCTAACCTTTAGCGCTGAAAAAAGTTCTGGATCGCCGACAGCGTCAGACTGCTTTCCGGATGATTTCTGAGTGTTTGTCATTACAGTGGAAACTGCCCAAGCGTTATCTTCAATTTCACGGTATTTTCCCACAAGCTGTCTTTCAACAACCGATTTTTCACCAGTCAGCTGTAATTTCGGCGGTACAATTTTACAGGAATAGGACATTCCTGCCGCTATACTAATTAACAAAACTATCTTTATTGTTTTCATTTTTATCCTCGTTATATTATTCTTCTTTCGACATCATACTTGCTATATATTCCTGAACAGGTATTCTTTCAAATTCAACCTTATCATCCTGTATCGACACAGCATAACCTAAAACCTTTTTCTGAAATTTTATTGTAGTGTAAACATTTCCGTTATCCACATAATAATCCAGATTTTTCACGAGCATCGCGTTATCGACAACAAACTGCACAGGCGTTCCTAATTTAGACTCGCCCTTTTTACCAGAAAGCCCCTTCATCAGCTTATTCGCGAACTTATTGCCGATTTTATAAATGTTGACTGAACCGGACATTGAAAACTCTTTAGCAAAATCTACACTTTTTCCGGATATATCAGCTTTCATGGAAAGTTCCGCGTCTCTCGCAATCTTTTTCTCCTGATCCATCTTACCTATATCAATATTAGTTATATCAAACTGTAGTTTGTACTCCATTTTAGTCTTGTCCATGTCCGCAAGATAAAAGAAGGTATCTCTCATGAAAAATGTGCCATCAAATATAGTCGCCTTCATTTTTACTATTTCAAACGCATTATCTCTGAAATACATAGTAGCACTGAAATCCTTCATATACTCAAGCGCTTCATTTCGAGCCGGATGCATCGCACGAATCGATTTTATAGTAAAGTTTTCCTTTTCTTTAAAGTTTTCGTTGGAAATGAACTGTGATTTGTCCTTGGCAATTTTAGATTTTCCTTTATATTCAGATTTCAAACTGTATTCAAAAGGGAAATGAAAATTAAAGTCATCAACATACATTTTATCTTGATCATTTTTAACAAAAAGTTTATCAATATCAATTTTACCTTTTGCTTTACCAGTTTTATCATCACCCTTAAAATTTGCAGTAATATTTGCCGAACCGCTTAATCCCCATGGACCATAAATATTTTTCATTTCATTCTGATTAAACTTGAGCGAAAGATTCAGGTCGGAATCGGCAATCGGCGATTTAGAAATATCGATCCATCCGAAAGTATGGAGATTCAATCCCTGTTTAACGCTCGTTACATCATTGAAAGACCTATATTCAGGTCAGTCACATTGTAATCCGGCACCACAACACCCAGACCAAGTTCAGCCTTGATTGCCGCTTCGGTCATGCTGAATACAGTAGCCAAATTGAGAGTCACAGGTTTATTGATAGGTATTCCAGCAAGTGAATCTCTTATACTTTTCGGCAGAGTATTTCCAAGAGGTTTCAGCCGCAGAACAATTGCCGGTATGGTTATTTTCCCGGATGTTCCGTCAATCATGGAAACATCGCCATTTAACGACATTGTCAGAGCATTAATCTTAGAGACAGAATCCATCAATCTAATATTAAAATCACTTATATTAAATTTTTTAAACTGCTCCGCTGTAGAGGCTTTAAGACCGAGATAAAAACTGTTTAAACCGGACTTCTCCTTATTAAGCACATAGTGAAAATCAGGCATCTGTAGTTCTGTCGAAACTATCGCGTTGTCATCTCTCAATAATACGGTATAGTCAAAAACAAACTTCGGCATGTTTAAAACAAAACCAGGCACATTCACATAAATAGAATTCATGTTCAAAGCACCGTTCACGTCAAGTTTTTTCGGATCGCCCTTAATTGTCAGCGGCATCAACGATATTATTCCAGAAAATTTTAGATCATTATTTCCCGTGACAGCTTTAAAATATGGATACAAAGAGCTTAAATTGATTTTGCTCTCTGTCATTTTAATATCAATTTCCTGCTTAGTGGTAACACTCGATACGGTTCCCGCGATATTCAGAAGTTTATCACCATTAAATGATATGCCGAAAGAATCAATTTTAAGAGTATCGTCAACCGGTTCATAAAATAAATCGTAATAAACAAGAAAATTCAGTGGTGCGAGATGCGCTTGGTTAAAACGTATCGGCGTATTATAAGTCCCTATACGCAGACTGCTGTTAAACCTTGGCTGGTTTGGAAGCGCGTTGTTAAATAGTACATCAAGACCGAGTATTAAAGGCGGCGTTACTTCCGCTTCCTTCGAATTAAAATAAAGATTCAGTTTTTCAGCCGGGTTTATTCGAATGTCACATGTCTGCAGAAGCTTGGCTGCTTCAAGCGACAATGGAACTCTCTTAAACGGCGGTATATAAATATCCGTTAGAAAAGTAAAATCACGAAGTTCCGTTTTAAAAGTATCAGCGTCAACAGTAACAGATAATTCACTTAAAACAAATTTGAACAAAAACTGCACTGATATCGGTAAATTAATTTCCTTCAGAGGCTCGCCTTCTTTTTTAGGCTCCTCCACAATTTCTTCCTCGGGTTCTTTCGCGGTAGGTTTCATAAGAGTTTCAAAATTCCATTTGCCGGAACTTTGCTTTAGAGCGATTCTCGGTTTGTAAATACCAATTTCATCGATGTGAATATTTCCGGTAAATATCGAAAAGAATCCATATTTAAAGACAAGTTTGTCGATTACAACAAAATCAGAATTATCAAATTCCTTTGAATTTTTCAAAACAATTTTTTCGATTACGAAACCGCTGTATGGACTAAACTCTTTGACATCCAAGGACAAAGAACCATTTGACAGTTTGTTGAAATTATCCATTGCCAATTTTTCAACAAGGCCAGGAGAAAGAACCAATTTTAAAACTATTAAAACCAGCACAACAAGAGAGATTACAAAAACCGGTATGTAAATAAAAAATAGTTTTAGAAAAAATTTCCCGATTCTTGCTTTAATAGAAGACGTAGACACTTTTTTGGATTTTTTAGATTTCTTATTACCTTTTGATTCTGTAACCTGCAATACCTCAGGTTTCTCTATAAACTGTTCACTTTCCTTAGAAATATCTTTCACATCAGTATTTTTGTCATACAGATAACTTTGTACTTTATCCTCAAGACCAGCTTTTTTATTTACCTTAGTTTTAGATTTAGGAACTTTAGAGACTGCAGGCTTTTTCGAAGCACTTGCAGTTTTTTCAACTTTATTTTTTGCCATAATATATTCCAAATAATTTTATTTCAATAACTTAGATGCCGTCGCCGGTGGCGACGGCAAGTTTAATTTTATAGAACAACAACACGACAAGCACAAATCCAATTTTACAGGTCAACAACAAGACAAGCACAAATCCCATTTTCAGATCAACAACAAGACAAGCACAAATCCCATTTTCAGGTCAACAACAAGACAAGCACAAATCCCATTTTACAGGTCAACAACAAGACAAGTACAAATCCCATTTTCAGGTCAACAACAAGACAAGCACAAATCCCATTTTACAGGTCAACAACAAGACAAGCACAAATCCCATTTTACAGGTCAACAACACGACAAGCACAAATTCCATTTTCAGATCAACAACAAGACAAGCACAAATCCCATTTTCAGGTCAACAACAAGACAAGCACAAATCCCATTTCACAGGTCAACATCAACAATAAACATCATCTTCAAGAACAACTCGATAAATACCACTTCTTATAAATAATTCATTTTCATATTAACAAGTCACAACAATGAGAAAAAAATCGGGACTTTGTCATTATTAACGTCCCTGGAATTTTCCAGAAACGACCAGCCTCTTTTCAAATAAAACCCATAAAGCCTTTCCGTGTTATAGTGATCAGCATATAAATAAAGCATACACATACCACGCTTACGGACATTCTTTTTAACCTTCCGGATAAGCATTGTACCTATACCGGAACCTCTATAATCATAATCGACAAATAATGCTGACAACCACGGAAAAAGATCCATCCTGTTAAGAAGATCATTCTTTTTTAGAGTAACCATACCCACCGGCAAAGTGTTAACAAAAGCAACCCATGTAATTGGCAATTCGGACGATTCCGATCGTCTTCTATAATCTTTCAAAATCGAATCAAACGGGATTCCGCGTCTTCTATGCCAAGTCTTATAAGCCCAATAAGCTAAAATCGGATAATAACCAGAGCACTTATCAAGCCTGGTGATCTGCACACTTTTAGAAAAATCGCCGTCACTATCAACCACTGGAATCACATCATTCCATTTATAATTAAATTCCTGAACTTCATAATAAATTCAGACAATCCGCTAATAACACCTAACATAAGTATAAAAACGATAAACAACAAGAAAATTATAGTAAGAATTGTCTTATTATCCATAGAATTACGCGGATTTTTCTGCATAATATAAACCGCGTTCACAACGATAGCCTGCTTAAGATTAAGAAGCAACGCCCACAAAAAAAGTATAAGAAAATATACAAAAAGTGTGAAAAGTAATCGAATAATCATAGATAGTAACCTC
>CAYLTM010000002.1:29338-40462 GCA_964386495.1 uncultured Leptospirales bacterium
CAATATGCACCGGGAATCCGCCATCCGTTGAGATTACCTTGTCCGGTGAAATATTCGCAATAAAATATTGAATAATCTTGCTTTTCGTATATGTATTAAAAAGACCAGAAACCACGGAAACTGATATAATAAATGGAAATACAAAAAGCATTAATATTATGCCAGAAAAAAAAGCATTAAGCAATTTTACAATTATCATGTACAACGGAATCGCCTTAAATTCTCTAATGAAAAAACCAAATAAATCCTTTAGTCCATCCTTGATGAATCCTGAACGCGATGCTATTACGGCTGGAATAAATTCCTTCAATAGAATAGATGTTATGAGCATGATAAATAACGGTGAAATTATCGGCAGCATTAAACCTGAATAGAGAACAGAATAGGTATCCAGGAAAGAAATCGGGATTAGAGCTAAGGAAACGGCAATCACCAAACCTATAATTACTATTGCTATAACAACTGAATCCTCTCGAATATCAAATGTTATACAATTCCAGTTGAGCTTCTCCGACGACTTATTGCTAATTCGATATAAAAATATTTTCGAAATAATATACAGCACCAGATTATACAGATAATAGACAGCGATAAAAACTACCGCGAATATAATAATGCCAACCGCTGAATTATCAAAAAAGTATTCCTTATTTTTAGCAAAAAGAGTAATAACAAGCAGAAATACTATTGAAGCGAACAAACTATAAATTAAAGCAATCATAACTCCAGCATAACTAAAAAAACTGCCAACCGCACTACAGATATCATACCAGAAAAGCGTAGGTGCAGATTTTCCACATTCTTCATAAGAATCATTTTTCAAAACTACAGATTTATCGGTTACAGACTGGTCTTTCCGGTTATCAACAATTACTTTGTGACCGCAGGAGGAGCAATAGAAAAAGATCTTCCGGTTATCAACCGATGACGAAGGCAAATTATGCAATTTACCGCATTTATTACATTTAATATTCATACATTCTCAACTCGATAATTATTTTTAAATTATTTTACTAAATAGCAACATCTTGAACAATTTTGTTGATTATTATTTTTAATAACTGATATGTCAAGTATTTTTATTATACTAAATCCGGTACGTCACTTCTACTTATAGAAAAAAAAATTATATATTGTAAAATAAATGGCATGATTTTGAAATGTTCCAATAAAGACTAATCAAAAAAATACTTGTATTTTTTCTAAATATTTCATTCTCTGTCAAAGGGTATAATAATGATGAAAATAAAATTTATATGTCTGTTTTTCACAACAACGCTCGTTGTCAGCTGCTCAACAAATAAAGTTATGGTCAATTACGCCGCTGATGCTCTGACGGGCAGCGGTTCAAATTCATTTGCATCCGATGAAGATCCAGAGCTTATTGGTGATGCTCTGCCTTTCGCTCTGAAGGTTTATGAAAGCCTTCTTCAAAACACGGAAGATAATATTGAATTGAATCTCGCGACCGGAAGCGCGTTTATTATGTATTCCAACGCCTATATACATACGCCATCAGCCATGCTTCAGCAGAACGATATTACCAAAAAAAAAGATATGCAGTCAAGAGCAAAAAAAATGTATTTACGCGGTTTCAATTATGTGCTTAGAGGTTTTGATTTAAAATATAATGGAATCAAATTTGATTTTAACAGCGGCAATGTTGAACCATATCTTGCTAAGATGACTAAGGACGATGTCCCGTTTTTATACTGGACAGCAGCTAGTTATTTCGGAGCGTATTCACTCGATCCTTTTGACATATCAATGTCGGCCAATATAAAAAACGCTTATCTGTTTATGAAAAAAGCTCTCGAATTAAATGATGCTTTTATGGACGGAGCGATCCACGACTTCTTTATTTCATATTATGGAAGTCTACCTGAATCCCTGGGTGGAAATGACGACAAGGCAAAATTTCATTTTGAAAAAGCGATAGAAATTTCTAAAGGAAAAACACTATCGCCATATATATCTTTAGCTGAATCTGTTTGTGTGAAAAAACAGGATGTTAAACAATATAAAATGCTTTTAAAAAAAGCTCTTGATATTGATATAACTAAATACCCGGAAAACAGATTGGCAAACACTATAAACCAGAGAAAAGCAGGATGGCTATTAGAGCATCTTGATAATAAATTTATATCTTCACATGGAGACTGATTATGAATAAATTTCTGAAAAGATTAATACCTATAAAAATGGGAAGCATCGCGCCGGACGGCTCCCCCTGGGATGTAGCTATAAAGAAGCTGTCGGCTGAATGGTCGCAGATAACAAACGGCGAAGTTACAATCAAAGTTTATCCTGGCGGTATAGCCGGTGATGAAGCCGACATGGTTCGTAAAATGAGAATTGGTCAGCTTCAGGGAGCTGTATTAACCAGTGTAGGACTATCCAACATTTCTCCAGAAATTTCCCTTTTTTATCTGCCTATGTATTTTAAAAACGACGCTGAACTGGATTATATTCTTGAAAAAAATTCAGCAAAATTTAACGCGATCCTTGAAAAAAAAGGTTTTGTGACAATATCATGGACGAAATCCGGCTGGGTAAATTTTTTCAGCAAAGATCCGGCGTTTGTCCCGGATGATATAAAAAAAATCCCCCTGTTCAATAAAAATAGCTCCTCTCGTAGGCGGGGTTGTTGTAAGTAGTAAGACATGGAAACAGATTCCCGCTAAATATCATAAACCAATGATGGAATCAGCAGTAAAACTTTCGTCTGAATTGTTCGGCGAATCTAATCAACTTGAAAATAAAGCTATCGAAACGATGAAAAAACACGGTCTTAAAATCAACGAGGTGCCTGCCGACAAAATGGATGACTGGTATAAATATTCCGCTCAGGGACACGAGGGTATGATCGGTAAAAAAATCCCAAAAGCACTTTATAATGATATTACTAAACAATTAAACGAATTCAGGAAAAAATGAAAAAATTATCCGCAATTTACAATTATATCGAAAACTCAACCGCGTCGATACTTCTGGGGCTGCTTATAATTTTTCCAACTCTGGAAATTGTCTGGCGCGTGTTTTTTCACAGCGGTATAGACGGTTCGAGCGACTATATATCGCATTTGGTTTTATGGATTGCTTTCGCAGGCGGAATGATTACCACTAAAAATGGAAAGCATCTGTCACTGACTATTAATCTGGAAAAGGTCAATCCTAAACTTAAACACAACATACATATCGCGATAGCGCTGATATCATCATCCCTGTCATTCGCGTTTTTCTGGTGTTCTATATCAATGGTGTTTATTGGATTTGATTCATCAAACACCATAGGTTTATTTCCTATAAGATCCATAATCAGCATTATACCTATTGGTTATTTCATAATATCAATGCGCTTTATTTTCAACAACTTTTCTAAACAGCAAAGATTCTTAATGCTCATTGCGTCGGTAGTTATCGGTATAATAATATCAGCGTCGTCAATCACAACGATAGTTAATAGTCTTCTTCCATCACTGTCATTTTCATTGGATTTTTTATCAAAGATGGAATTACTTACAACGTCAATTTCGACTGTATTGATACTCATACTTTTACTTTCGGCGTTTCTCGGTACTCCGATATTTATTGTTCTAGGTGGTCTAGCATATTTCCTTTTTATAAAATCCAGCGGCTCATTGGAAGTAATACCGAATGAAGCCTATACCATGCTGATAAGCCATTCAATACCGTCAATACCGCTTTTCACTTTCGCGGGATTCCTGTTATCTGAAAGCAAGTCCGGTGAAAGACTCGTGGATCTTTTCAAGTCACTTCTAGGATGGATGCCGGGCGGAATGGTTATTATGGCAGTTTTAGTTTGCACATTCTTTACGACATTTACAGGAGCCTCCGGAGTAACAATACTCGCGTTAGGGGGATTACTATCTTTCGTTCTTTTAAAAAGCGGCGGCTACAGTGAAAAATTTACTTATGGAATATTAACGTCATCGGGAAGTATTGGTCTTCTCTTTCCTCCAAGTCTGCCGATAATTCTTTACGGAGTCGTCGCGCAAATCAACATTAAGCATATGTTTATCGGCGGAATAATCCCGGGCATGATTCTTGTAGGATTTACTTTGATATATGGGTTATTTATATCGGTAAAAAATCACACTAATAAATTTTCTTTCAATGTTAATTACGCTTTATCATCTATTAAGAAATCATTTTGGGATATTCTGCTGCCGTTTATTATTTTGATCGGTTATTTCGGCGGGATTACAACAATCGTTGAGACAGGCGCGATAGCCTGCGTATATTCGATTATACTGACAATGGTAATTCACCAGGATATTACCCCTAAAAAGCTGCCATCTGTAATGTTGAAGAGCATACCTATAGTAGGCGGTGTTTTAATTATTTTAGCCCAGTCAAGAGGTTTATCGTATTATATCGTTGATACCGAAGTACCAATAATGCTGACAGAATGGATAAAGATGAGCATCAGCTCGAAATATACTTTTTTACTTCTTCTAAACCTCGCTTTATTACTGACAGGATGTTTCATGGATATTTTTTCAGCGATTATGGTTGTTGTGCCTTTGATACTTCCGCTTGGCGAGCTTTTCGGAATTCATCCAGTTCATCTTGGGATTATTTTTCTAGCAAACCTTGAACTCGGGTATTTAACACCGCCGGTCGGATTAAATCTTTTTCTTGCTTCATACCGTTTCGAACAACCGTTATCGAGGATTTATCGCGATGTCGTCCCATTTTTCATAATACGTCTTATTGTAGTTCTATTGATAACTTATATCCCTTTCCTATCAATCTGTCTTCTTTAATTTGTTAGCAAGTACCCTCAGTCCCGCACACAGCGCGGGACTGAAGGTACTTGTATAATTACTCATAACAAAAAAATTTATATTGAAAAATAATCAACTAACCAGAATATGTGCTAATAATTGATATTTGGGTGAGGTGTACTATGAGAAGTGATTTAATGAAAAAAGGTGTGGAAAAAGCTCCGCACAGATCTCTAATGAAGGCTCTAGGGCTGTCCGACGACGATATTGCTAAACCGATAATTGGCGTTGTTAATTCCGCGAACGAAATTATACCGGGTCACATCAATCTGGATGATATATCTGAAGCAGTTAAATCCTCGATTAGAGCGAATGGCGGAACACCGATAGAGTTTCCTACAATCGGCGTTTGTGATGGAATCGCGATGAACCATGTCGGTATGAAATATTCTCTAGTTTCGAGAGAACTTATAGCGGATAGTGTAGAAATTATGGCGACCGCCCATCCCTTCGACGGATTAGTGTTTGTAACAAACTGTGATAAAATAACCCCGGGAATGATAATCGCCGCGGTAAAATTAAATATTCCTTCTATAATTATCAGCGGCGGTCCAATGATGCCGGGAAAATTTCACGGAAAGGATGTCGGTCTCGATAAAGTGTTTGAGGCTGTGGGCAAAGTAGCGAATAAAACTATGTCTGAAAAAGAGCTTTACGAACTGGAATGTTCCGCTTGTCCAGGTGCCGGATCATGCTCTGGTCTTTTTACCGCGAATTCGATGAACTGTCTGAGCGAAGCTCTTGGAATAGCTCTTCCATATAACGGCACAATACCGGCAATAGATGCCGATAGAAAACGCTTGGCAAAGGACGCTGGCAAAGCGATTCTTAATCTTGTTAAAAACGACATAAAACCCAGAGACATCATAACAGAAGAAGCCATCAAAAACGCGATTGCTGTTGACATGGCAATCGGCGGTTCTTCAAATACGGCTCTTCATATTCCGGCAATCGCTCATTATGCAGGTATTGATTTCACACTAAAGGATGTTAATGCCATAGCCGCAAAAGTTCCGCACCTTTCAAGTCTAGCACCGGCAGGGCAATATCACATTATAGATCTTCATCTTGCCGGAGGTATTCCAGCTGTAATGAATGAACTATTAAAAAACAATCTTATAAATGGAAAATGTCTGTCGGTCAGCGGCACTACAATAGGTGAAAATGTTAAAGATAAAACTATTACAAATAGTTCTGTACTCCATACTGTCGCAGATCCGGTTCATAAAGACGGTGGGCTTGCCGTATTAACAGGAAATATCGCTCCGGACGGATGTATCGTAAAAAAAGCCGCTGTTGCTCCTGAGATGCTGAAACACAAAGGTCCTGCAAAAGTTTTTCATTCAGAAGAAGACGCTGTCGCGGCAATTCTTGGCGGCAAGATTGTTTCAGGTGACGTGGTAATCATACGTTATGAAGGACCGAAAGGCGGACCCGGCATGAGAGAAATGCTTACCCCTACATCGGTTATAGCGGGGATGGGGCTTGATAAAGAGGTCGCGTTAAATACAGATGGCCGCTTTTCAGGCGCTACCAGAGGAGCGAGCATTGGTCACGTTTCACCGGAAGCGGCATCGAATGGTCCGATAGCGGCAGTTAATGACGGAGATATAATAGTCATAGACATTAATAACTATAGTTTAAATGCTGAACTGTCAGCGGATGTTATTGCTGAGCGTCTAAGTAATCTGCCGGTATATTCACCGAAAATAAAAACAGGATATCTAAGAAGATATGCCATGATGGTTTCATCGGCGGACAGAGGCGCTGTTTTTGAAGATTAATTTTACAACGGAGTAATAATATGCTAAACTGGATCATTTTTTTTGCCGCGTTTGATCCGCTTATCTGGGGAGCTGACACGTTAGTTAACAGCGCGTCGTCGATAGCGAAACGACTCAATATACCTACTATAGTAATTGGTCTAACAATAGTGGCGTTCGGGACATCCGCACCGGAACTAGTCGTTAATGTTTTCGCGTCAATAAGTAAAAGCAGCGACATCACATTAGGAAATATTGTCGGGAGTAATCTTTTTAATGTCATGGTTATTCTAGGCATATCCGCGATTATATATCCCATAGCTATTCAAAAAAGCACAACATGGATTGAAATTCCTCTAAACTTTCTTGCTGCTGGAATTATATTGTTTCTGGCAAACGACGCTTTTTTTGATAACCGTACATTTTCAGAAATATCATTTATTGATGGTATAGTATTACTAAGCCTATTCTCAATTTTTATTGGTTATAATATTACATTAGCAATTAAGGGTGATTTTTCGGAAGATTTAGAAATTAAAGAATATACATTGCCAAAAGCGATTTTATTCTTTTTCATCGGTCTTGCGGGACTTGTTTTAGGCGGCAAACTTATTGTTGATAACGCCGTAGCAATAGCACAAAGCTTTGGCATATCTGAAAGAATTATCGGGTTAACCATTATATCGATTGGAACATCATTGCCGGAATTAGCGACATCTGCTGTAGCGGCTTATAGAAAAAACGCGGATATCGCAATTGGCAATATTGTAGGTTCAAATATATTCAACATTTTTTTCGTACTTGGAATATCAGCCCTTATAAACCCTATACCTGTGCAAAACGCTTCGACAATAGATATGTCACTAAATATAGCTGGAGCTCTTCTTCTATTTCTTTTTGTATTTACTGGAAAAAACAGACAAATAGACAGAATTGAAGGAGGAATTTTTGTTTCAATTTACATTTTTTATCTTATCTATATTTTAACATTGTGAGGTCTTATAACAATAATGGGGTTTTCATGTATCAGTAAATAAAAAATCCTGTTGTTTTTGTTTCTTTCGAGACATAAAAATCGCAATTGCTCATTAATTGGTGATAAAAATGCTTCACCGCCGCTGTAGGCGGCGGTTAGCCATAATCGTCACCAATTTGTGAGCAGATACTAAAAATCTTTATTCATTAGAGGTTGCCGTTGAACAATAGTTTATAAAAGGAGATCCATAATGAAAAGACTAATAATAATTTCAAACAGGCTGCCCATTACCGCTGAAAAAAATGGAAATGATATAACTATAAATAAGAGTGTCGGCGGATTAGCCACAGGAATGTCCTCGTTATCAAAAGAATATAACTGCATTTGGATAGGATTCAGCGGAATACCGTCCGAACAATTCAGCAACACAGAGGAAGAAGATAAATTCAATAATAATGTTATAAATAATTTCGATGCTTACCCGGTCTCCCTAACAAAAAATGATGTGGAAAACTATTACGAAGGGTTTTCGAATAAAACAATCTGGCCGTTATTTCATTATTTTCCAATGTTCACTGAATATGTTCAAAAAAACTGGAACTCATATAAAAAAGTTAATTTAAAATTTTTCGAGGTTCTGGTAAAAATAATTAAACAGGATGACACTATATGGATTCATGATTATCAGCTAATGCTATTACCTAATATTATTAGAGAAAAATTTCCTGATACTAAAATCGGATTTTTCCTGCATATTCCATTTCCTGTCTATGAAATTTTCAGGCTGCTTCCGTGGAAAAAGGAAATTCTTTCCGGAATCACAGGTTCGGATCTCATCGGGTTTCATTCCTATAGTTATAAAAACAATTTCCAGGATTGTCTTCAAAGAATTCTTGGATACTCAACCAACTCAGGGTATGTAAAAATAAAGCAGAGAGTTCTAAAGATTGAATCTTTTCCAATGGGAATAGACTTTAACAAGTATTCCGTTTTCAACACCCCCGAATTGAATGTTGAAATAAAAAAATTAAAAAAATCATTCGGAACCAAAAAGTTAATCATATCAATTGACCGACTGGACTACACAAAAGGAATTTCTCAAAGGTTAAAAGCTATCGATTATTTTTTCAAAAAACACCCTGAATTTCTTGAAAAGGTTGTGATAATAATGGTAACCGTTCCTTCACGTACACAGGTCAGTGAATATATAGAACTCAAACGCAATGTGGACGAGCTCATCGGCGGTATCAATGGGAAATACAGAACAATTGAATGGACTCCAATTATATATTTTTACAGATCTCTTGAATTTAATGTACTTCGAGCCTTGTATTACGTATCACATGTGGCATTAATAACCCCACTTAGGGATGGAATGAATTTGGTGGCGAAAGAATTTATAGCGTCCAGAAAAAATATGGATGGTGTAATAATACTAAGTGAAATGGCAGGCGTGGCAGAAGAGCTTGGAGAAGCAATTTTAGTCAATCCAAATGACAGAATTGAAATGGCTAATGCTATTGTTAGAGCCCTAACTATGCCTATAAACGAACAACGGGAAAGAATATCCAGTATGTACGCACGAATAAAAATAAATGATGTATTCAAATGGGCAGAAAATTTTATAAATGAGTTAAAAAATGTGATATTAAAAAAAGAAGAAATTAAAACAATTCCCTTTGTCAAGGAAATAGAGAGTCATCTCATATTAAATTATCAAAAAAGTAATAAAAGGATTATGCTCATCGATTACGACGGCACGCTCATACCATTTAATGATGTTCCAAATGATGCCGTTCCTGATGATGAATTAATCAGAATAATAAGCAGTATTATTGAGGACGAAAGAAACGACTTAATCATTATAAGCGGAAGGGAAAAAGCTTTTCATGAAAAGCACTTTGGATAAATGAATCTTATTCTAGTAGCTGAGCACGGTGTATGGATTAAAGAAAAAAAATCCAAATGGAGAACAATGATATCTGCTTCAACCGACTGGAAAAAAGAGATTAAACCTTTGATTAATTATTTCGTGGAACGAACACCCGGCTCTTTCATTGAAGATAAAGATTATTCACTAGCATGGCATTACCGTAAAGCGGATCCATATGTTGCTGACGGCAGATTAAATGAGTTAAAAAATTCACTTTATTCAATAATCTCAAATATGAACCTCAGTATGATGGATGGGAATAAGGTTTTGGAAATAAAAAGTCACGACATCAATAAAGGAAAAGCGGCTGCTTTTTTACTCGCTCTAAAAGATTACGATTTCATACTAGGTATCGGTGATGATATTACTGATGAGTACTTCTTTAAAGTGTTGCCTGATAACTCATTTTCGATAAAAGTTGGTCACACAATATCAGTTGCAAAATACAGCGTTGATTCATATAAAAGCGTGAGGACATTATTGGAGGAAATGATTAATTATGGAAAATAGTCAATGGTATAAAGAAGCTATTGTATATGAACTTAATGTCCGTGCCTTTTTCGATTCTAATAAAGACGGTATTGGAGATTTTAATGGGGTTATTCATAAATTAGATTATTTAAGCGATCTTGGGATAAATTGCATCTGGCTGCTTCCAATATTCCCAAGCCCGGGAAAGGACGACGGATACGATGTTTCAGATTTTTACTCAGTAAACAATGACTATGGAACACTGGATGAATTTAAAAATCTGATTTCAGAAGCGCATAAACGTGAAATAAGGGTCATAATCGATGTAGTTGTCAATCACACATCAGATCAACACTCATGGTTCAAGGAAGCCGTCAATGATATCAATTCAAAATACTATAATTATTACGTATGGTCGGACAGTCCCGATAAATATAATAACGTACGTATTATTTTTTCCGACACAGAAACTTCAAACTGGACATACTGCAAAAATAATGACAAATATTACTGGCATCGTTTTTACCAACATCAGCCTGACTTAAACTATGATAATCCATCTGTACAGGAAGAAATGGAAAACATAATCAGATATTGGATCAAATTAGGCGTTGACGGCTTTCGGATAGATGCAGCAGCATATTTATTCGAAAGGGAAAATACTTCATGTGAAAATCTGGATGAAACTCATCAATTTTTTAAAAAAATACGACGAATGATCGATAATGAATATCCAGGAAAAGTACTTCTAGCTGAAGTTAATCAGTGGCCACAAGATTTAATTTCCTATTTCGGTAACGGTGATGAGTTTCATATGGCATTCAATTTTCCATTGATGCCGCGAATGTTCATGGCCATCAGACAGGAAAAAAGTCTTCCAATAGTTGATATTTTAAAAGATCTTCCGCCAATACCTCTTAACTGTCAGTGGGCAATGTTTTTAAGAAATCATGATGAATTGACTTTGGAAATGTGCACAGACGAGGAAAAAGATTATTTGTATACTGCCTATAAATTAGATAAAAGGATGATACTAAATACAGGAATCAGAAGAAGATTAGCACCACTTATGGAAAATGATAGAAAACAGATAGAACTGCTGTACGCTATACTTTTATTTCTTCCGGGATCGCCAGTTTTGTATTACGGTGATGAAATAGGTATGGGTGA
>CAYLTM010000002.1:40559-42079 GCA_964386495.1 uncultured Leptospirales bacterium
CAATTCAAAGAGATTGCAACCGGAAATCTAGTATTTATAAAATCTGACAACCCATCAATACTATCATATTTAAATATATCAGGAAAAGATATTTTCTTATGTGTTTTCAATCTGTCTCAAAAGACTCAGCCCGTAAAATTAAGTCTTTTGGAATATCGAGAATATATTATTATAGAAATATTAAGTAATATTGCATTTCCGGACATCACAGGAGACCAATACTTCCTCACTCCTAATCCTTATGGGTATTATATTTTCAAATTGACGACTAAAGACTTGTAATTTTGTAATCAAAAAAAAATTGAATAAAATAAATTTTTTTTATTTTATTCAATTTTTTAATTGACATTTATACGTGGAAATTATTTATGTCCTTATAAGCGAAATTAAATTCGCCCGGTGATTATAGAGAAAAGGAAACACCTGTTCCCATTCCGAACACAGAAGTTAAGCTTTTCATCGCTAATGGTACTGCACGGGTAGCTGTGTGGGAGAGTAGGACGTTGCCGGGTTTCGCAATTATAATTAAAAAAACCTTCACAATTGTGAAGGTTTTTTTTTGCCTCATTAATATTTTAAATTAAAAAAACTTGTTGATTTTTTCCTCTAAATTGATTATTCTTTATTAACAAATATAAAATTAATTTTGGTAATTATTTCGATTTTTCTGAAAATTGTAAAGATTAACAAATAATTAAATTTCGAGAAAAAAATCGGGACTAACTAATAATGAAATTTAAACAAATAATTTCTCTATTTTTTTTGATAATAACAATTTTATTTTTAACAGTAGCGGATGTTTACGCAGCAGAGTCATCGTCCTACTCTGTTACCGAAAAGAAAAATATTTTAATAATAAACTCCTATCATCAGGATTTCCCATGGACAAAGAATATAATGTCCGGCTTGATCAAAGAGTTAGGAAATTCAGAATACGAAATAAACTATTACATTGAGTATCTTGACGCTAAAAGATATGATTTCCCCCATTACTATAAAGCTTTGAAAGAAATTTTTCAGGAAAAATATAATAAAACCACTGTAAAAATCGATGCGATAATATTAACAGATAACAATGCCTTTGATTTTTATAATAATTTTTCGGATGAAATATTTTACGAAAAAAATATTCCTGTTGTTTTTTGCGGAGTAAATAATTTTAACGACAATATGATATTTAACCGGCAGATTATGACTGGTGTTTCAGAAGATATTGACATTAAAGGGACATTAGATCTAGCTTTTAAAATTCATTCTAAATATGACACTATCGCTGTAATATCAGATAATTCTTTGACAGGAAAAATCAACTATCAGTTGTTTAAAAATATTGAGGCTGAATTTTCAGCTAATAAGAAAATTATACATTTGAATAATTTATCATATGAAGAACTTGAAGAAAAATTAAAAAGTATTGATGGTAAAACAATTATTCTTCAATTATCTTTTTATCTCGATAAAAACAACAAAGCTCTTTCACTGGAACAAAGTAGAGACATCATCCGTTCAAATACAAAAGC
>CAYLTM010000002.1:42089-42829 GCA_964386495.1 uncultured Leptospirales bacterium
TATTCCGCATGGGACTTTGTTATTGGCTATGGTATTGTCGGTGGAATGGTTGTAGACGGTTATCTGCAAGGTGAAAAATCTGGCGAGCTTGTTAATTTAATTTTACAAGGAACTTCGCCGGCGAATATACCGATTGTCCGCAAAAGTCCCAATTCAATAATGTTTGATTACAGCGAATTAAACAGGCTCGATATTAATATATCCACACTGCCTGCTAATAGAAAAATTATTAACCGCCCAGTCTCCTTTTATGAAAAATATAAATATTTAATAAATCTAGTCTTAATAATATTTTCAATTCTTATACTTTTTTTGGCAACATCGCTGTTCATTAATTTATACCGGAAAAATCTAATAAAATCTCTGATAGACAGCGAGAACAGATATAAAATACTCTTAAATTCTGTTACAGATTATATATATACTGTGAAAATTGAAGGAGGTCGAACAATATCAACATATCATAGCCCGGGTTGTATCGGCGTTACCGGATACTCGCCAGAGGAATACAAAAAAGATACATCACTTTGGTATAAAATGATTCACCCTGATGATATACCGATAGTAAACAACCTAATGACAAGCATTCTAGTAAACAGTCAATCCGATCCTATTATACACCGTATATACCACAAGGACGGCAGCGTTCATTGGGTTAGAAACACGACGGTTGTTCACAAAACTGCAGATGGAACTGTTTACTGTTTCGATGGTCTTATTAAAGACATTACAGAAACAAT
>CAYLTM010000002.1:42839-46751 GCA_964386495.1 uncultured Leptospirales bacterium
GAAACAATGATTACCGAAGAAAAGTTAAGAGAAAGCGAAGAGAGATTTTCAATTTTCATGAACTATCTTCCGGCAGCGGTTTTTATAAAAGATGTTGATTTCAAAACTGTCTATATGAATAAATATATGGAAAAATTATTTGGTTTAAACGAATGGGTCGGCAAAACTGCTTATGATTTCGTGCCTAGTGATATCGCTGAAAAAATGCTGTCAGATGATAAAGTTGTCATGGAGAAAGGTTTTGTAAATAGTATTGAAAATATCATAGATAGCCAAAACCATGAACTTGTTTTTGAAACCACAAAATTTATTATACCCAGAAAAAACAAATACCCTTTGATAGGCGGGATATCTGTCGATATTACAGAAAGAAAAAAAAATGAAAATGAAATAATCATTTTAAATGAAATTTTAAAAAACAATATTCAAAAACTTGAAATATCTAATAAAGATCTTGAGGCATTCAATTACACAATATCTCATGATCTTCGCGGTATGGCATTATCAATCAACGGATTTTCAAATCAATTCCTGAAAAAGTATTCATCAGCATTATCTGACGAAGCTAAACATTTCATTGAAATAATCAAGGAAGATTCCTGCAAGATGGAAGAGCTTATAACTGAACTGTTAAACTTTTCGAGAGTTGATTTTATTGATATCGATCATGAAAAAGTTTGTATGAATGATCTAGTTAATTCTATTTTTTCCGCGCTAGTAACAAATGAAGAAAGGAAAATCCATTTTAAAATTGGCGATCTTCCTGATGCCTGTGGAAACAAAGTAATGCTAAGGCAGGTTGTAACAAATCTGATATCTAATTCAATTAAATATACCAGCGATGAAATTAACGCTGTTATAGAAATTTCAGGACAGCATGATGAAATCGGAAATAAAAATATATATCAAATTAAAGATAACGGTATTGGTTTTGACATGTCACAAAATGAAAATCTGTTTAAAAAATTTCAGCGCCTCAATAACTCATCTAAATTTACCGGTACAGGTCTTGGTCTATCCATAGTAAAAAAAATTATTGAGAAACACGGCGGCGAGGTTTGGGGATGCGGTGAACTTAATAAAGGAGCCGAATTTTTCTTCACTCTGCCCTGCCGGAAAGATTCATGAAAGTGCTTATTGATCTTAAATCACTTGACAAAACTTGACTGCGAAAATCTAAGTCAATAAAAAGCTATAAAGGACAAAAAAAATGAAGCGGCTTTCTACAAGGAATAATAAAGCTGTTTTAATTAAAGACATACCATTACTAACCGAAAAAGAATTCATTGATGAGGTATTATCCAACTGCCGTCTTGGATGCAGAGCTGGAAATCTTTTTGTAACAGACTATCATGGAAATTTTCGGATTAATGCCATTCTGTCCGATGATGAAAATTCCAGTATTTATTTAACATCGGCTATACTGGATTCCAGAACCAACTACCCGTCTTTAACACAGCATTATCCTTTTTTCCATATATTTGAAAGAGAAATTTTTGAAAACACCGGAATAACTCCCACAGATCACCCTTGGTTAAAACCTGTACGCTATCCTGAAAACAGATATAATAAAAACAATACAATTTCCAACTATCCCTTTTATAGAATGTCCGGCGAAGACTTCCATGAAGTTGGAGTGGGACCTGTTCATGCTGGTGTCATCGAACCCGGTCATTTTCGATTTTCCTGTGCTGGAGAGGTAATTGAGCATCTCGAAATTCAACTGGGTTATCAACACCGAGGTATCGAACCGATGCTTGAAAATTCCGGTATTGAAAAGAAATCAAGTCTGGTGGAATCGATATCGGGCGATACAGTTATAGGTCACACTTGCTGTTATGCCGCAGCTGTGGAATCGTTATCTCAGACAAAAATCTCAACACGAGCCGACGCAATTCGTGGAATAGCTCTTGAGCTCGAAAGAATAGCTATACACCTTGGTGATCTTTCAGCGTTATGCGGTGATATTGCGTATCTATCAGGTTATTCTATCTTTGCCGCGATGCGGACAACAGTGATTAACACCACACAGAATATTTGCGGCAACAGGTTCGGCAAAAACCTCATCGTTCCAGGAGGGGTTCTGTTTGATATTTCAAAGGAACAATCAGCTAAAATAATTCATAATCTTTCAGAGATTGATATTACCACTGAATATACCTGTAACGAATTATTCAGCGACCCGGGAGTCTTATCTCGTATGGAAACAACAGGCTTTATTGATAAACAGACAGCTGTATCGATGGGTTTTGTCGGACCAGCTGCGAGAGCGTCAGGAGTTAGTCATGATGTTAGATCAGACCATCCTTACGGCATATATAGATATTTTCCAGTTTACCCAAGATTAATGGAAAGCGGAGATGTTTTCGCCAGAGCCTACATCCGATATCTGGAAATTCAGCAATCTATCAGCCTAGTTTGTGAAATTTTAGAAAATATGCCGGAAGGTTCGAATTCTATACAAAATATCCAGCAGCTAAATCCTGAAAGTTTATGCGTGTCATTAACTGAAGGCTGGCGGGGTGAAATAGCTCATTGCATTTTAACAGATATGAATGGTCATGTAAAGAATTATAAAATTAAAGACCCGTCAATGCATAACTGGTCAGCCCTCGCCCAATCGGTGAGAAACAATGGAATTTCAGATTTTCCACTCTGCAATAAAAGTTTTAATTTATCATATTGCGGATTCGATTTATAACGAGGTATTATGTTAAACTTGATTAGAGCTAGAATCAGACATGGTTATCAGGGTGTCAGAGATATCAGGGGTTCCGTTATTGACACAAAATTCAGGGGATTCCCCGAAATTAATCAGCATGAAATGCAAATTGATGCAAACCATCTTGCCGAACAATGTCCGGTAAAAGCGATAATTCCAAACCCGCTGAGCATAGATATCGGCAAATGTATTTTCTGTGAAAAATGTCAAAGGCTCGCTGATTACAAAGGTATTAAATTTTCCAATCTTCATAAACATGGTGCGGATAGCCGAAACAAACTGGTTATTCAAAGCGGACAAACCTTTGCCGATTACAGCAAAAACGCGGTAACGTGCCGAAAAGAAATTAAACGAGTATTCGGAAAGTCCCTAAAACTGCGGTCAGTATCAGCGGGAGGCTGCAACGCCTGCGAAATGGAACTCAACGCCTGCAATAACGTAAACTTCGACATGAGCCGGTACGGCATCGAAATGGCAGCCAGTCCACGTCACGCCGATGGTTTAGTCATTACAGGACCAATCACCAAAAACATGTCCAGTGCTCTTATGGATACTTATTACGCGATGCCGTCGCCAAAAATAATAATTGCAGTTGGAAGCTGTGCAATCAGCGGTGGTCTATTTTCCGGTTCACCTGCGGTTGACAGAACCTTCTATGATAAAGTCAAACCGGATCTATACATACCCGGTTGTCCGCCTCATCCGCTGTCAATCATCAACGGGATATTAGACTACATAGGAAGAAAGTAATGGACTTGAAACTCAAACAGGCGGCTGAACTTCTTTGTGTTCCCGAAAAAACCGTTTTAAAATGGATAAGTGAAAAAAGAATACGGGCGTATAAACTTTATAATCAGTATAGATTTAATAGAAATGAAATTTGCGAATGGATATTAAAAGGTAAAATCCAGGTTTCAGAGGAAGTTTTGAAACATATACAATCAGAGATACCGGTCAATATTACAAGGCTGATTACAAATGGCGGAATCTACAACAACATTGGCGGCGACTCGCCTGAAACCGTTATCAAAAACGCTGTTGAATTAATTAATCTGCCGGCAGACCTTAATAAGGATCGTGTTCTGCAGAACCTAATGGAAAGAGAAGAAATGATGACAACCGCTATCGGGAAAGGTATTGCCCTGCCCCATCCACGCACACCGATATTATCCGATATTAAAAATGAAAGT
>CAYLTM010000002.1:46761-47471 GCA_964386495.1 uncultured Leptospirales bacterium
TGCTGGAGAAGCCGACTGATTTTAAGTCTCTCGATGGCGAATTCGTTCATTCTATGTTTATTATACTAAGCGCGAACCCGAGACATCATCTTGAAATACTTTCTAAAATTTCGTTACTTTGCAGCCAGTCAAAATTTATAAATATGCTGTACGAAAAAAATTCCACCGACGAAATAATAAAATATATTCAGTTCAAAGAACAGGAATGGAGAAATAAGTAATATGAATTTTTTTATTACAGGTATATCATTTATATTTATAAGTGCGTTTATTATGCTTTTTTTGCCTCAAAGGTTAAAGTTAAAATTTTCAGCGGCAACAATAATTACTTCACTCGCAGTTATTCTGATACCAGCAGTAATTTCGCTGATTTATAGTTTTTCACTACAGCTAGAAATTCCGGCAGCTTTTCCAATAATTACAATATTATTCGTCATCGATCCTATCACCGCGTTTTTCATAATCATAATTGTTACCGGTACCGCACTGACAGTTCTGTACGGCCAGCATTATTTAAAACATTACGACATGAATGATACCCCTGTCGTATCTAGTATATTTTTCACACATATGCTGATAGTCGCCATGCTTTTAGTCGTAACAATTCAAAGCACGACAGCTTTTTTAACTGCATGGGAACTAATGTCGCTGTCATCATGCTTTCTCATTATTTTCGATAAAAAAGATAAAGAAACAATTAAAACCGCGAT
>CAYLTM010000002.1:47481-48453 GCA_964386495.1 uncultured Leptospirales bacterium
TTTTACTGTGTGGCGATGCATATAGCTTTCGTATGTCTACTTATCGCGTTTATATTTCTGATTAATAAAACAGATAATTTATATTTCTCATCATATCAGGCTATATTGTCAAACGGAAGTTTTTCATCGACAGTTATATTTTTTCTGCTGATGACTGGATTCGGCATTAAAGCGGGATTCGTTCCTATGCATTCATGGCTTCCTAAAGCTCATCCAGCCGCACCGTCGCATATTTCAGCGATGATGTCAGGCGTGATGATTAAAACCGGTATATACGGCATCATCAGAATAATCACCCTTACAAATGTGTCGTTGAATATTTCCGCCTTACTGCTGATAATATCTGTCATTACAATGCTTTATGGTATAGCCAACGCGCTTACACAGAGGGATATAAAAAAACTTCTGGCATATTCGAGCATAGAAAATATAGGTATTATCGGAATTGGGATTTCTATTACTCTTATCGCGATATATGTTAACAGCACAGGCGCGGCACTTCTTGCTCTTTGCGGAACATTTCTCCATTCATATAATCACACGTTGTTTAAGACTATATTATTCTGCACGTCTGGATCTATTTACCAAAGAACTCACACAAGGGACATGGAAAAGTTAGGCGGCTTGTCGAAGTTGATGCCTAAAGTATCGATGTTCTTTCTAATAGGTGCCGCAGCCATATGCGCACTGCCGCCGTTAAATGGATTCATAAGCGAATTTATGATACTTCTCGGAATGCTTCAGACTATAACTTCTGATTTTAAAATCGTCAGTCTTCTTATTATAATCTCTTTTGCCGCGATAGCTTTGACTGGAGCATCAGCAGTCATTACATTTACCAAAGCCTATGGAATAATTTTTCAGGGGCAACCTAGAAGTGTAATCCCCGAACAAAAAGATCAAAATGATAACGGAGTAATTGCCCCGCTTGGAATCGCCGCAGTGCTATGTCTGGCAATTGGTATTTTACCT
>CAYLTM010000002.1:48463-53505 GCA_964386495.1 uncultured Leptospirales bacterium
CAATATTCTTTTTAACAACATCCATTCCAACTCCGCGCCCTGAAGTATTGGATACCTCTTTCGCAGTAGAAAAACCGGGCTGAAATATAAACTGAAAAATTTCATAGTGGTGAATGATGACTTCGCTGCTGTTTACATTGATACCATGAAGAATATTTCACTATTGTTTATTATATTCTCCATACTTCTGTTTCTCACAATTTTTTTAAGAAAATTTCTTTTAAGAAACAGATCATTAGAACATCACAAAACCTGGGGCTGCGGTTATTCAAACGGATCGCCAAAACTACAGTATAATGGGTTTTCATACATTAGTTTATATAGACGCGTTTTTTCCGGTCTCGCAGGAATTAAGATTTTAATAACTAAACCCAAATCGAACTTTCCAAAAAACGGATCCGTATCTGCAGAATCCTATGATAAAATTGATTTATATATAATTGGAAAACCGATAAATTTTATTATGGATAAAATACAAAGATTTCAAAATCTTCAGACCGGAAGACTTCAAATTTACGTGCTATACGGTTTTGTGTTTTTAATAGCTTCCATAATTTGGGCTGTGATCGGAGAATAATCATGAAAGAAATTTTGTTAAAAACAGCGTTCATTATTTTTAATATAATGGGACCCTTTATCTTTGCTGGAGTTATTTTACGTGTAAAATCTATCTGGGCAGGAAGACAGGGACCATCAGTGTTCCAGCCTTTTAACGATTTCATCAAACTGTTAAAAAAGGGAGAGGTCATCAGCACTACTGGAACATTCATAACACAAATAGCCCCATCGATATCGGTTGTGTCGCTAATCACCGCATCTCTGCTGCTGCCCATAGGATTTTCAAGTGGAATAATCGGTTTCAGAGGCGACTTCATACTTTTCATATATTTATTCGCGTTATCAAAATTTTTTATGATACTCAACGCGTTCGACTCCGGCAGTAGTTTTCAGGGAATGGGAGCTTCAAGGGACGCGGTTTTCACAGCACTAATAGAACCGGCTTTTTTTATAATTTTCGCCTCAATATCATTGATTACGGGATATCATTCATTCGCGGACATTCTCATGATTTATTATTCAGGAAAAAGCTGGACTATAATAATTATAGTCCTGACAGCCTCGGCACTATTCATTATGCTCATCGTGGAAGGATGCAGAGTACCTTTCGATGATCCGGCGACACACCTTGAACTCACTATGATTCATGAAGTAATGATTCTTGACACATCTGGTATTAATCTCGCATATTCACAGTACGCGTCAAACCTGAAAATGTTCCTCATAGCGAGTCTCATATCAACATTAGTGATACATCCTGGAATAAATGTAATTTTGTCAGGTGTATTATATGTCGGGATTATATTTTTTATCGCGGTTATAGTCGGTGCTATAGAATCCCTTAGACCTAGACGAAGGATGATTCACAATCCTGATTTTGTGATGATTATGCTTTCCATTTCAATGCTCATTCTCGCGAGTGTAATAATTCAAACAACCGGGGGAATCCAATGAATGAGCTTGTTGTAATATTATTCGGATTGTCATCACTGTATCTTGCTGGTTCAACAATGCTAGGTTCATATATTCGGATGCTTGTTGTTCAGGGCGTGCTCCTATTTATTATAGCCGTGTTGAATACAAACGAGTTCAACTTTGCAGGTTTCGCCTTTGTCGGGCTGGAGACATTATTTTTCAAAGCGGTTTTAATTCCATGGTTTCTGAATAAAACCATTCTCGACAATGAAATTGTCCGAGAAGTCGAACCATTCATATCGAATTTTTTTTCTTTGCTTATTGTCAGCCTCATATTTTCATTCGGACTTTTGTTAAGCGCGTGGTCTATTCAATTCGGACATTCTGTTATACCGCTTCAATTCGGTATATCAATTTCAGCTATGATTACTGGTATGTTTATAATCATTACAAGAAAAAAACTTATTACTCAAATCATCGGTTACATCGTAATGGAAAACGGCATATTCCTTCTATCTTTGTCGGCGGCAAAGGAAATGCCGTTTATAGTTTCACTCGGCGTTTCACTGGATGTCTTTATAGCGATCCTTATGGCAGGATTATTTGTAACTAGAATTAAGTCCAATTTTGACGATCAAAATTCCGACAATCTCACAAATTTAAAGGATTAGCATATGCTTGAAATTTTAACAATAATCCCCCTTTTATTTCTACTAATTTCTGTTCGTTATAAAAACAGAAAACTCAACAGGATAATTCTATTTATTTATATTGCGATATTATATTTAACAGCATTTCTATGTTTGAGCAATAATGAATATTTCATATCAACAGATTTTTTCAGCGTTTTTTTCACAGTAGATCCAATTTCCAAACTTCTTTTTGCCTTAAACTGCATCATATTTTCCGGTGTTGCTGTTCACAGCATTTTTTTCCTTAAAAATAGTAATGACAACAGATGGGATTCCTACTATATATCCTTTATACTGATATTTTCTTCAGCGGTTACAGCGTCACTTTTCGCTAACCATCTTGGTTTATTGTGGGTATGTATTGAAACAGCCACACTTTCAAGTGCTGTACTAATATATTATGACCGAACAAAAGCATCTCTTGAAGCAGTTTGGAAATATATTTTCGTCTGCTCCATTGGTATATCGTTTGCGTTTGTGGGGATTATAATTCTGCTGATAGCATCATCCGGTTATGAATCACTTTTTCTTAGCGATATCAATATCAACATATCAAAATTTTCGATCTTCTGGCTTAAACTATCCTATGTCTTTTTAATCATCGGGTTTGGTACAAAAATGGGTTTAGCACCGGTTCATACATGGATGCCTGACACATATTCCGAAACTCCATCACCGGTATCCGCCATGATGTCAGGCATTTTTTTAAATTCAGCCTTTCTCGCGATTTTCCGTATAACTTCGTTTACAAATAAAGCGGGTTTAGCAAATTTCACATCTTCAATATTAATGTTTATGGGAATATTGTCAGTCGTAGTCAGTGCTCTTTTCCTATTAAGAGTCCGCAACTACAGAAGACTGCTCGCCTATTCATCAATAGAGAATATGGGGATTATCTCGATAGGTCTCGCGTCCGGCGGTCTGGCTCTATATGGATCGATTTTCCACACAATTATTCATTCGCTGGTTAAGGCTTCATTGTTTTTTTCAGCCGGACTGATTTATGAAAAATACAGAACAAAGGAAATAGCATCTGTAAGAGGAATGGTAACCTCAGACCCTTTAACCGGCTGGGTGTGGATGACTGGTATTATCGCGGTGAGTGCTTTTCCTCCATTCGCGATGTTCAACAGTGAATTTATTATTATTACGAAATTGTTCTCGAACGGAAATATCATCAAAACAATAATACTTCTTATTCTGCTGACAGTAATAATTTTCTGCATGATATCAAATTCAATCAAAATGTGCTTTTATGATATAGGAATAAAAGAATCAATCAAATCCGGTATAGCTAAAAACGCGGTGCAAATATTATTTCTTTTGGCGGCTGCAATACTCAGCTTCTACATTCCGGATTTTATGAAAGATCTGATAAATAAAGTAATTGTCGGCTATAAATAATGAGGGGTAACAGATATTGATATATAACCCATCAAGCTTCAGTATTGTTTAACCGAATGAAACATCTTTTTAATTTCCTAGTACTGCATCGGTCGTTTGGTTTCGTTCAACAAAGTCTTGGCACATCAGGTGTTGCCCATTCTCGCTTGTTACACTATCACCGTTTGACCGCTTACTTCATCAGCGGTTTTTTTAGTCCTGCTGCGCTAAGACTTCTAAGAGTTAGTCGAAGGTCTGCCCTCAGTTTTCAATAATTTAATTTCTGATTAATCTTCTTAAGATTACATCTTCGAAATTTCTTCTTGAGTCAATCATTGAAAGAATATATACTTTTTGTTATTCTATTCTATAAATTATTCGCCATGGAGTTATACCCAATTCTCGATAATTACTAATATTATGAAAATCAAGTTCAGGAACCTTTCTACCTCTTTCAGGAAAATTTTCTAATTTGATTGTTTGCTTTTTAAATTTTTCAAATATTTCTTCAGCCGTATTCAGGTTATCTAATGAAATATATTCAATTATTTCAATAAGATCATCTTGTGCAATTTTTGTCCAATATACGGTATATTTTTTTAATGTCATATTCTTATTTTTTTTTTAGAATTTTATCTTCGATTGCAGAAAAGAATGAATTCTGTTCTGTGAATTTCCCATTTTTTACATCGTTTTCTCCCATGGAAATTAGTTTTAAAATGCCTATCGCGTTTTGCATTGAATCATAACTTTCTGTATCCATTAATACAGCTTTTGCTTCACCATTTTGAGTTATGATAATTGGACGATGAGTTTCGTTAACTTGATCAAGCATGTTTGCAGCATTTGCTTTTACGAATGAAATGGGTCGTATATCTTGTTTAGCATTCATTTTTTATCCTCTATTGTGTTTCTATTGGTCTAAATATGGTACTAAATTAAGTTTTAAAGGTCAAGAAAAATATTTTATAAAGTGACTGGGGCTGACTTTTGCATAACGTTTCCGGGGCGATCCGATGTTGCCCGACCTTAGACAAAACAAGACAGGGCAATATTGGATGCCCCGTGTTAGGCGATGTTTTTTGCTCTTAAAATAATTATGATCAAAATATTTTCTTAAAAAAATCTTCTTTTTTTAAAGTTTTTTGCCAATCTCTATGTCTTTTAACCGATTCAACCCTTTTACTTCTTGAAATGTTTAAAAATCTCATGGTCTCAACAGGACCTAATTCTTTCATTAATATTTCAATTCCTTTACTAATAATATTTTCTTCACTAACATATTTCAATGATTTCATCTCAGGTTCTCCATTTCACAAAATGTTACTGGATTAAAACACTTCACTTTAAATGATAACTTATTAATTTTTTTTAGTAATTTATCATCACAACTAATAAATTCCGCATTGCAAAATTCTGCAAATGCTAAATGTGCAGCGTCAGCCAGACCAATATTTTTTATTAATAAATTCTCAGTTCTATCTCTAATTTTCA
>CAYLTM010000002.1:53515-59644 GCA_964386495.1 uncultured Leptospirales bacterium
TTCACTAAATCAAAATTAGTTACCGTTCCATAAGCATTTAATAGTTTTATCAGTTCAATTCTCTCAAAATCATCTTCAATTACTTGAATTTCTTGCATATGTACTGGAGATTTAATTAATTCATAATATTTTGATCTTACATTCGATATAATAATATTTACTGCTTCTGTTTCTAGACGAATACGGGCAAAACTTTGATCGTCAAAAGGGCGACATAAAGAGCAAACATCCAAATAAATTTTCTTCATTATACTAAATTATATTTTATTCAAATAAATGCAATTCCTTTTTTAATTAAATAATGACAGAAAATTACACACAAAGTCTCCGGGGCGATCCGATGTTGCCCGACCTTAAACAACAAGACAGGGCAATATTGGATGCCCCGATATATAAAGGAGGTGCGACTAAACAACTGTGATAGAAAAACACGGATGTTTTTCCGGAATTAATATGAGATAATTTTTAAAGTAAAAATATTGACTTTTTGAATTTCAATAATGTAATTGTTCAAGAGGAATAAAATTTTATGAAAACCTTAAAAATTAAAATTAACGACAATATTTATGACGATTTCATAAATTCAATAAATATTTTTAAAAATGAGATCAAAATTATAGAATGTAACAAATATGGAATTCCATATGTTTCAAAACAGGAACAGTAAATTATTGAAAAAAACCTTAAAAATAAAAATTGTCATATCGAATCAAGCCGCAAAACAATTGAGGTCAATTTTTGAAAGAACTTATAATTATTTATTCTAAAGAGGCGGATAAATTTCTTTCAAAAAATAAAACTTCTATAAAAAAAGAATATGTTGGTGAATTAATTGTTAAAAGTATTAAGCTTATTTTTAGCAATAAGCTTGTTAATATCGATTTAAAAGCGTTAAAAGGTGATTTTGAAAATTCTCCTTGTTAATAATGATAGAAAAAAGCATATTCCAAGAAAAGTCGTAATTAAATTCCCCACTTTATAAAAAAGTAAAACTTTTTCTTCATTATAACCGTATATATCTATGACTAATTTAAATGGAATTAATAATGATTAAAACTAAAAGTGAAAAGTTTTTTAAATATATTTGGACTCATCACGGCAAGAGAATATACTATTTTATTGCCCAGACTCTTCCCGCTGAAAAAGGGGAATACGATGATATCTTCCAGGAGGTTATGATGAAAATATATTCGGCTATTGAAAGTTATAATAATGAATATTCAATTAATACATGGATTTACCGCATAGCAAGAAATTGCTGCATAGACTATATGCGAAAAAAATCTAATCGTAGTTTCATCGAAAACAGTGCTGATATTGACAATTATTCTGATCCTGAACGATCTACTGAAAGTGAGGGTTATGAAATAATTATTGAACAGGCACTGAATGTTCTGGAGGGTGATGACCGGCAGATTGCGTACCTCCGATTTCAGGAAGAGTTATCATTTAAAGAGGTGAGTATCGTTATGGGGATAAATATTAATACAGTGAAGACGAGAATAACGAAAATTAAACGAATATTGATGGAGGAGATAAAGAAGAAATTATGAATTTGAAAAGAAAAATGAGAAACTTTTACTCAATGAAAATAGAAGAGGTTGTTCTGCCGCACTATCCTTTTTTTGTTGATGAAACGGTAGGGAAAAATGAATTGAATCTCTTTCAGAGTCGGCTTATTCAATTTGCGTTTTATTCGGTAGTTGTATTTATACTGATCGCATATCCGATTGGCGGTTTAAACTATAGTTCGCCGCTGGAAACTGTTTTAGTTAATTCCGGAAAGTCTGATATAATAAAAAGTGGCATAGAGAATGGATTAAATAATTTTATGGAAATAGTTAAAAAATCAAATATTACAGAAAAAGGAGAAAAAGAATGAAAAAGTTTTATTTGTTTGGTGTTATTGCCTGTGTTGCGGTTTATGCTTTTGGTGTAGTTATTGCCGGTGGAAAATTTAACTATTTTATTGATCCGGCTACCTTCGTGATAGTTGTTCTGCCGGCAGTAATTATGGCTTTATCACATCACGGACCGGTTGAAATTACGAGAGCTTTTTCGATTGCCGGGGCATCCAGGAGTGCAAGCGCTGCCGAATACAAAAAAGCGATACTTCTTTTTAAATCCTTTAAAGAATATCTTGTTGTGACGAGTTTCATTGGTGTCTTTATGGGTATCGTTCTGATGCTTTCCGGATTTAAAGTTGATAACAGTAATAGCGATATGTTTGGAAAAGGTCTTGCCGCCTGCCTTATATCAGTTCTTTACGCGGCTTTTTTGATTCTGATTGTTGTCTGTCCTTTTAAAAACGCGCTTGAAGTAAAATTAAACGAGATCGAGGGTTAATTAAAGGGGGGGATGCCCCCTTTAAATTTTCAGGAAAGTTCTGTGCAGGGAAGTAAAAACCGGTACAGACTCAGCTAAGCATAGCAAAGCGTACCTGTTCGGTCGTTTGGTTTTCACAACATTTACTCTACGAGCAAAATTAATATATCTTACTTGCGTGAGGAATTACGATCATAGGGACTTCCTTCAAAATGGATTCATGCACACTATTCATTCCTCCGTGGGTAATAAATACGCTTGCTTTTGTTAAAACATCTAACTGTGATACATAAGTAAATACGCTAAAATTTTCTGGTATTTCACCTAAGTCATCGATTCTGATGCGGTTTCCGACCGCAAGAACAACCTGTAAATCCATATCGGCAAATGCCTTAAAACATGTTTTATAGAAATTCAGGTTTTTATTAACAATTGTACCAAGCGAAATATACACAAGTTTTTTATCTTGACTGAATTCATTCAAGTTAAGAGCTGCTTTCTCTTTTCGATCAACAATTGATGGCCCAACAAATTGGTAGGTTTTTGGCAACGACTCCGACTTCGGTTGGAATTCTTTTGATGTATAGACAATATTCAGTTCTTACTCGTTTATGAATATTTCCGACAGATTTTTTATTGGTAGACCATATACTAATTTAAGACTTACCATCTTCATATAAGTCAGCGGCAAATAATACCATGCAGAAAGTATCATTTTTACCATACTCTGCTTCAATTCTTTTGTCGCAAGATAATCTTGTTTATTTGCTACAAATAGTGTAACTGAGGATATTGCTTTGATTTTTAGAAAACGAACAATATCCTTTCCCCAAGGACACATAGAATCATGCAAAATAAAATCAGGTTTTTCTGATTTTATATCATCTAAAACAGATTGAATCACTAAAGCATCTAAATCTATAAGAAGTTTAGCAACAACTAAAAAATTATGAGTGCATTTTTCCATTTCTTTAATTCGGGCTTCAAAATCTTGGAGAGGGTAAGCTTTAAAAACAGCTCCTGTCGTTGAAAACTTTTCACGCATCGATTCAGAAGCGCAATAAACAACATTTTGTCCTCGCTCCACTAATTCTTTAACTACTCGATTGTCGGCTTTACATGTCCATGTGCTGCTAAATTAAAAAAAACTATTTTTGCCAATTGATTTTGCCTCCTGTTTTTAATATACCCAATATAGGTAATTATTATTTAAGACAGGGCAATATTGGATGCCCCGTGTTATATGCAGTGGCGCGCTTGGAGCAGTTACGTAAAAACACGGATGTTTTTACGATATTATTTATAGTCTCATTCAAATTATAATTTTTCTATTAGTTGACCTGTCAAATATTTATGAATTATTCGTTTGATATAGGTTTGATATTTTAATCCATCATCAGCGGCTCGTTGTTTTATTATATTTAATTCCTCTTTATCTATTCGAATATTCATTTTGGTTTGATTACATAAATAATTTTTTGCTGCTTTTTTAAAGATGATTTGATTTTTTTTATCTGGTTTATTTATTTCATTTATATTAACTTTCGAATAGGATTCAATCAAATATTTTTCTTCATCGTTTAAGTATTTAATTTTTTTCATCAGTCTCTCCTTTGATTAGATATAAATAATCACGATTTGGAAATATTGTTTTTAAAAAGGCGATATCGTTATTAAGAACATATGGAACACAATAAGTATAATTGTCATGTTCAACAATAAACATAAACTGGTTATTGTATTGTATTTTATTTGATTAGGATTTGGGGTATTAGCTAAAACTTTTTTTTGAGCAATGGTTTCTATAATTTATTGAAAGGAAATATTTCTTTCCTTAATTAATATTTCCTCTTTGGTTTTATCAAAATCAAATTTCATATAAATACAATAATTATATGTACGCACATTGTCAATAATTATTTTATGATTATTTCTTCCAGCGGGCACGGGAGGGCTGGCTCTTCTGAACCAGTTGGTGCGGTTTTTCGTCTAAAGTTTCCGGGGCAACCGATGTTCACCACCATCAACAAAACAAGTTTACTTAAAACACTAAAATCATTGCAACAACAAAATTCATCGTGCAAATGTTTGCGGCGAATATGGATGAAGGCGGTACTCCGCCGTAATCGTTCGCCCCATGTTATCGGCTGTTGCATTTATTTCATAGTCCAGTTCTTTATTTTCGAATTTTTTATTCTTTGAAATTCTTTAGTATTATTTGTAACTAGAATTCCATTCTTTGCTACTGTAGTTGCAGCAATTATATAATCATTTGGACCAATCACAGTACCTTTTAATTCCAATGTAGATCGAATCTTAGAGTAAATGATTGAGCAATCATCATCAAATGATATAATTTCGAATGGTTCAAGAAATCTATTTATATTGGTTAAGTTTTTTGTTTTATTCTGACTTTTCTCAGCACCGTAGAGAAGTTCTGCTTTTACGATTGATGGTATTTTAATATTGTTCGGATTCGTATTTTGAATATTTTCTAATACTGAAGGATACAATCCTTTAAGAAAATATACACATATATTAGTATCTAAAAAATAATTCATAAACTTTCCCTTTTAGAATCATGCTTTAAAGATAAGGTTTTAATATCAAATGATTCATCTGATATAGAACCGAATAAATCAAAGTACCCTTTAGGATAATCATCTTTTATTACTTTTTTAATATTCTTTCCGACCCATTTTGAGATTGAAATATTTTCCTTGTTTGCTGCTTTCTCAATCTTGTTTAAAGTTTCTTTGTCGATGTATAATGATATTTGTGGCATAGGATACCTCCTATGTGAAAGATAATAAATGGCTGGAAAAAGTCAAGTATATTAACAAGTATATAAATGCAATTTAATTTACAGAGTGATAACCTTAAACAGATATCATTCTGTAAATCTGTAGACACCGTCCCAGCTCTTCAGAAGCCCTGCTTCCTTTTTCAGATGAAAATCCAGACATCGGTTGTAATAAAAATGAAGAGCCGGATCAGAACATTTACCTTCCTGATACTTATGACTGCCAACTGTCATAATCAATTCATTATAAATAGCCGAGGCTTCCTTAAAAAAGCCTTTTCTGTAAAGGTCATAAGCCTCTTCAAATTGCCAGACGTATTGAAGTTTTTTCTCAATAACATCCGCACGTTCAGAATCGAAGACTTCATAAATATTAATCGGTTCAACTTGCCCCTTCACAATAACCGTATCAAGAAATCTTATCAGATGCGGATTAGTCAATCGTTCTTTAATCTGGTCTGAAATAATAATACCGACATCATAATATTTAGTAAGAGTCTCAAGTCTATTTGCTACATTAACAACATCTCCGATAACCGTATAATCAAGCTTGCTGATCGAACCTATATTTCCTCTAATAACTGTACCGTAGTTAATGCCTATTCCATTGTAAAGTCTGGAAATTCTGCTGCAGAATTTACCGTCGCCTATTAGCTGATTAAGAATATCACAAAACATAATTGCCAGATCATCTTCGATTGGAGCGAAGGCGGCGGGATTTTGTCCCATTTCAATAATTTCAATCAATGAATGCTTAGTATAAACCTCAGTGATTTTCAACCGGCGTTCAGATTCTTTTTTTTCAAGAAAAAGATTTGTCTTCTGAATAGTAATCTCGTCAGAAACCCTTTTAACATCGTCCATCTTATGCTGATAATCGGTAATAATATTTGATAGATAATCCTCATAATTTTTCCTGAAATGTCTTTCATTAATAAATTTATTATATAGAAATATCAAAATATTAAGAAATACAAATGTTAGAATATAGAAATTTAACG
>CAYLTM010000002.1:59654-67482 GCA_964386495.1 uncultured Leptospirales bacterium
AGATTGATAAACAACTGTTTTCCAGTTTTCGCGTCCCATGTCAAAATGAATCTAAAATGCTTTGTTTGATACCCGGTAATTTCTGTTATCCGTGGTTTTTCAGGAAGATGATAAAGTTTTTTAATTACATTTTGAATTGTTGATTGGGCAATCTTAAATCCATTAGAACAGCATGAGTAATAATACTTATCCCATTTATCTAAAATAAATTCATCAGAAATACCCATTTCAAAATTTGCGGTATTTCTTTTTTTTGTAAATTTATATTTGTAGATATTTGTTGATTGACTGAATAAATATTCAAAAGCCTTAATAAGAATTTTTTGCGGAATGAAAAAATAATTATAGAGCCCATATGATGACCATGAATCATCAACAATTGTTATGAAATTATTTTTATTGATTATTATTTTAACATAGCAGTATAAATAATTCATGAATTCCGATGACAGCCAATAATGCTCATTCTTACCTATTAAGTTTTTGTAACTTACCGCGTTCTTTTCTGAAACAAGAATTTCCGCCCAATTCATGAGATCGTCAAAATTATAACCTTTTGGAGTATAGTATTTTACAAAAGCAAATATTATACCATTAGTGGTGTCTTTTAAATTATTTCTTGTATCATATGGATCGTATTTCAAAAATCCCTTTTCGTAAATATAGTGATTCGCTGATAAATTTATATTTTCGCTTTCACCAAAATGAAAATCAAATCTGCCAATAATTTTTTTGGTAAACATTATAAAGTAAAAATAAAATTCATTTGTGTAGAACATTTCTTTGTATAACAATACCGATCTATTCACAAAAAAACTTTTATTTTGAATGTGTTCATTTAAAAGAATTTCTAAATCATGCGAATCGCCACCGCACTTCTCAAAATAGAGTAGAGTCTCGCACACAGCTTCACCAGATCCTCCATAGATTTCTTCAATTTCATCAGGAGAAGGTTTTCTATATTGAAAATTTTCATAAACAGGCCAAGGATCATACTTCATCATCCTGTTCGTTAAATCTAAACCCTTATTTTCAAATATGATATTGTTTAAATTTGTCATAACTGCGCTTGCATTATTTTTTTCGCAACCATTGCCGCTTCTACCGCATCTCTACTGTAATAAGCTCCGATTGATTCAGCATATTCTTTTGAAACGACAGCTCCGCCGACCATCAATTTCATTTTAAGATTTTTCTGTTTAATAATACCTGCAACCGTTTCCATTTCAGGCATTGTGGTTGTTAATAAAGAACTTAAACATATAATATCCGCGTTTTCTTTAACCGCGTTTTCAATAATAATATTATTATCAACATCTTTACCAAGATCGATAACATTGAAACCGTGATTCTCCAGCATCATCGAAACAATATTTTTTCCAATATCGTGAATATCCCCTTTTACAGTTGAGATGATTACTGTACCAAGTTTTTCAGCCGCTTCCTTCGACAAAAGAGGTTTTAATACAGCAAAACCTTTTTTCATAGTATTAGCCGATGCTATCATTTGCGGCAAAAAATATTCTCCTTTATTATAAAGATCCCCGACAATTTCCAGACCATTAATCAGCCCATCATTCATTACCTTATCACTCGGATTAGAAAGTAGTGCGTTTTTAACAGCTGCTTCAATTCCCGACTCGTTACCGTCAACAACAAGTTTTGAAATATTTCCAATGTCATCGATTACCTGATCAGTCTTTATTGTTTGCTGAACTGCAGCCTGCGAATTTTTCTTAAAATGCGCGATATAGTTAGAGGCATTTTTATCGTTACCAGTTAGAAAATCAACAGCAAGTTTTTCTTCCGGCAAATACGAATCGATTTGACGATAAACCGCAGTATTAAGAATCGCGCAACTCAACCCGGCTTTAAATGAGAGATCCAGCATAGCGTTATTAATATATTTTCTTTCCGGCAGTCCGTAGGAAACATTACTCATGCCAAGTGATGTTTTAATCCCTATCTCATGAAAATGCTTAATCACTTTTAAAGTTTCGATAGCTGAACCAGGTTCAGCACTTTCAGACAGCATCAATGGATCAATAATTATTCTATCATTTATTATTCCGTCACTGTTAAGACGTTTAACCAGTTTTTCACCGGCAGCGATTCGCTTCTCGGAATCACTGAAAATGCCATCATCATCAAGACATAATGCCACAACAAAACAACCATATTTTTTAAGCAACGGTATTATCGAACTATAATTTTTTTCCTTACCATTGATAGAATTAACTACGGGAATACCAGGATAGGTCTTTAACGCGGTTTCCAGAACTCCATAATTATCTGAATCAATCATGACTGGTGTTTGAACTATGTTCGAAAGTATTGATACCGCTGTTTTCATTGCCAGCGTTTCATCAATTCCCGGAACGCCGACATTTATGTCGATAATATCCGCACCTTCACTCTGCTGAAGTTTAGCTTCTGCACGTAAAAAATCAGTTTTGCCGGTCAAAAGATCTTCCTTGAACAATTTACGCGCGGATGGATTTAATCTTTCACCAATTTTAACAACCTCAAGACTTTTTGAAAAATTAAAAATAGAATATCTGCTTGCCGCGTAATTATTATTTTTCACGGCATTTTTTTCAGGAACAACTGTGTTTTCCATTTTATCTTTTAAACATTTTATATGATCGGGATTAGTGCCGCAGCATCCTCCCAGAATTTTAAAACCAAAACCGGTAAAACGTAAAGTCTGATCGGCAAATTCTTCAGGCGACAATGGATAAAAAGTTTTGCCGTTCTCCACATAAGGAATTCCAGCGTTTGCCCAAATAGAAAAAGGAATCCCCAATGATCTTATTTCTGATGAATAATTTTTCACAAATTCATAAATCATTGATGGTCCAAGACTGCGATTAATACCTACGACATCCGCACCATTCTGCGAAAGAATAACAAATCCAGTCAGAAGATCTGTACCAGAGATAGTCTTTCCGTTTTTTTCAAAAGTAAGACTTACAATAACAGGCAGACTGGTGTTTTGTTTCGCGGCATGCAACGCGATTTTCGCCTCCTGGACATCACTCATGGTTTCTATAACAATAAGATCCGCACCGCCCTGTTGAAAACCGATCATCTGATCCTTATAAGCGTCATAAATTTCATCATAATATGCATCACCAATCGGGTGTACAAGTTTGCCGGTCGGACCGGCGGATCCTGCCACAAAAGCTTTACCGGATGAAACCTTTTTCGCGACTTCAACAGCCTTTCGATTGATTTCAATACATCTGTCTGACAAACCATATTCAGCAAGTTTGATTTTATTGCCGCCGAAAGAATTTGTTTCAATAATTTCAGCACCGGCATTAATATATTTATCATGGATTTCTGATATTATTTCCGGTCTCTCGACATTAAGCAATTCAAAACATCCTTTATAATCGGGGGCTTTTTGAAAAATCAATGAACCCATGCCGCCGTCAAGAACGATAGGTCTGTTGTCTTTAAGTCTATCTCGAAAATTCATATCATACTCCAAACATTTATTATAGTTAAAAATTAATATTTCTTAGAAAAATAATCAGCAATAATCTGTGAATGATCGAACGCAATTGTTTCAGGCAGATTAGTTTCATGAAAAATACCAGCTTCCTTCGCGTCATCCGCTGCAATAGGAATACCAGCAGCAGTACCTGTAAAAACGGTTGATATCGTGTGAAACCGATCATCCCTACTGGGGTCTGAATAGGTATGCATCTGCTTTATTAATGAGACGTTAAGCGTTGTTTCTTCATAGGCTTCACGAACTGCCGCACTTTCCAAAGATTCACCATAATCAACAAATCCGCCCGGTAACGCCCAACCATAAGGAGGGTTTTTTCTTTTTATCAAAACTATACATCCCGGATTATTTGAGATTTCTATAATTATATCAACTGTTACTTTCGGGCTTTTATAATCCATAATTGCAGCTACCTCATGACTATCCGGATTGAGTGATTATGTCGCATAAAATCATTATACAGACACATATAATTCTGATATTATTTGATATATTTGTCAAATAATATTTTAATAAAGATTATCATTATAAATACTGATAATATAGTAAGGAATTTTTTTATACTAGGGGTCATTATATGAAAGTTAAATTATGGGGAGTTAGAGGTTCTCTTGCGACTCCTCTGACAAACAATGAGTATCAAATAAGAATTAATGACATACTGGAGAGATTCAGTTCTAACAGCAAAAGTATTCCGGAATTTATCGAAAATCTTCCTAATGATCTCAAATATATTTATGGAGGAAATACAACCTGCATAACTGTAACATCAGAAAAAGGCAATACATATATTGTTGATGCAGGAACTGGAATTCGTCCGCTTGGAGATGAACTGATCAATAACCCTAATAATCGCGGTAATGGAGTTTTTAATATTTTCATAACGCATACGCACTGGGATCACATTCAGGGTCTTCCATTTTTCAAACCGATATACATACCAGGCAACAAATTAAATTTTTACTCTCCAATACCGGATCTGCATGAAAGGTTTATATACCAGCAGAAATTTAAATTTTTCCCAAAGGAGTTTGATGAAACATTATCAGCTAAGGAATTTCATCTTTTAAAACTCGGCGGAACAACAACATTCGACGATGGTATGATTATTGAGTATTATCCGTTATATCACCCTGGTGCCAGTTTTGCCTACAAGTTTACCGAAAACGGAAAATCCTTTATTTTCGCTACTGATGTGGAAATTACCGGTCTTCACATTGAACAGAAAAACGACAACATGAACAAATTTTTTTCACGATACTAGTTTGCTTGTAATAGATTCTCAATACACCCTCGATGAAGCATTTTATAAATTCGATTGGGGACACACATCCTACACTATGGCTGTAAACTGCGGTATTAAATGGAATATTTCCAAGCTGGTGTTAACTCATCATGAGCCTTCATATACGGATAAAAAACTTACAGAAATTTTCTGTGACGCTGTACACCACAGAGATATTATGGAAAGTACAAAACCGGAAATATTTTTCGCAACCGAGGGAACTGTCTTCGATGTATGATGAATTATTCAGTAAAATGGTGCTTGCCCCCATGGCGGGATATACCGATCATCCATTCCGTCAATTATGCAGAGAAAATGGTGCGGGGCTTGTTTTTACAGAACTCATAAGTGCCGAGGGTCTTGTACGCAGCAACGAGGCAACCAGGTTTCTTCTAAAAAATGTTATACAGGATAAACCAATAGCAGTTCAGCTATTCGGCAACAATGAACACACCATTTCTAGAGCTGCGAAATTATTGGATGAACATTCGCCAGACTTCATAGACATCAATATGGGATGCAGTGTTCCAAAAGTCTGCAAAAATGGTTCAGGAGCGGATCTTCTTCGTGATCCTGTAAAAATTTACAATATAATCTACAGCACTGTGAAAAACAGCAATAGTAAAATAACCGCGAAAATTCGTATCGGATGGAATGAAGAATTGAAGAATTACCGTGATGTAGTTAACGCGTTAACAGATGCCGGCGTAAGTTTCATTACTGTTCATGGAAGAACTAAAACACAGCAGTTTAAAGGTCTCGCAGATTGGAACATTATCGAAGAAATAGCTTCTTTTTCAAAAGTACCGATAATCGGTAACGGCGATGTTGTTTCATACCAGGATGGAATCAGCAAAAAGCAAAAATATAACTGTGCCGGAATAATGATCGGCAGAGCGTGTATCGGAAACCCATGGATATTCAACGGAAAAATACCGACAGTCGAGGAAAAATTAAAAACAGCTATTAGACATATCGTAATGATGGAGGATTTCTACGGTAGTCATGGAATAACACTTTCGAGAAAACACATCGCAAGATACTTATCGAATTTTAAAAATTCGAGCGTGTTAAGATGTCGAATATTCCAGACAACCAATCTTGAGGAAATCAAAGCAATCCTGTGCGAAATCAGGTAAAACTATTAATAAGATTAACAATTCTATTCATGGCATCCTCTTCATTGGAACCTTCAACACGGATAGTAAGCTTAGTTCCTTTAACAAGGGCAAGTGAAAGCAATGAAATCACAGATTTCGCGTTAGCCTCCTCATTATCCTTAATAAAAAACACTTCGCAATCGTGAAATTTCATGGCTTCCTGAACAAGCAACGATGCCGGTCTGGCATGAAGTCCGGTCTCCAATGTAATTTCAATTTCTTTCTCTAACACTTTAATCTCCATTTGATTATATTAAATCAATATATTTATAAAAAATTATTTTTCTATTTCACTTTGCTGACATTAAGCATCCAATCCTGAAGTTTTTTATCAAACTCCCTGGCTGCATGTACACCCATTTTTTTCAACCTCTGATTTAACGCCGCGGTTTCAACAATAATTGGAATATTTCTTCCTGGACGTACCGGGATTTCCACATAAGGAATATCTACATCAAGTATATTTTTGCAGCTTTCGTCAATACCAAGTCGATCATAGGTCTTTTCCTGTTGCCAATCTTCAAGCTTGACTGCCAATTCTATACGCTTACTATTTCTTACAGATTTTATACCGTAAATATCTCGAACATTAATAATCCCAATCCCTCTGATTTCAAGATGATGCTTAATAAATTTTGATCCAGATCCAATTAATATAGTCTCTTCAATACGCTTAATTTCAACAATATCGTCCGCTATAAGGCGGTGTCCTCTTTCGATAAGATCAAGAGCTGTTTCACTTTTGCCGACACCGCTTTTACCATGCAGCAGAACACCGATGCCAAAGACATCAATAAACGTCGCATGAATAGAAATTTTCGGAGCATAGGCTTCCGAAATTAAATGCATCAACTGATTTATAAAAAGAGTAGTAGCCTTATCGGTCACAAGAACCGGAACTGAATGAGATTTAGCATAATCAATAAATTTTTGCGGCGGCATCATATTATGAGTAAAAATACAGCAAAAAATATTATATGAGAAAAACTCATCGAGAATTTTCTGCAATAAAACATCATCCATTTTATTAAGGTAAGCACACTCGCCCTTGCCGAAAATTTGAAATCTGTCGTAAGCGAAATGCTCATAGAACCCGGTTAAACACAAACCGGGTCTATTAACATCCGCGACGCTTATCACCCTATCCAGAGAATTTTCACCGGATAAAACAACAAGCCGCATATCAATTTCATTAGGCTGCTGTATAAGATCACTAATCGTAATTTTCGCAGACATGTATTAACTAATTACTGCCGGGAACATCAATAACAAGATTTTTACCAGTTTTAGAAATAACATTTATGAATGATGTTTCTTTATTAAAAAATGGAAGAAACTGTTTATCACTTTCAAAAAGAATACTCAAAGCATCTTGAACTTCAAGACTGTTTACATTATTAGTGTTCAACTGAACAAATTTAATATCAGGATTAGCTGGTGAATCGCTATTAATTATCAAATCAAATTCATCAATAACATATTTATCCTTTTTTAAATGCTCAAGAGATAATTCAGCCATTTTGATATCATTTTTTTCCTTGTAAATCACTGAAACAAGTCTTGTTTGATAGTTCGATGCCGACAAATCGTTATTGGCTTTAGTAAATAATATATAATCACTATTTTCAAGCTTCATTTCAAGATACGCTTCTACAGGATCTTTCGGTTTAATAGAAATTTCATTGATCGCGATTGAGAGATTATCACTGCTGATATCAACAATCGGCAAATCACTCAAAGGAATCCCCTTATGTTCCTGATGACGATTTTTATAACGTTTGATCTGTTCTTCAAGTTTATCAGAAATTAAATCTGAACATGAATAAAAATCACCGCCCTTTTCTTTTCCATAAAATTTAACAC
>CAYLTM010000002.1:67492-68909 GCA_964386495.1 uncultured Leptospirales bacterium
TAAGAAGTTCGGCGTATTTATCCATTTTTTCTTCATAAAATATTACTTTAGAATCTATTAATTGATTAAAATACTTATCAAGTTTTCCGATTTTCTTTTCAGCATAATCTTTAAGATTATCAGAAACTGTTACATGTCTGCCGGTAATAGAAATTTTCATTTTTCACTCTCCAATTTTAATTTTGTTATTTTTTTCCTTTTACTCGATGACGGAATATTCATTATCCCTCTATATTTAGCCACTGTCCTTCTAGCGGCATTAATACCCAATTTATTAATTTTCGCACAAATATCCTCGTCTGTCTCAGGATTATCGGAATTTTCATTCATTACAATATCCCTAATCAACTTCATAACTTCATCCGAGGAGTGTTCTTCAAAATTCGTGTCCGACTGCATTTTTCCTGAAAAAAAATATTTAATCTCATAAACACCCCATTTCGTTCTGACGTATTTACCTGTAACAGCCCGACACACAGTAGATTCACTCATATCAATTTTCACGGCAATATCATTATATGTTAAAGGTTTTAAATTACCAGCACCATACAATAAAAAATTTTTCTGTGAGTCAAACACCTTTTCTAAAACACTAACAATAGTTGACTTTCTAAATTTCAAACATTTCATTAAATCAGACGCTCTTTGCAATTTATCCTTAATATATTTTGTCAGTTTTTTATCAATATTTTTTTTGTTCAGCATTTCCAAATAATAATTGTTAACAGACAATTTATAATATCTTGGGGTATATTCGGTTATAACGATCTCATTGTCAACAACATCCACAAAAAAGTCTTCTTTAATATATTGTGTTTTTTTTGTCGAAAACTCATTTCCCGGGTAAGGATTCAGGTCATGAATTTTTTTCCCGGCTGAAATAACATCATCAATCGAAATTTTCAAGCCGTTGGTAATTTCTTCAAATTTAAGATTCATAATTTGATCAAAATAATTTGAAAGAATATTAATGACGATTTTATCATCAGGAAAAAGTTTTCCGGATTGGAAAATAAGACACTCCTTAACGGAAAAACTTCCACAACCGAAAGGTTCAAGGTTTTTCAAATAATCACATAACTCGCGGACTTTATCTGTTGTCACACCGGTTAAAACAGCAATATCGGAAAGATCCTGCATAAACAGACCATTATCATCCAGGAGGTGGATCATATTTACTATTAACAATTCATCATCTTCCGGGAGACCAGCGGTTTTAATCTGACCTGTAAGAATATCAATCAAAGACTCTCTGCTTACTAAATTACTCTCATTGGATTTTTTTGACAAATATTCTTCTTCATCGAATTCAGAATCACCAGTATCGGAATTTGTAAGTTGATTGATTTCGTATTCATCCGCCCTGGTACTTTCATGCGATATCTGCTTTCGTATATCCTCGCTGATCCCATTGTTG
>CAYLTM010000002.1:68919-71005 GCA_964386495.1 uncultured Leptospirales bacterium
TCACTTTCATATAGAAGATTATCATCAAGAAGCGGATTATCAGCTATCTCTTCCTTAATGAAATCTTCCATTTCAAGAGCAGACATCTGAAGAATCTGTAGGTTCTGCTGAACTGCCTGAGATATACCAGTTTTTTGCGATATTTTGGCAGTGAGATTAGCCTTCATTTCAACTTTTTCGATTCGCTATAGAAGCTTTTATAAAACTGAAAAATAATGGATGCGGGTTTGTCGGCTTAGATTTAAATTCAGGATGATACTGAACCGCGTAAAACCACGGATGATTCGGCACTTCAATAGTTTCGATCAGCTTCGATTCCGGGTTAATCCCGCCGAATATCATTTTATTTTTTTCAAAAAGCTCTTTATATTCAAGATTAAATTCGTATCTGTGCCGGTGTCTTTCTGTTATTTCAGTCGAACCATAAATCTTCGATAATCCTGATTCTTCATTAAAATTGCACCTGTATGAACCAAGACGCATAGTAGCACCAAGTTCAGTAATATTTTTCTGTTCAGAAAGAAGTAGAATAACCGGCTGTTTGCAGTCTTCTTCAAACTCTGTTGAGTTAGCCGCTTTCAAACCGCATTCACTACGCGCAAACTCGATAACAGCGCAATGCAGACCAAGACAAATTCCAAAAAAAGGGATATTGTTCTTTCTGGCATAATTAATTGCTTTTATTTTGCCTTCTATACCCCTGGAACCGAACCCGCCTGGAACAAGTAGACCATCGATCTTCTTCATTATTGTGGCAAGTTTCACGCCTTTTTTTTCAAGATCTTCCGGATCAATCCTGACGATTTCAAGATTCGCGTTATTAGCAACAGCGGCGTGAAGCAACGCTTCATAAACAGATTTATAAGCGTCCTGAAGTTTAATATATTTTCCAACCAGACCAATTGTTACTGTTTTATTAGGATTTTTAAAATTTTCTACGAATTGTTCCCATTTTTTGATATTAATATTTTTGTGTTTTTCACCAAAATAGCTGAGAACAATCTCATCAAGACGGTTTTCATGAAGTAATAGAGGTATATCATAAACAAGTTTGCTGTCAAGTGCTGTTATTACGTTGTCTTTCGGGACATTGCAAAAAAGAGCTATTTTAGCACGCATATCATCAGACAGAGGAATACTCGAACGGCACAAAAGAATATCAGGAAGAATTCCTATCTGCATAAGCTCCTTAACAGAATGCTGTGTCGGTTTTGTTTTATGTTCGCCGGCAACACTTAACACAGGGATTAACGTAAGGTGTATATTCAGAACTTTATCTTTTCCAAGTTCCTGTCTAATTTGTCTGATAGCTTCTAAAAACGGAAATGACTCGATATCTCCAACTGTCCCGCCGATCTCAACTAAAACAAAATCGGATTTATCTGTCGCACCGATCTCAAAAATTCTTTTTTTAATTTCATCCGTTATGTGGGGAATAACCTGAACGGTAGAACCAAGATATTCACCTTTTCTCTCTTTTTTAATTACCGTTAAATATATCTGACCCGTTGAAACTGAATTTCTTTTAGTCAGAACAGAATTCGTGAACCTCTCATAATGTCCAAGATCCAAATCGGTTTCAGCACCGTCGTCGGTCACATAAACTTCGCCATGCTGATAAGGACTCATTGTTCCGGGGTCAATGTTTATATAAGGATCCATTTTCATCATCGAAATTTTTAATCCATAACCTTCAAGAAGAAGGCCAAGAGACGAAACAGCCATACCCTTCCCTAGAGATGAGCAAACCCCACCAGAAACGAAATAACTGTATCCTGCTAATAATATTTTATTTCAAAACAATAAAAACTGACCATTTACAACAGGTCTATTCAATAAAATTTTATACTGCTATTAAGTCAATAATGATTTTTTACAATTTATTACGAAAAGGTAAAACATTCGATTTTTTTTTTGCTCTTTATGGTTTTTATCGCTGACATCTGGCATTTCAAAATATTCATATATTGGCTCAGGGGTAATACAGCACATGTGTGGTTTCGTTTTTATGTTTTTATTGCTTTTATCCAGAAAATAGTCCAAACTGCACCCGTTTCGATATCATCCCTACGAATATCCCAGTCTG
>CAYLTM010000003.1:0-1300 GCA_964386495.1 uncultured Leptospirales bacterium
AATAAATATTTTTAATCAAAGTCCAAAGCCCCCTTCGGGGGTTGGGGGCATATTGGATATTGATCATAATAGTCTTATAAACGACTAATTAATTTATTAACATATTATCAAGAAATTATTTCATCAAATGAAACTATTAATCAAAAAAATATAGAAATGTTTTTAAATGGTTAATAAGTGTTAATAACAATCGAATTAATGTTAAAAATTTGATAATCATTGTTAATATCTCATAAAAAGACTTGATTAATTATTTTGTTAATATATATAATGCAATTGTTCAATATACTAAATATTTAAAAAAGGGAGCTAAAATGGGTGCGATTATTGCGGATATCAAAAAAAACAGCGGAGAAATCATTCGGATAGATATTTCTGAATTTAAAGGGAAAGAATTAATAAACATAAGAGTATGGTATTTACACGCAAGTGGTGAATATATGCCTACACAAAAAGGTGTTGCTATAGACATTGGAAAGTATGAAGAATTAAAAACATCTATAGAAAAAATTCAGGATTACCTTAATGATAAGGCTAACCAGACTCCACCCACTGCTGAAAGTGAATGAAAATATTACTACTACAGTTGCCGTTGATAGATCATAATTATGATTATATTGACGGCAACTATCAGCAGGCACCCGGCGTAATAAAGGGTTATATCGACAAATATATCAAAGAAGACATTTACGTTGAAATCTTTCCTTATGAAAAATCAAACTTCCTTTCGGCGAAAACTATCGCAAAAGAAATAATTCAAAAAAAACCGGACATTGTAGGATTTACTTCATATTTATGGAACATTGAAGAAAATTTCAAAATTGCTAATAAAATTAAGAAATCATATAATCCCGTGATTATTTTCGGCGGTCCTGAAATTTCTATAGGCTCAATAGCTTTTGAAAAAAAAAGAGATCAGGTGGATTATTTTGTGAGCGGGGAAGGGGAGTGGTTCTTTGAACATTATTTTCAGGACAACGTTAAAAAATATACAACTAAATATAATGATAATAATTATGTAGTACAGCCGCCATGTGAAATAATCAGCGCTCAAAAAGTAATAGAACCTTACAGTGAAAAAATAATAAACCCGATGCCGGATAATTCAATATTTATGGAACTTGTTAGAGGGTGTCCATATAAATGTGTTTACTGTTATTATTCAAAAAATGTTAATAAAATTAGAAACATCAATATATCAAAATTTAAGAGTATTGTAAGCAGACAAAAATTAAACGAGATTTATTTATTAGCTCCATCATTAGACAGATCCGCTGGATTCGATGATCTGATAAATTTT
>CAYLTM010000003.1:1310-8871 GCA_964386495.1 uncultured Leptospirales bacterium
AGACAATAATAAAAATATCAAACTGCATACCGAAATCCGTACCGAAAACATTACAAAGGATAAAGCTGAAAACATTTACAGTGCCGGGTTTAAAAGTCTTGAGGTTGGATTACAAACTCTAAATAAAAAAACACTCGAAAAAATTAAAAGAAACTCAAATGTTGAAAAAGAAATTGAAGGTATTAAAAATTTACTTAACGCAAAAATTGATCTAAAAATTGGAATAATTCCCGGACTGCCGCAGGATAGCTATGAGTCCTTTTTAAAAACTATTGATACTTTAATAGATTATGGTTTCGGTGATTATCTGGAATATTATCCTTTGCTGGTGTTGCCCGGAACAGTCATCAGAAAAAAATTTGACAAAAAGAAAGTAATCTACCAAAGAAAACCGCCGTATTTTTTGCTCGAAAATGATTCATTTACAATGGAGAATATTAAGGAAATTCAGGAATACATAGAAGACAGAACAGGCAACTATGTAGATAACGTAAGGCTGCCGGATTTGATTGAAGGGAAAGAAGGTAATGTTGAAATTGAAGGCGATGCTGGAGAATATATAAAAGGTGTTTCGTTCAACGGCGATATTACCAAAAACTGGAATTTTGAAAACTTTCAAAATTTTATAGAAACTAATGTATTTACATATATTATTACCAGAGAAAGACCTTTTAAAAATATCACTTCATTGCTGGCAAAACTTTTTCCCGGAAAAACGGAAAATCTTTACAATGTGATTATTAAACATAATGATATTATAGAAGAATATTCATTGTACAGATTTATAGAAGAAAAACAGAAAAATAATTTTTATAACCGTTCAAAGGTTTACGCGGAATGGGTTATTACTAATAACATAATTATATATCAGATTTTTGCTGATTTGCAATTATATAATAAGGCGAGAACAAGTTATACAATGATACAACCTATTCTCGAAGTCAATATTGACAACTATGAAAAATTTCTTTCAGCAAAAGGTATCGAAGATTATTATCTATACATCGCTAACAGCGCTTATGAATCAGTGAAAAATAAATTATATGACAACTACAGTAATGATACTGAAAGACTAAGTTTTCAGAACGAATCAGATAAATACGATTACTATAAAACCACTGGAAAAAATTGTAATAATTACAATATAAAATTATTTATAAAAAAATATTGATTTCATCGTTAAGTTTTTTTAATTCTTCAACCGCCGCTTTAGAGTAATCATTTTCGCTGCTGTTTAAATAAGCATAATTAATCGCGCTGGAAGAATTTATCCGGTGTAAATTAATATTCTTATTTGTCGCGAGAACAGTCATAACTTCTTTAAGATTACCACCTTGAGAACCTATTCCGGGAATTAACAAAGGGATATCCTTTCCGCTGTCATCAAAAAGTTTTTTTAATTTGCTAAGCTGCTCAGTGTAGGTCGCTCCCACAACGGCACCAATACCATCGCTGTACCACTTAATAATATTTCTGGCAGTCGAGTAAAAAAGTTCCTCCCCATTGACTGGAAGATCCTGAATTTCGACTGAACTTTTATTAGAAGTTTTACACAGAATGTAATAACCCCTGTCCGGAAAATTTTTAATGAAAGGATCTATGGAATCCCGTCCCATATAGGGAGACAAAGTAACAGCGTCCGCGTCAAAAAAATCAAAACATTCTTTAGAATAAGCATCAGCCGTCGTACCGATATCGCCTCTTTTAACATCAAGAATCACGGGAAAACCCGCACTTTTATAAAGTGAAATAATTACTTTTAATGCATAAATCCCATCGAAGCCGTACTGTGCGTAAAAAGCGTAATTAGGTTTAACAACTGAAGGAAAAACTTTTTGCTTAATAATTTCATTCAAAATGTTTTCATAAAAAATAATTATTTTGTCTTTATTAGATTTAGAATCAACAGGAATTTTTTCAATAACAGGGTCGAGTCCAAGACAAACAAGACTGTTGAATTTTTGATGAGAAGTCTGCAGGGCTGTTATATAGTTCATATGGTCTCCTTAATTTTATCAAAAGTATTTTTGTATATCATATAGTTTTCATTATCGAATAACACAAAGAATATTTTTGGAAAATAATTATTTTTTTCCATAAATGATGCGACGGTATCGATTGCGGTAACGCAGGCTTCATTTTTAGGATAGTTATAAACACCGGTAGATATTGCCGGAAAAGCAACGCTGTTCATATCATGTTTTTTGGCTATCGCAAGCACAGTATTGTAACAACCGATTAAAGTATTCTTTTCATTGTGATTACCGTCTCTGTATATCGGTCCGACTGTGTGAATGACAAATTTTGCCGGAAGGTTATAACCTTTGGTTAACTTGGAAAATCCGCTCATACAACCGTTGAGTTTTCTGCTTTCTTCCAAAAGGGATGGACCCGCCGCGCGGTGAATAGCTCCATCGACACCGCCGCCCCCAAGAAGGGTATTGTTCGCGGCATTAACAATAGCATCAACATTATACTTTGTGATATCACCGATTTCAATAAAAATATTACTGATTATTAATTCTTTTGACATTAATACAACCCCATAAAAATTCTTCCTAAAAGTGTTCGACTTATAGATATTAGTATTTAAAGAAAGCAATTACACATAAAGTTTTGGAAATTATGACTCACTACCGCCTTAGGTGGCAGTGAAACATTATGACCAATACTTTATGAGAATATACTAACGAATAAAATTTTGTAAAGGAAAAAAAATGAATTATGATATTATTGTAATAGGAGCGGGACATGCCGGTATTGAAGCGTGTTTGATATCCGCCCGAATGGGAATGAAAACATTGCTCATAACCGGCAACCTGGATACCATCGGACAAATGAGCTGCAATCCGGCGATTGGAGGTCTCGCGAAAGGACAAATTGTACGCGAGATAGATTCTCTCGGCGGTGAAATGGGAAAGGCTATCGATGCAACGGGAATCCACTTTAAGATGCTTAATAAAAGTAAAGGTCCGGCAGTATGGGCTCCTCGTGCGCAAGCGGACAAAAAGCTTTATCAAATCTATATGAAGGAAGTTCTTGAGAAAACAGAAAATCTCGATATCACGCAGGACATCGCGGATTCTTTTACTGTCATTGATGGCTCGATTGACAGCGTTATTACTGAACGTGAAATCTGTTACAAAACTAAATGCGTTATAATGTGTACCGGCACATTTTTGAAAGGGCTTATTCATATAGGAAATTATAAGAAGCAATGCGGCAGACTGGCGGACTTTTCAGCGGAAAAAATATCCGACTCTTATCGTGAAAATGGTTTTATTGTTGAAAGACTAAAAACCGGCACACCCCAGAGAATAAACGGACGATCTATAGATTTTAATAAATGTGAAATCCAGTACGCGGATAAAAATCCTATGGCTTTCTCCTATATGACAGATAGAGAAAAACTAAAAAATATTAAACAGCTGCCATGCTGGATAACCTATACTAACGAAGAAACGCATAAAATCATTAAAGACAATATTCACAGATCACCGTTATACGGCGGCGAAATAAAAGGGATAGGTCCACGATATTGTCCATCGATTGAAGACAAAGTTGTTAGATTCTCGGATAAACCCCGTCATCAGTTGTTTCTTGAACCGGAAGGTTTACAGACGGAAGAATTTTATATAAACGGGTTTTCCAGTTCCCTTCCGGAGGACGTTCAGCACAGAATGCTTCATACCATTAAGGGTCTGGAAAACGCGGTTGTTATGAGACCGGCATATGCGGTAGAATACGATTTCGTTCCGCCTAAACAGATTTATGCAAATTTAGAAACAAAAAGGGTAGGGGGATTATTCAACGCGGGTCAGATTAACGGCACGTCAGGATATGAAGAAGCGGCAGCCCAGGGATTGTTGGCGGGGATTAACGCCGTGTTGAAAATCAAAAACCAACAGCCTCTCGTTTTGAAAAGATCTGATGCTTATACCGGGGTAATGATCGACGACCTTATTACAAAGGAAATCAAAGAGCCGTATCGAATGTTTACTTCACGCGCGGAACACCGCTTGATTTTACGGCAGGATAACGCTGATATTAGACTTTGTGATATCGCTTACAATCTTGGATTAATTTCTAAAGAGCGTTATGAAATGACCGATGAAAAATACCGGAAAATCAATGAAAAAATTAATGATCTTAAAAGTAAGTCGATTGTTATTAATGATGAATTTAAACAAAAATTAATTATTACCAACGAGGGTGTTGATTATAGTAATTTATCAAACGGAAAGATTAATATCGAGAAGTTGTTAAAGCGTCCGGAAATAAATATTTCAGACATTAGAGGTATGACGGACTATGATTTGTCGGAGGAAGAGGAAGCTATTATTGAACTGGAAATTAAGTATAAAGGATATATTGACAAAGCTATAAAAGAAATAGCGAAAGTAGAAAAGTACGAGAATAAACACATTCCAGATAATTTCGATTATGATTTAGTAAAAGGTCTTAAAAATGAAACTAAACAGAAATTAAAGGAATTTAATCCGAAAACAATAGGACAGGCTTCGAGAATAAGCGGAGTTGATCCTTCACATGTTTCAGCTATTCTTGTTTACATCGAGTTGTTAGAAAAATCTAAAAGTAAGGATGTTCCACATGGAACAATTTAGAAATGATCTGCACGAACTATTATCGAAAAGCAATCCGGGTTTGGGTAAATCAAATCAGTTCCTTGAAAAGATAATCAGTTATATAAATATATTGGAAGAAGAAAACGGTAAATATAACTTAACTGGATTTAAAACCACCGAGGATATTTATAATAATCTTATTGCTGAAACAATAAGACCGGTGGTTGGGATGAATGTTCCATGTGGAACAATAATGGATATTGGTTCTGGAAATGGTGTGCCGGGTATTCTTTTGTCGATACTTTTTCCTGAGAACAGAGTAATTCTGGTGGACTCTAACAATAAGAAATGCTCATTCCTTAAAATAGTAAAAGAAGATCTTTTGCTGGAAAACGTATCGGTTATATATGATAGAATTGAAAATGTGGTAGAGTTATATAGAGATAAAATTGATATGGTTTTCTCCAGAGCCTTCGGTGTGTATTATACTATTGAATACGGATTGCCCGTGCTAAAGGTTGGGGGCTGTATGTATATATATAGTAAAGATACCGATATAACAGTTCAGGAAGATATTAAGTCTCATGCTGATGCTGTCGGTGGTATGATTCTAAATGAAAAGAATTATAGAGAACTTGGTCTGGAATATGAAGGACTTTTAATTAAGAAAGTAAATAAAACCGATATGAAATACCCGCGAAAATTCCCGCTTGTTAAAAAAGAAAGCGACAGACTCAAAGGATTACAAAAGTAGATAGAACTTAATATTCAACGAAACTTATATTCGGTGCTTCGATACGATTGTTGTGCAATCACTCAGCAACCGGATTGTTGTGTTGAATTAATTACAGCAGTCCGGTCATTGAGTGTTTTTCGCAAAAAGATTTTTAAGGAGATTAAGCTTTTTTCGAAAAATATATCGAAATGACCGATGCTTCGATACGATTGCTGTGCAATCACTCAGCAACCGGATTGTCACGAAATGACCGGTACTCCGCATGAAGCAAAGCATCGAAACATTAGTTTACTGTAAGTAAAGATTGAATACGGTTCGGATTAACACCATACTCAAAACAAATAATATCATCAATGTTCTCGATAGCTGTATTATATTCTTTTTCATTACTGGTTGTGCTGGCAATGCTGTAGTGATATTTTAGTTTATTGTCAGTTGTTTCACTAATCCTTTTAATTGGAATCTTTTCGAGGTTTCCTTTAAGGACTTTCACCGTGAAAAAATTACTTTCGTAATAATATTGAATCAGTTTGGAGTTTAAAATAGAAACCAACGCTTCATTGGAAATGATTTCGGTATTTGGAATGAAACCATTAACATTGTTGAGGGTGTAATAACCGCTAGTGTCTAAAGCAAATGTAAGATTCTTCCCGATGAACTTGTATATAACTTTGTTTTTTGTTTTGTAGAATCCTGCCGGCGCCGTCTGTTGTAAAACCTGCGGATCGAAATTAATGTATTTGCCGCTGAAATCGATTTTGTATTTGGAAACATCTTTGCCGACTATTATCGGATTAGGAGTTTCGTCAGAATAATGATCTTTAATAAACATGGGGTTATTCCCGGTAACAATCCCTAAAAAGAAATCTGCTTTGTCCTTCAAGAAAAAACAATCCTGATTGTTTATTAATGAGTCATTTATACTTACAGATAACTTCGAAAAAGTTATCGAGAATATATTATTAATGGTGCCAGAGTAATAATTTTGCGGGATACTGATAAAGGTTTTATTTAAAAGATTCTCTTTCTTGCGAATGGTAATTATATTTGATTCTCTTTTATTAACATCGTTTTCTTTTGTAACAATTAATGAAACAGACGGTGCGTAGAGTCCCTTAAACTGCTCGCCCCATAATGCAATGTCCTTTATGGAAAAATTGTTTAATATGAGTTTTCTGGTATTACTATGAGCCTTAATATTTAAAAAAGCTTCGGGTATTAAAAATCCCAAATTGCCTTCCGGTTTTAATAGTTCCGAGGATCTTTCCATGAATAATGAGAAGGAGTTGATTCCCGATTGTGCGGAATAATAATTTGATTTGTAATATTTCTTTTCGTCTTTAGTGAAGGTTCCTCCCCATGGCGGATTTCCAACTATTATGTCGAAAAATGTTTCATTCTCAAATAAAACATTTTTTTTAACCAGAAAGTTGGCAGCTTTAATATGTTTGAAACTCGAAATATCTGTGTCGAGAATTATGGACATATTATACTTACAGATTAATACAGAAATAGGATCGATATCAAAACCATAAATACTATCAGAAATATAGGTGATTATTTGATTCTTTGTAAAGTTATGTTGAAGAAGAATCTTTTTCATCATAATGCAGACGGCTGTAATGAATTGTCCTGAACCGCAGGAAGGATCAAGAATTTTTATTATATTATATGGATTAATGGTATAATTAAAAATCGAATCTGTAATATATGAAACAATTCTATTCGGTGTAAAAAACTGACCTTTAACTTTTTTCGAACTTTGATTTTGAAGTTCCATATAAATGTATCCGAGTAAATCTCCATGCTTCTCGAAAACCCATTCCTTTTTAATGGAAATTATTTCTGAAAGAGTTCTTGTTATTTCATAAGGAAAAGATGAAAGATTTTCATCAGTCAAAAACTTTATTATGTTATAAAGCGGAATTGCATCTTTATAATGATTTTTTATAAAAGAAATTTTTTCATCAATAATATTTTTGTGAAGTGTGATGTAATATGGAGTTTCAATTTTTTTCATAGATTTTTAATTTTGCCGTTTTAAATATTTGGAAAATTCAGTACATAAAGGGTGATTAATAATTGTGCCAGGTAATATGTGGATAGTACTGCAAATGGAGCGAATTTAAAACGACGGATTAGAAAGTCATACGACAGGCAAATATCCGAGATGAAAAATAGAAGTGATCCCAAACCGAGCATGTATGAAAAATTATTAATCAGATTAAAATTTATTAAT
>CAYLTM010000003.1:8881-18259 GCA_964386495.1 uncultured Leptospirales bacterium
AGGACGGAAGGTATTATTAAAGGGATTTTTTTATTTGTGATTAAGGTTCTGGTTAAATAGACTAAATAAAGAACCGTCATTACCGTCAGCATTAAAATCAAGATTACTGGAAAAACCAGCTTGGTTGTAAAAAAATTTATTATATAGAAAACATGTCCGAATAAAAAAGTCGCGAGACCGGGAATGAAAAAACGCTTTTTGTTCAATAGTAAAATATCGCCGATCAATCCAAAACTCAATGCAAGCAAAGTGAAAATGATGAACTGATTAAATTGTGAAGCATTTTTCACAAGTAATAATATGAGCATTATGATGGGAATGGGTTTAATGTAATTATATAATTTGCTTTCGAAATGATTTGTCGCTATAGAAGTTATTGAAAACAGTAGAAAGGTTGTAATAAAAAATACCATTAATATGATTCCTTAAAATTGTTTGTATGATTGTAATATATGAAACATCTTTCGAATAATATTCAGCGATTTAATATATTATCGACAAAAGAGTGGTTAAAAAAAGATTTTTTCCGATAATATAATTATAATAAGTGATTTTCTGTGAAGGTGATAATTTTTTTGGATCTCAAATAAAAAATTTTTCTAAAAAGTAGTTAGAAAGATTTAAGAACGAATAGTCTTTCTTGGAACCGTGATGACAAATTATTGTAGTGAAATATCTAAAACATGGAGTTTATATATGGGTGAAAATTTTAGTGATTTGTTGAAAGCTGAAAAAGAGGCTGATCAGGAAATTATCGACGCTCTTGAAAAAAAGGTTTATGATCTGAAAAACTTAATGGATATTGGAATTAGTCTTTCATCAAACTTAAATTTTCACAGCCTCGTTGATTCTTTGATGTACACTTGTATAGGACACATGTTTATTGAAAAAGTTGTTTTAATGATGCAGATAGATATTGATAAAAACAGTTTTTACATCCATAATTGCAAGGGATATGATGTTGATTATTCCGTCGAAAAAAGTATTATTCTGGATGAAGAATCAAAGCTCATCCAATTTCTGGAAGATAATCCCGGCACTTATGAATTCAAGCAGCTTTATCAGCATGTAGAACTTATTAGAGAATTGAAGAAACTGGAATTTTTACAACCGGAATTAGTCGTAACAATGAAATCTAAAAACTCATTAAATGGTTTAATCATACTGGGGCATAAATTAATTGGTTCAACTTTTACTTTTGACGATAAAGAATTTTTAAAAAATCTTTCAAAGTTCGCGGCAACTGCTGTTGAAAATTCTAGACTATATTTAATGGCAACTCATGACAGAATGACCCGTTTGTATATTCATCATTATTTTCAAGAACGATTATTAGAAGAGATTAAAAGATGTGAAAGATATAAAACACCGTTATCGATTTTTATTTCAGATATTGATCATTTTAAAAAATTTAATGATACGTACGGACATCAACAGGGTGATATTGTTTTAAAGACAACCGCTGATATTATGAAGCAGACTGTTAGAGGAATGGACATTCCTGCTCGTTACGGCGGGGAGGAATTTGCTGTAATTTTGCCGGAAACCGATTTAGAAAAGGCTGTTGCTGTAGCTAATAGATTCCGCAAAAATGTTGAGAACAAAGAATATCCGGGGAAGGAACAAAGTATGAAAGTAACAATTAGCATTGGGGTTGCACAGTTCGATTCGAGTAAAGATAAAGATAAAAAAGATTTTATTGAACGAGCGGATAAGGCTATGTATCGAGCGAAAGAATCAGGAAGAAATAGAGTTGAATCAGCACAATGATTAAGGAATATTTATGGATCAGGAGATAATTAGTGAAAAATTTTTCAAAGCAGTTGAATATCAAAAAAATGGTGAAATAACTATGGCAATTCAGATGTATGCTTCGATCGCGAATGAATATGGTGATTATAGGCCAGCGTTCATTAATCTGGGAAATCTTTATTTAAAAAATAATAACCTTGATGATGCGTTGTTTTGTTATAAAAAATCTTATGAGTTATTAGAAGATTTTACATCTATTTATAATATTGGTTTAATTTATTACAAAAAAAGTGAATATAAAAATAGTTCCATATTTCTAGAAAAAGCTAAAAAACTCAATAATTCGTTTTCGATGATTTTTTTGTTGTTGGGACTGAATTATTATCATTTGAAAAATTTTAGTGCTGCTGAAAATAATTTAGAATATTTTTTAAATATTGAGCCCTCAAACGAAGTCGCGTTAACAACATTAAGTTATTATTACTATGATAAAAAGATGTACAGCAAAGCGTTAGTTAATGTAAATAAATTGCTCGAACTTTTTCCGGAAAAAACAGCGATTTCTAAATTGAAATATAAAATAATTGTTGATTCAAAAGAAATCAATAATATAATAAAGGTTGTCAATGAAGAACCCGCTTTTACAGATTTTAATGGTTATATTAAAACTATTCCTGATAATTGCTTTTCTGATAAATTTGGTGATATGAATGATAAAATTATGAAACTGGAAAACAGTATCTTGGAAAATAATAATAAGGAAGATATGATATCTCTTAGCCTTTGTCATTTATTAAATGGAGATACTGAGAAAGCAATGGAATATTTGTTTCAAGCCGGAAAATAATTTTATTGAATGTTTTCTAAAAACATGATGTGTCGAAATCTATGTCAATTAATTGTTTGACAAGATAGGTTAATTTTTTTTCCTGATAAGACAGTTGTATTACCATAGAAGTATATTAACTCAGGTTAGATAAATGAATAAATATGTAATTATAATCTTTTTTCTTCTTTTTGCTGTTTTTATTCAAAGCGGATTTCCTCAAATTAAGAAGAAAAGTCTATCTTTAAACGAATGTGTTTCCTTTGCTTTGCAAAATCATCCGGACATACAAGTTCTGAATGAAGAAGAAAACAAAGTTATTGCAGATTACAGAATTAAATACGCCACTAAACTTCCGCAAGTTGGAGCTGGTTTGTCCTCTGTTGAAGTTGATAGAGATGCTTTGGCTACAAGCGATGTGAATATTCCGGGAAAAGATACTAAGTTTGGTGTTGTTCTAGGATTGAGTGCCTATTATGATATTTATTCACCGGGCAGATCTCAAGCGGTTGATATAACTAGAATCAATGCGGATATGCAGAAAATAAAAACAAAGAAAAACATAGAATTATTAATATATAATGTTAAAAGATCCTATTATGAGTATATTAAAGCTCACACTAATACTTTGCTAAGAGAAAACGTTAAAGATAGATACAAAAATCTTTTAGATAAACTGCGAATTGAAGCCAACGCTCAGGAAGTTAGACCAATAACAATAAGTAATCTTGAAGTATCATATCAGCAGTCTTTGCTGGATTATGAAATCGCGGTTGAAACAGAGTCTAACGCTCGATCTGCATTATTTTATTCAATTGGATTAGACGAATTCGATGTCGCGATTGATTTAATTGAAATTAATACTATTCCAAATCTGGTTTTTTCTCTTGATGAAATGTTGAGCATGGCAAATCAGTATTCGCCCGATTTGATTATCGCCAGTATGACTATGGACGCAGCCAGAACCAGTGTCGCGGCGGCAAAGGAACAGCACTATCCTAATCTAAAAGTGGCAATGACTGCCGGCATACAGAATAATGAAGTATCAGATAAATATTCTTCAGCGGTTGACAAAGACAAATGGCAGCCGACAGTTAATGCCGGTGTTACATCACAAATATCTATTTATAACGGCGGTGCTATAAATGCGGCTATCGACAAAGCTAATTCCGAGTACTTGAAAAGTAGACATTATAGAAGAAAAGCGGAATTGGAAATTAAAATGTCTATAACGCAGAATTATAAAAAATTGGATTTTTTAAAAAAACAAATAGATATTGCTAAGGCTTCTGTGAAAAATGCTGAAACAAATTTAATAATAACCCTTCGAGGTTATGCTAATGGAATGATTTCTCAGGCGACGATAACAGAAGCGACTGAAGCGTTGTTGATGTCAAAAAATAGACTATTGGAAAGCAAAACAGCCTATCTGATAACAGTTGCGGAATTAGCAATGTTAGTAGGCGTAAATGAGGAGAGTTTATGCCAAAAATAAGAAAAAAGTATGTTATATATTCAATAACAGCTATAATTGTAGCTTTTTCATTTTTCATGGTAAGAGGCTGCGGAAAAAAGAGTGTAGTATCCTATACTTATGCTGATGTTTCCTTTGGAAGTGTTGAAAAGACAATTTCTGTCAGCGGAAAATTAGAGCTGTTTGATATTTACACAGTTGTAAGTAAAATCGGCGGTTTTGTCGGCAAAGTGAATGTCAGTTTCAACGAAGTTGTTAAAAAGAACCAGGTTCTTTCCGAAATTGATTCTGTTGATACCGATGAAGCGTTTGAAGCCTATAAGGACACTTATAAATTCGCTAAAATTGATGTTATTAATACTAAAGAAATGCTTAAGACAAAAGAGTTATTGTTTGATGAAAAACTTATTTCACAATTTGAAATAAACGCGGCAAAACTTCAATATGATAAAGTTGTTTCGACTTACACGATGGTTCAAAAAGAGTATAAAAAACGACTAGATAACGTTGAATACAAAAAAATTCTTTCTCCGACCGCCGGTATTGTTATTCAAAGCTGGGCTACTGAACGACTTCCGGTTGGACCAGGAACTCAATTGTTTTTGATAACACCTTCTTTGGAAAAAATGAAGCTGATAATCAACATTGATGAATCGGATATTGGTTTTGTTAAAATAGGACAAGAAGTTCTGTTTTCTGTAAGTGCTTATCCTGAAAAAGAGTTTAAAGGAAACATTGAAGAAATAAGAATGAATCCGATTTTACGTGATGGCATCGTTGCTTATGAGTCGCTGGTTGTTTGTAAAAACGAAAATTCACTTTTAAGACCAGGGATGACTGCTTCTGCAACGGTTAATATCGCGAAGAAGGATAATGTCCTGAAAATTCCTAATCAGGCATATGTGGTTTCTCCATTAGATATTCAGATAAAAAGAGGACAGCGTTTCGTGTGGAAGAAAAAGCTTGTTTCTGTTGGGGATCTTCCTATGGAAAAAATTGAAGTTAAACTCGGTTTAATAGGAGATACCTATTCAGAAGTTATCGAAGGAAAAATTGAAGATGGTGATGAAGTATTAATAAGTATAACGAAGAAAACGGAAATATAAAAATGTACCACCAAAAAATTATCGAAATTCAAAATCTTGTAAAAATATATAAATTGTCGGAACAGGTTAGTGTTAGAGCTTTAGATGGTGTTTCTGTAGATATTATGAAATCTGAATTTTTGTCAATTATGGGGCCGTCTGGATCCGGAAAATCGACATTTATGAACATTCTCGGATTTTTGGATTCCCCAACATCAGGCACCTACATAATTGACGGGATTGACGGGAGTTGCTTAAAAAGTGATCAGAAGTCGGAAATAAGAAATAAGAAAATTGGTTTTGTTTTTCAGGGATTTAATTTGCTTTCAAGAACCACCGCAATGGAAAATGTCGAACTTCCCCTACATTATCGTGGCGGATTGAGTGCTAAATATATGAGAAAGAAAGCCAAAGAAATGCTTGGGCTTGTCGGTCTGCATGGAAGAGAGGATCACACTCCTAGCGAATTGTCTGGTGGACAGCAGCAAAGAGTTGCTATCGCTAGAGCATTGATTAATGAACCGGCGATTATACTAGCGGATGAACCGACAGGAAATCTTGACACACAAACAACAAATGAAATAATGATGCTTTTTGATAGATTGAACAGAGAAATTGGTATTACAATAATTCTTGTTACTCACGAGCCGGATGTAGCCAGTTTTACTCATAGAAAAATTGTTTTTAGAGACGGTATAGTAATTCAGGACGCTAAGATTAAGAAAACCAAAAAAGCCGGATACACACAGGATATCTTTAAATGAGAATTGGCACATCATTCTTTTTTGCAATAAGAACATTAAAACGAAACAGATTTAGATCTATACTAACCAGCTCTGGTATATTGATTGGTGTTGCTTCCGTGGTTATCGTTATAGGATTGGGAAAAAGCGCGAAAGTTTCAATAAAAGAAAGAATAAATAATTTTGGTCCAAATTCAATTATTGTAACCAAAATGAAAAAATATGAAATAACAGAAAAAGATATTGAACAGCTGAAAAAATATAATAAAGAAATCGATAATGCCACCATTTATTATTATAAAAAAAATGTAATGATGAGATATAAAAGTGAGAAAAACGAATCACATGTTATTGGTTCAAATAATGATTATTTTAAAATAAGAAAATGGGCTTTGTCCGGCGGAAGAATATTTCTTGATGTTGAAGTACAAAACTCAGAAAGAGTCGCGGTAATTGGTATAACTGTACGGCAAAAACTTTTTGGTTTAACGAATCCGGTCGGGGAGGCTATACTTGTTAACGACATCCCTTTTAGAATAATTGGAACCTTGGAAGAAAAAGGGGCTTCTCTCAAAGGCAGTGATTTTGATAATTTAATAGTTCTTCCTTATGGAACATTTAAAAAAAGGTTATTTCCTTTGTACGGGAATCCCGATTTATATATAACTACTAAAGTTGAAACGCAAGTCCCCGCTGTTGGAAAAATAATTTCAAGATATTTAATAAATAAAATTAATCCTCAGGATGATGAAGACGGCTTTATTATGGAACTGTCAACAGAAAAAATGGAAATTGCGGAAACCATATCTAAAGTATTGACATTGTTATTGGTTGGTATCGCGTCAATATCGCTGATTGTCGGCGGTATCGGTATTATGAATATCATGCTGGTCTCTGTGTCTGAAAGGACTAGGGAAATTGGTATACGAATTGCGATCGGTGCAAAAAAAAGGGACATTTTATACCAATTTTTAATCGAGGCTGTTACACTGTGTATATTCAGCGGGATTATGGGTATAGGATTAGGTTTTCTTTTGTATTATCTTTTAGTGGATTATCTTAGCTGGCAGTTTTTTTTCTCATACAATTCTATTTTCATATCACTTTCGTTCGCATGTTTTACCGGGATATTTTTTGGATTTTATCCCGCGAAAAAAGCTGCAGATCTTAACCCGATTGACGCTTTGCGATTTGAATGATAAACTACAAACAGATTACTATTCCGTTTTTCATACCACATGCCGGTTGTCCGCACCAGTGTTATTTTTGTAATCAGAATCACATCACAGCTGAAAGCATTAGAATTACAAAAGAAGAGATTTCTAAAAGAACTAAACAATATTTGTTTTTAAAAAACAATAATATTAATCATGTTGAGATCGCGTTTTTTGGAGGGAGTTTTACCGGGCTTGATGATGATTATCAAAGAGAGCTTCTTGGTGAAGCGTTAAATTTTAAGAATCAAAAAGATGTTGATGCTATTAGAGTTTCGACTAGGCCGGATTACATAACCGATGAAAAAATTCAACTGCTCAAAGAATACAATGTTGATACCGTAGAACTTGGTGTGCAGTCATTTTTTGATGATGTTCTTACCGCTTCAAATAGAGGTCACACTTCTGATGATGTTTACAAAGCTGTTGACTTGTTGAAGAAAAAAGGTTTTTCAATAGTCCTACAGTTAATGACTGGTCTGCCGGAAGATACCTTCGAAAAGTCAATAATCTCCATGGAAAAAGCCGTGTCGCTAAAACCTGACGGTGTAAGAATATATCCGGTAGTAGTAATGAAAAATACTTACCTCAATACTATGTTTGAGAATAAACTTTATGAGCCGCTTAACATGGAGCAGGCGATTGATATTTGCAGTAAAATGATGATTATTTGCAACAGGGAAAAAATACCTGTAATAAAAACTGGTCTGCATCCTTTCGAGCAGAATAATCTCGATACCATTGTTGCTGGACCATATCATACTACTTTCGGATTTTTCGTGAAATCGCGGGTTAAACGGCATGAACTACAATTGTTAATGAAAAATAATTGCGATGATAATTGGAAAGATATCATTATGAAAATTCCTAATAAAGAAAAAGAAGAATTCATCGGATATAAAAGAGAGAATATAATCTATCTGGAGAATTTATTTAAGGTGAAAATCGAAATTGTTTTTTCAGACGAGGAAAAACCGGAGATTAAAGAATCTTTCTGACGATTGACAATCCATCCGCTATAGGAAGAATTATTACCTCAATTCTGTTGTCTACCGCAAGCATAGCGTTGAACGAGCGCATTTCTTTCGCGGCAAGTGATGACGATTTCTCGTCAACAACGAGACCTTTCCATAAAGTATTATCAATGATTATTACTCCGCGAGGATTAATAAGTTTAAGGCTGTACTCGAAATATTTCGGATAACTTTTTTTATCAGCGTCAATGAAAATGTAATCAAAAGTACTTTCGTGTGAAGGTATAAGCTTTTCCATTTCAAAAACCGCGTCGCCGAGAATAAAATTAATTTTGTGATCAACCCGTGCTTTTTCCCAGTTGAGCCGTGCTTCTATTGTCCATTCGGAATTGATGTCCAGTGCAAAAATTATTCCGTCGTCCGGTATAGACAGTGCTGTTAAAAGGGTACTGTAACCCATGAATACGCCGATTTCGAGACATTTTTTCGGCTGAAAAAGTTTTAATAAAAAAGATAGAACTTTTCCTTCATAAGAAGATATCTGCATTTTAGATGATGGATGATTACTATTTTGCTGGAAAATATCTTTAAGAAAAAGGGATTCCTGAGAACAATGGTTTTCAATGTACCTCAGAAGTTCGTCAGGAAACCCCAGGTTAGTATTGGACATAGATTAATTATTATCCCGAGGGAACGATATTCGACCGCTTTTGATAAGTTCTTTTATACCATATGGGCGGACAATTTCAATAAAGTTGTCAATCTTTTTTGGAGGACCAACAACTTCAAGTGTAATGCTTTTTTGTGAAAGATCAATAATCTCAGCGTTGAATGCCTGAGCAATCTGAAAAATTTCCACACGCTTAGCTGATGACGCAAACTGAAGTTTCACCATCGCGAGTTCACGTTGCGCGGTTTGTTCAATAGTGTGGTCGGAAACCTTTATGACATCTATAAGTTTGTTAAGCTGCTTTTTAACCTGTTCAACAATTCTGTCATCACCGCGAACAACAAGAGTTATTACAGATATTTCCTCATTCTGAGTTTTATTGACAGTTAGAGAATCAATATTGTATGCCCGGGCTGAAAATAAATTTACAACTCTCGCAAGAACCCCGGGTTTATTTTCTACTTTTACTGATAAAATGTATTCGTTACTGTTCATGCTAGTTCCCTCACAATAATTTCTTTTACAGATTTCCCAGCTGGAATAAAAGGATAAACATTTTCTTCACGTTCAACAACGAAATCGATGATTGTCGGAACAGTAGTATTTGCCAGTGCCTCTTTCAAAGCGGGAAGGACATCTT
>CAYLTM010000003.1:18269-19526 GCA_964386495.1 uncultured Leptospirales bacterium
ATCTTCCCTTTTATTGACGCGAATACCTTTTGCTCCATACGCTTCAGCGAGTTTAACAAAATCCGGTGCCATTTCGATGTCGGTTTGTGAATAGCGTTTGTTATAGAAAAGCTGCTGCCATTGACGAACCATTCCAAGATAATTATTATTAAGTATCGCGATAACTATTGGAAGCTTATGCTGAACCGCGATTATCATTTCCTGAATATTCATTTGTATAGAACCGTCACCGGCAATGTTGATAACCTTCATATCTGGTCTTCCTAACTGTGCCCCGATAGCCGCCGGTAATCCAAACCCCATTGTGCCAAGACCGCCAGACGAAATAAATGTTCGGGGTTCAGTGAACTTATAAAATTGCGCCGCCCACATCTGGTTTTGACCAACTTCAGTAGTAATAACAGCCTTGCCTTCTGTAGCCTCGTAAATCTTTTCGACGACATATTGCGGTTTAAGATTCGAACTTTCTCTATCGTAAAATAGCGGATTGTCCTTTTTCATCGCTTGAATATAACTTATCCACTCGCTGATTTCAGGTGCTTTAACAATTTTGTTAAGCTCGCGCAAAACATGTTTGCAGTCGCCGACAATAGGAATATCCACAACAACATTTTTTGAAACGGATGCCGGATCAATATCAATGTGAATAACCTTAGCGTGTGGAATAAACTCTGAAATTTTCCCGGTAACGCGGTCATCAAATCTGGCACCAATTGCGATCAATAAATCTGAATCGTTTACAGCGTGATTCGCGTAATATGTTCCGTGCATACCGAGCATTTCGAGAGACAATGGATCGGTTTCTGGGAAAGCACCCATGCCAAGAAGAGTTGTTGTAATCGGAATGCCGGTTTTTTTAATGAACTCGCGAAGTTCAACAGAAGCATTGGACGAGATTACTCCGCCGCCGGAATAGACAACAGGTTTTTTTGAAGAAGCTATCATCTCTGCCGCTTTTTTAATCTGTACCGGATGTCCGTTGTACGTCGGTTTATAACTGCGAATTTCGACGGTTTCGCTGTATTCGAATTCCGCTTCACCACGGGAAACATTTACCGGAATATCTATAAGAACAGGGCCTGGTCTGCCGGTTGTTGCAATATGGAAAGCCTCTTTGATTGTGCGTGCCAGGTCTGCTACATTCGTTACCAGATAATTATGTTTTGTTATAGGTCGTGTAATACCGGTTATATCGGCTTCTTGAAAAGCGTCATTTCCAATCATGCTTGTTCCAACCTGACCTGTAATACATACAAG
>CAYLTM010000003.1:19536-43885 GCA_964386495.1 uncultured Leptospirales bacterium
TATATGCGTTGGCAAGACCTGTGACTATGTTTGTCGCGCCCGGGCCCGATGTTGCGATGACGATGCCGGGTTTTCCAGTAGCACGTGCATACCCGTCTGCGGCGTGAACAGCTCCCTGTTCATGACGTGTGAGAATAAAGTTAAAATCCATGTCGTATAATTCGTCAAATATTGGTATTACCTGTCCGCCGGGATAACCAAAAATTACATCGACACCTTCTTTTTTAAGACACTCTAATAAAATTTTTGCACCTTTCATAGTTAATATTCTCCTTTACGTAAAACTGTCATTTTATTTACTGATAAATATTGTCAATAGTTTTATAATGGAAATTTTTTTTAAAGAAGAATATTGGCAGTGATATATTCTATTTTCTTTGATGTTTTTCTGTGTTTATCCAAGTAATAGTCCAACTTGCGTTCGTTTCAACATCAACTCTACGAATATCCCAATTCGAATCTTCATAGTTAAGCAAAATTTCTTCGACTTGGGACAGAAGTGTGTCCAGGAAAAGATCGATAGCTTTTGCGAGAAGGTAAGACACCGAGAATTTGAAAAACTTCCGCATGTCCGTAAACAATTCATAATCCACATCTTCGAAATAAACAGTCAACGTATCCCAACTTTTATCAGGGTCAACCTCCTGATACTTCACTGCACGGAACTTTTTCGCGGAATAATTACCGTCTTTCAAAATTTTCCGCAGCAAAAGACCAACAACCTCATTGACCGATAATTCATTAACTTCCGAAAAACTCTCAAGTAAAGATAACTTATTAATATTGATATAAACAGACGATTTAATCATATAGATCTCCGATTTAGATTATTTAAAGGGTTGGCAAGATTTGTATAAAAAGACCCTCTATTAATATATACGATAAAAAATCGATAGTTAAGAAAAAAAGTTGATGTTTTTAAAAAATAATGTAATAATTAGTTAAAATAAAGGTGTCAGAGAACTATTTTAGAACTTTTTGTTATTACTGAAAAGTCAATAATTATGTTCAATAATAGTTATGAATTGAAATAGAAATGATTCATCAAATTTATTTTAATTGAAAATTTTAAGTATGTGTATTTATTTTGACTTAATATGAAAAATTTAATTAAAACAGCTTTTTTTATACTAGTATTCTTTCATCTATCATCTCATTCTTTTGCTACTATTCAAGAATCTGATTATTTAATTTTTAATGACATTAAATATAAAGTCCATACCGATTGGGTATTTCCCTCCCCAGTTGAAAGATATTTTTATGATAATCACATTGAATATCCGTTTAAAAGCATTAGTTCTGGTAACCACAGAGGTCATATTGCAACTTATAAAATTGCTGCTAATAAACTATTTATAAAATCCATCGATATTGAAAATAAAACCTTTTTTCCTGAAAAATTTTTTAAAAGATTTTCCGAAAGACTAGATGATAAATCTATTTTTTTTAATTCATTTTCCGGTATGATCGCCATTAAAGTAAAAGATGAGGAATTTCTATATTTCAGAATAATAAATGGTGTTATTAAAGAAAAACAAATGTGTAAGGGTAATATTGCACAGAAATTAGAACCCACGGAAAATAATAGGCTTCAAAGAATGTATAAAAATTATATAATCTATTTTTTTCGCCTTGGAAATGATAGAGTTATTTATAATTCTAAAGTATGTGATTTCGATACTGGACATTATCCATTAAGTTTATATTTGTTGCCTGAAAAATATTTCAGCATTGAAGAAAGTAAACTATCAGACAATATAAAGAGATTGTTGTTGGAATATAAAAAGCAATAAATTCTTGTACTGTTCATGCAATATTTTTTATTGCATTACATTTTAAAAAACCATCATCTAGCTTAATCTTGATTTTGTGATCAAGGTGGAGCCATCCTCATCCTTTTATACCAGGTTCATTTTTTAGCAATTTATTTTTAGCTCGGTGATGTTCGTAAAAACTGAAGACCCCGGCGAAGGTAATTCCAATTAAGAAATATGCGACCTGCATCCATACCGGAGAATGGAAAATATTTAGAACCGGCCAACCGGGGTAGCTTTGCCCGGCATCAAGTTTGACACCGAAAATATTGTAGCCGATGAATTCAAACAGTATTATGCCGATGCAATAAACGACGCTGAACTTCATCCACTTTTTATACCATTTTTTAGTTTTCTTGAATGGCGGATTTATGAAATACCACAGCATCAATACGCTTGGCCATATAATTATCGGAAATAATGTGACACCGAAAACCGACAGCTTAAAAACCTCGTAACCGGAATACATATCTCTAGCGTAGTATATAAATGACCATGAAATAGCTATTGCCGGTATCCATCCCCACAACTTTTCCCTGTAGAAAACCATTCCTATAGTGAATATTAATATCGCCGCCGCGATAATTCCATAGTCGTAACTAAATGAAAAGAATATTGCAAAAATAATTACTGATATTCCCCAGGCAATTTTCCTCATAATAACAATGTCCTTAACTAAATCAATTTTCTAAAATCTTCGAATAAATAATTTGAATCATGCGGACCCGGACTGGCTTCCGGATGATATTGTACAGAAAACATCGGCAGCGTTATGTGGCGAACCCCTTCCACAGTGTTATCATTCAAATTCATATGGGTGATTTCCACGCCTTCGACATTTTTCAAAGTTTCGTAATCAACAGCAAATCCGTGATTCTGAGAAGTGATTTCCACTTTGCCGGTCGCGAGATTTTTTACAGGCTGATTACCGCCCCGATGACCGAACTTAAGCTTATACGTAGTTGCACCGAATCCAAGAGACATTAACTGATGACCCAGGCATATACCGAAGCATGGAATTTTATCATTCATGATATCCTTCACCAGCGTTTTGCCGTATTCGACAGCATCCGGATCACCAGGACCATTGGATAGAAAAATTCCCTTAGGAGAATCCTGCATAACATCAGCAAGCGGCATTGAACCTGGATATACCCGCACGGAAAATCCCTGAGCGTCCAGCAGGCGGAGAATATTCGTTTTCACGCCGAAATCCATAACTGCTATTAATGGCTTGGACGAATTATGAGCGCCGTAATCATACACATTATTTGTCATTACTAATTTTGCCAGGTCAAGACCATTCATTACGGGGTGATTCTGCAGCTTTTCTATAGCCCCTTCTTTTTCGAAAAATATGCCCGCGCGAAGAGCTCCGTTATCTCGTATAATCTTCGTGAGCTTTCTGGTATCCACACCCTCGATAGCGGATATTTTATTCTGTATAAGATATTTCGCAAGCGGCATTGCTGCACGAAAATTTGAATAGTGTTTACTGTATTCCTTCACTACCAAACCGGCGACCTGAATTTTTGCCGACTCTACATCTTCCGGGTTAACTCCGTAATTTCCGATTTCCGGGTATGTCATCGCCACTATCTGTCCGCAGTATGACGGGTCTGTCAGAATTTCCTGATAACCGCTCATGGAAGTGTTGAATACCGCCTCGCCCATAGACTCGCCGGGATATCCGAAAGATGATCCCTCAAAAACTATACCATTTTCTAAAATATAATATGCTTTATTTTTCATTGTTTTTCTCTTTTATATTTGTTGTGCTTTTTACATAATATGATTTCGCTTCAGTAGAAGAGTGATAAATTCTTATCAGAATCTCCGCTTGAATGCCCATAAGTATCAAAATTGAACTCAACAACACCAGTGTGACCGTTAATAATGTCAAAGGGTTCCGTGTCATTGTGTGATTTAGAAAAATTTTCATTAATATCACTATCGTAAAGGTAATTGTTGACATTCCCAGTAAAAATATTCCTAAACCGCCGTATAAATATATCGGTTTTGTGGAAAAACTTCCAAGAAACTTGATTGTTATGAGATCCAGCATCACCTTAAAAGTTCTAATAAGCCCGTACTTGGAATTTCCAAATTGGCGCGCGTGATGGTTAACAGGAATTTCCGTAATTTTCGCACCAATCCACGACGCGTGAACCGGAATGAAACGGTGCATCTCGCCGTACAGCTTAACCTTTTTCAAAACATCCGAGCGGAAAGCTTTCAGAGAACATCCGAGGTCGTGAAGAGGAACGCCGCTGACCTTAGCGATCAGACGGTTGGCAATCCACGAAGGGATTTTTCTGGAAAAAAGTTTATCCTGTCTATGAACGCGCCATCCGCTGACTACGTCATAACCTTCCTCAATTTTATCGAGAAGATTAACAATGTCAACCGGATCATTTTGAAGATCCGAATCCATAAAAATGATTACCTCGCCGGATGCGAAATCGATACCGGCAGCCATTGCCGCTGTTTGCCCGAAATTTCTGCGGAACTCAATAATTTTCAGTGTTTTATCTTTTTGAGCTAGCTTCTTCAGAATCTCTAGAGATTTGTCTGTGCTGCCGTCATCGACAAAAATTATTTCGTATGGAGTTCCAAGAGTGTGTACGCAAGTTTTGATTTTCTCATATTGAAGTTTTACATTTTCCTCTTCATTGAAGAGCGGTAAAATTATTGAGATTGATTTAATTGTTTTGATTGTTTTTTTACTTTTGACCTGTTTCATAAAACCTGTCTATTTTTTAGATTTTTTAATTATTTTAAAAATGCCTGTTTTTTTGCAACTAAAAATATAATATTTCTGTCTTATTAGATGTTTTGTAACGAATATTGGTTAAATAATTGCTTGAAATTCTTATCAGTGGTAAGGGAAAATGGACAAATATTTATTCTATACAATACTTGAGGAAAACAACGATGAACAATACACCGTCAGTAGCGGCTCAGATAATTATTTCGATAATACCAATCGTCGGAATTGTTATGGGATGCATGGTAATATTTTTTTATTTATTATGGAATCACAAACAAAAGGTTTTGCTTATACAGAAGGATATCTACAAAAAACTGCCGTTTGATTTTGATTTTTTCAGTCTGTTTTCCGGTATTGTCTTATTCAGTGTCGGGTTCAGTTTAACGGTATTTTTCTTGTTGAAGGATGGTCTGGGATATGGTGTTCTTAGCGGTTTAATACCGTTAATGCTGGGGTTGGGGTTTATAACGTTTTTCATTATCAGAGTGAAGTTCTTTAAAAACAAGTAACTTAATAATGATTATCAGCGATGAGCAAATCGTTTCAAAAATTTTATCGGGCGATATAGAATGTTATAGAGTTCTGGTGGAAAAGTATGAAAATAAAATATACAGCGTGGGTTACAGGTTTTTCAAAAATAATTGCGACGCGTCAGATTTTGTGCAGGAAGTTTTTATCAAAGCTTATCAGTGCATGCCGTCGTATTCGGGTACTTCGCCTTTTAAAAACTGGCTCCTGAAAATCGCGTATAACTATGGTATAGACCAGATCAGCAAAATAAAGGCTACCACTACCTACGACGGGGATTATATGGAGTCTGACGATGATCATCCGGAAGATCATTATGTGAAAAATGAGATAATTGATGTTATCCATAAGGCTGTACAGGATCTGCCGGAAAATTATCAGATATGCGTGGATTTATATTTTTTCTGGGGCATGAAGCATAAAGAAATCAGTGATATTACTGGAATACCTGTTAACACTATTAAGTCAAATGTTTTGCGGGCAAAACAGTTATTAAAGGAAAACTTGAAGGGTACTATAGCGGAGGATTACTATGAAATGTGAAAAATTTTCGGATATCCTGATACATTTGGATAACAATGAAAAATTGGATATTAGAGCCAGAATGCATATGTTGTTTTGCAAAAACTGCAAAGCTTTATACGTATATTACTCGTCAAAAATTAATCTTTTAAAAAACGAGTCATCCTTTCGTACAGTATCTCCGCAGGCAGACATGATTATGCGCCGGATATATTACTTAACCAAGGAACAGGTTAAAGATTTTTCAACGGTCAAATGGTTAATTCCCATACTGATATTTGTTCTCGGTATGATTATTGTTTCATTGTCCGACAATTATTCACTGTTAATTCAAAATTTTGGACAAAGTTATGAGCTTCCTTTTTTCATAGTTCTCGGCACTATGATTTCAATTTATGTGACACTATATATTGGTCTTCATATATCTTCTATGAAAGAAGCTTTTGTTAAATCTAAGTTCTACGAGAAGATTCATTAATGGGAGGATTTTTTTGTGGCGAGTGGGATTAACAGCTTCTGATGCGATTTGTTTACACATCGCAAAGTAATTTTGCAATAGGATCAATTTTTTATTTTGATGGTTCGATAAGATCCCATAAATTTCCATATAAATCTTCAAACACTGCTACGGTTCCCCATGATTCGACTACAGGGCTTCTAATAATTTTAATATTGTTATCTATAATGTTTTGATAATCTCTTTGAAAATTATCTGTTTGTAAAAAAAGAAATACCCTTCCACCAGTCTGATTTCCAATTCTGCTATTTTGTTCATCGCTTGCAGCTTTAGCCAATAATAATGAACATTCCGTAGAACCCTTTGGAGCAACTAAAACCCATCTTTTTGTTTCAGTTAATACTGTATCTTCTAATAATGTAAAATGAAGTTTCTCAGTATAAAATTTAATGGCTTCATCATAGTCATTTACAACAATTGTAATATGAGCAAGTTTTTGTTTCATGGAATTTATTCCTAATATGGTTTTGCCAAGATATGTAAAACCAGTGAAATTAGCAATATCAACAAATTATTTTCGCATAAATGGTAATTATTCATATTCGCATTTTTTTAAAACTCAGTTTCTTGGTGCTTTTTCAATGTTCTCATTATTGTTCTCCCTTCATTTGGGTTTAAGTTATTCTTTCAAAAAATCTTTTTTGCATTTTATTGCTTTTAAAATTTCTTTCTCTGTAACTTTACTTTTTTATTATTATAGAACAAATAAATTTTTCAATAGGGATTTTACAATAAGTCTTACCATATTAAGACCGGATCATCATTGTATGTTATTCTTCCATAGTTTGATCGCTTACATCATTATAGGTTTTTTGTATTGCTATAATAATACTTTTAAGACTTAGGTGAAGAACAGCATCCTTTTACAAACTTTTGTTAGAATCAAGATTCTTTAAACTATTTTGAAATGTCTCTTTAAAAATCTTGATCTCCGTGATGTCAATGAAACTGCCGATCAAACTCGTCAGTTTCCCATCGATTGAAAACACTGGTGCACCTGCAATAATAACATTTCGTTTTCTGCCACGCACTCCAATAAGTTCGACTTCGTAGATGGACGATACACCTTGTGAACGCTTTAACTGTTCTTTCTTAATTATCTCAATACTTTCGTCCGTAAAAAAAGAATAGAAATGCCTATTTGCAAACACTTCTTCGTTTTCCACCTCTAGAAGATATTTCATAGCTGGATTTGTATAAATGGTACTTCCATCTAACATAACCTGCCACACGCCCATTATTGTTGACTCAGTGAGCTTTCGATATAGCTCGTTACTTTCATATAATGATTTTTCCGCTAGTTTGTGCTCGGTAATGTCTAAGGAAAAGCCGGTTATAAACTGACCTGAATCATCGAGAAAAGAATACAAAGAAAACCATTTTGTTGTTCCGTTGACCAATCGTAACTCGTTTTCAAATCCGTAGACTTTTCTATTCTCAAGCAAAAGTGCTTTGAATTCATCGTATTTTTCTGGAAAAGCCCAGCGTTGGGAGATTGAACCATAATTATCAAGGAGTTCTTTTTCTGTTTTGCAATCAAACTGTTTTATTAGGGCTGGATTGATGTATTGGAACTTCCCAACCAGCTCTCTCCTGAAGATTCCTATCGGTGCGTTCTCAACTATTTCCCGATACTTTTCCTCACTATTGCGTAGTGCTTCTTCCGCCTTTCTGCGTTCGGTAATGTCGCGGCAGACTGCCGTTACTCCGATGATCTCATTTAAGTTGTTGTAACGCGGAGTGATAACTGCATGCTCCCATTGTACCGAGTTATCTATTGTAAGGGGATATTCAAATTGCTGGTATGTGCTATTGGAATTAATAGATTCAATAGCTTGCCGCAGCTGTATACAAACATATTCAGGTAGAACTTCATCATATTTTTTTCCCAAAAAAAAGTCCGGTTGATTATATAATTCTTTTGTTTTTGGTGCATAGTAACCTTCAAAACGACCAAATACATCAATTTCGAAGACAATATTTTTCAAGAGACATCTTCTCGGCCAAGGCAATAATGATTTCATCTTCAACGAGAAGGATGGTTTTTTTATTATCACTACTCATTTCGCATTTCTCCTGAGAATTATATCTTCTCTTGGCCGACATGGACATCGGTCATCCAAATAAGTCAGCACGGTTTATAACCTATTTTTATAAGAAGGTATTTTATACTATAACGTACGAAAATATCAATAAAAAAACAATAAGTCTTTTAAAAAACGCGGCATCCTTTCGGGCAGTATCTCCACATGCAGACATGATTATGCGTCGTATATACTATGTATTTAATCGATTCGATCATTTCTTGAAAATTCATTTTCTGCTTGGAAAAAAGATACAAATACTTCAGAGTCCGGATAAGAAGATTTAATAATAGAAATAGTGGAATTTCGTATTGATTTTGATTTCTCCCAAATCAAAAATTCATCAGAAACAAAATACTCAACATCAATATAAAATAAACCAGCTGTAGAAATCATATAAATGTTTTTAATTTGAACATCATGTAATGAACAAATAGAATTTATCTTTTCTCTTATAATTTTTCTAACTTCATAAGAAGGTGATCCCAACAATAATTCTTTGCCGCTTGTAGCAATAATTTTAATGATTGAAGGGCTAAATATTAATGCTATAAGTATTACCAATCCGGAGTCTAAATATGGTGAAATATAACTTATAATCGGATGTTTTATTATCAAAGGCAATGCAAAAACAAAACCAACGCTGAAACTGATTGCAGTATCTTGAAACCATTGAATTATTTCAAGTTTTATCAAAGAACTTTTGTTCTTTTTTCCGATTAGCCAAATCCAAAATACAATAACTATAGAAATTATAACGCTTAATAATGCATAGATAATTATTATTTCTCCTGGGATAACCGAGCCGCCGGAAAAAATTGAGTCAATACTATTTAATACAGCAGATATTATAAATCCAAAAATAATAATTCCTTTAAATAACTTCAACATTGGTCTGGCTTGTATAAGTCCATAATGGAAATCATCATTTGCTTTTTTTGAAGCGATTGACACTACCCATATCGAGATTAGAGTTATTAATGCAGTTATCAAAGAAAAAAGCCCATCTAAAAGCACAGCCTGCGAATTCGAAACTATAAAAACAAATATTCCTATTGTAGAAAAAATAATCGTTCCTGTGCAGCTTATGATAAATACTTTTTTTTCAGCATCAAAAATCGTTTTATTCATTTAATGTCGCCTTTTATAATCAGAGTATTATGTTGTTTATATGGTAAAATAGGTTATCAACAAATAATTCCTGTTCAATTGAAAAATTAACAGGATCACCGGTATACTTTCCATTATTTCTCATTTCGACAATTCGAGATAATATAATATCTGCTTCGTAAAATGATTCACTTTTCTGTTGCTTAATTACTTCTGCTATATGAACATTAGAAACGTATGGTTCAAAATTATTCGATCCTTTTATTGAACCAGAAATTTTATCTGGTAATCAAATGGAAAACAGACTTTGGAGATCTAAGATATTGTTTATGGCATGAGATTTGTAAAAATGATACAATAATAAATATGAATAAACATATTTTATACATATGTTCCCTCTGAAATGCAATTTATTCCTAATCCTGTTTTGCCAAGATATGTAAAACCGGAGAAATTGGTAATGTCAACAAATTATTTCTGCATAAATGGTAATTATTCATATTCGCATTTTTTTAAACTCAGTTTGATATCAAGCAATCTGCCCACAAGGGTAGCTCAAATAAATAGTTTTTGGGACTACACTTATATGCAATGCCACGCTTTTTCATGAAAAATGATTGACTTTTCATGAAAAAGCATTATATTGTACACATAGAGGTGGAAACATGGCAATCCTACAAGTACGCGATATTGATGATAGATTATATTCTTCGTTAAAAGCAATCGCAAAAAGTGAAAATAGATCTATAAGCCAAGAGGTAATTTCTATCATAGAAAAATACCTGTCTAATCCGATGGTTTATAAAAATAATCCTACAAAGGAATTTATAGCACTTTCCGAAGCGTGGGATGATAATCGAAACGCTGATGAGATAATCGATTCTATTAAAAAATCTCGAAAAAATTCAGAGAGGTTTAAATCCGAAAATGTCATATTTGATTGATACCAATATTATTATTTACAGTATAAAAGGAAATTCAGTTGTTCATAGTAATTTTTCAAAAAATGAAAATATTCCAAAATCAATTTCTGTAATAACCTACGGAGAACTTTTATTTGGTGCAAAAAAATCTCAAAATCATGTAAAGAACATGGCTATAGTTAATCGCATAAAAGAACTCTTCCCAATAATTGATATCGATAAAGCAATAGTTGAAACATTCAGCGAACTTAAAGCAAATATGCAAAAAGCAGGATCACCTATTGATGATTTTGATTTATTAATAGCATCAACTGCCCTAACCATGAATTCCATTTTAGTTACGAATAATGAAAAGCATTTTAACCGGATAAAAGGTTTAAAAATAGAGAATTGGTCTAAATAGAAAACAGCGGGCACTGGATATAACACAAAGCTTACACGCGGCGCTCGGAGTACCTCGCTTGGGCTTCGCCACATTGTGCAAAAAGCCGTGAAACATCGGATCGCCCCGGAAATATTATATGCAATACCTTACATGGAAATTCTGTAATATTAGAATATTTCCTTGACTAATAATTATCTTATGTATAACTTATCTTTATTGGCTTGGAGGTTCTATGGAAATAGTTGTAAAAAAATGGGGTAATAGTCTTGGTGTCCGTATACCTAAAATCATGGCGAAAGATCTTAATCTTAAAGCTGGAACTTCTGTTGAAATTGAAGATCATAATGGAAACATAATAATTTCTCCCAAAAAGAATACTCTAACTGAATTGCTCGGAAAAATAACAGAATCTAATATTCATTCTGAAGTTGCTTTTGGTAAAACAATGGGAAAAGAAATATGGTAAAATCATATATTCCGCAAAGAGGGGACTTGGTTTGGTTGAATTTTCATTGTTTTTCTACTTACAGCATTAGCGATTTTTTTAAGACCTGCTGTGCTAAGACTTCTTAGAATTAGGCGAATTGTGGTTTCAGACTATTGATTATTTACCTGTTTCAATAAGAATTCTTCAAATTTTGTATCATTTTGAGGTATTATAATAGAGGGATCTATCTTTTTAATAATTTCTAAAATTGTATTTATTTCATTATTAACCTCTGTTAAATTAAACATCTCCGATTGAACACATACATTGGGATATTCAACATACCCTTCTCTAACTCCATCACGCATCGCATCAGGATGGGTTGGGTCATAAACAAGTCTTGTTTGTGATATCGCATCAATTTCAACTTTAGGATTTTTTTTATCGTCTAATGTTATTACTTTACGTAAATAACATCCACCTTCTAATGTTCTAGTTGTTTTTTCATTAGCAATATTTACATAAATAAGATTTCGTTCAAAATTTAAAAGAACCAATATCTTTATCAATAAAGCTTTATTTTTCATGGAACTACTTATATAAAAGATATCTCCTAATAATCTATAATCAACTTTGTATGTGTCAAGGTTTTTCTGAAACGATTCTCGCATATTCGTATTTATAATTTGAACTTCTTTACCCAAATTACAACCTGTGAATAGTAATAAAAAAAATATAAGGAAAATCAACTTTTTCTTCAACTTATTTTTTTACCTTTTTTTAAAATGATTTTTGAGCATTCTGTATAACTCTTTAGAAATTATTCTATACGATAATGTTCGAAAATTTCAATAAAATAATAACGAAAATCATTACAAGACCGTTTGTGCCGAATATGGATAAAGGCGGTACTCCGCCGCCGCACAATACGCCGTGTTATGCGAAGGTTCGCTGCCCCCAGTTAAGCTCTTAAAATTATTATTTCATCATTTTTCTTTTTATTCTTTTTTGGATATGCTTTTATTTCAATTCCAAGACCAAGATTACCTAAATATTCAACTAATGTTGATATTTTCATATCTGTTCTTGATTCTAGTTTTGATACACTAGATTGTGAAAATGTTTTTATATCTTCTTGTCTTAGCCCTCTTTTTTCTCTCAATTCTGATAATCGTATTTTTATAATTTCATTTTCAGCCCCTTTTTGAGCTTTTTTTATACGTTTATCAGATAGAGTCAATGCTAATTCATTAATGAAATCTACTTTTTGTTTTGATTTTATTGTTTTCATTTTTTTCTCCTTTTTGATTTGAGATATTCATCATATAAATTTTCAGCAAGTGGTATCATGATTTCATAAAATCTTTTAATTCCACGTTTGTCGCCACCTATAAGAAGAATTGCATTTCGTTCAATATCAAATATGAAAAATATCCGGAATAATCTATTTTAATTTTGAATTCTTAATTCTTTCATGTTTAAAATTTTGATTGTTTTATTGTATCAACGTAAGTCCTTCCAAGATTCGGTCCGATTTCTTTGAGGATGATTAAATTTTTGAATATTGCTTCTCGGGCATCATCATCTAATGATTTAATCCATTCAACTATTGTATCTGTTCTTTGTATTTCCCACTTTTAAACATTATAACAAAATTATATTATGATGTCAAGTGAATATTGCATTAAGTTCATGTTTAATTTCAAGTAAAATAAACTGTTAACCAAAACTCAGACAGGGCAATATTGGATGCCCCGTGTTAGACGATGGACACGGGGCACTTCCACCAAAAATCTTTCCGCCCCCTCTTCCACAAGAACACACAAACATGCCGAGGCGGTCTTATGTTCCAAGTACATCCTCCATAGATTTACGGAATTTATTTTTATTTGTATTATTATAAAAAGGAACTCCAGTAATTCTGTATTTATCGGTCAAAAGATTGATAGTCTTTTTTTCTTTTCTGATTTCTTCTAAAAATTCTTCCTTCCACTTATCATTTGCAATCAGGTAATCACCTTTTGGTTCAATAAAAACTTGATAGGTAAGTTGCTCTTCGTTTTTCTGCTTACAAAAAAGTAAAAAGTCAGGTTCAAAGGCTCTTCCAAGTTTATCAAATATTTTTAAAACCCTTTCATTTCTTATCAAATAAATATTTTCGTATTTCTGATTTATGCTTTCAAACCTTCTTGCGAACATTGCAACAAAATCTTTTTCATCTTTTGTTCCGTAATTTGCATTGTAAACATACCAAGGTTCTTTCAACGTCAAGGCTTCCTGTCCGTCTGCTCTTTCACTGTATTTGTTTACTCGGATTTCTTTGTCTTTAAATACATTCTGAATATAGTCATGAGTGTAATCCGAGCCTTTATGCGTGGTTATATGGGATTTTATGTCTGCTTCAATGCTGGATAATAAACCTGTAACAGCTTTCAAATAATCTTTGTTTCTTATTTCTTTTAAACGTGTTTGCGTACCTTTAAATGTTATTTCAAGACCTGCAAGGTATTCAGGTTTATTAATAAAAGCAGAAATAGAATTAATATTTGGGAAGTATCTCGTAATATCTGAAAAATAAAAGAAAGGATTATGAGAAAGGGCAAACCTGATAATATGTGCTGGAATATCAAAAAGTTTTACATCTTTAGATTTTATAGTTTCTGCTTCATATTCTTTTTCAAGTTCAAAAAAAGCACTACTCACTTTTCCGAAACCAGAAGAGAGCTCATATACAAAATTTTTCTTTTTTACTCCCAAATCAGCAAAAGATTGTACTTTTTTAAAGTCCTTTTCGATTTTTTTATTATAAAAGACTGAACCAGTTTTATAAAAATCTGTCTTATTAAAGTCAAATTTCAAAGTCAATTGCTTTGTAACAAGATTTTCATCGTCTTCATATATACCAGAATCAATAAGGGCTTTTTTAATTTCAGATATATATCTACTATCTTCTTTAGTATGATAAAACAATTCTTCAAGGACTTTTAAATCATTTGCGGGATCATTATCAAATTTTCTTGTAAATCTATCCTGCTCACTGTTTAACTGAAAAGGAAAGTATCTCGCGCCACGACCAATAAGCTGGGCCTCTGCAATAGTTGTTTTCCCTGGTCTTCCGTTATCACTGTCCCTACCATCATATAAACGTACAATATCAAAGAGATTAAGAACATCCCATCCTTCATTTAATTTTTGAACGGCAAAGATTGCTCTTATAGGGTTGTTTTCATCTTCTAGAGTATTTAAGAGAATTTGATTAAGCTCTGCTTCTGCATCATTATTGGCACTGATACAGTTTTTTTCTTTGAAATAGAATTTAATCCTATCAACAATTACTTGATGAGAGATGTTTTTATTGCAAAAGTAAGAGAATGCTTTTTGTATAATTGGTAGAGTTGATGTTGACTGAAGATTTTCAATGTGTTTTTCGGTTAAACCTTCTATGAGTTTATGAAACCGCTCTTTGTTTTCTTCTGATTCTTTAATCGTTTTTTTTGCTTTAAAAAGAATTACTGGTTTCAAATTAATATTATTATCTGTTGCCAATTCCTGTCTGTAAAGATTGAGAATAAGAGCTTGAATAATCCGTTCTGCTTCTTCATAGTAAGAACGAATAAGATTAATTTCTTTGGAAAATCCCTCGACCCTGAATTGTGATAGATCATATCTAAAAAGGACTTTGTTTTTATATTTTTCGGCAATTTCTCTGCTTTCATAATCTATTGTTGCGGTAAATTCCAACAAAAGATTGTCGATGTTTTGATTAAGAACTTCTAATACAGTACCTTCCCAGCTACAGAATAAGCCGCTATTCTTTTTTGTGCTTGAACTCAAATGATGAGCTTCATCAGCAATAAGTACTATTTTTTTATCTTTGAAGTCTTCGTAAGTAACGCTGTTTTCTTTTGTATTGTTCAGGTCTATATGAAGTTGCTGGATAGTTGTAAACTTGATATTGATGTTTTCGGCACTGTCAAAAGTATCCATTTCTTTTATATAAACCTCTTTACCATCTATAATTATTTTGTCATTGAATAAATACTTTGTTGCCTGCTGGTTTAAGAAATTGTCTTTAGTTTTCTGTATGATATTGTTTGAATTAACAAAAAACAGGAAATTACGATAGCCCTTTTCGTATAAGTACAGGATAAGCCCAGCCATAATCAGAGTTTTTCCGCTGCCGGTCGCCATATTGTATAAAAGGTGGTAGGGTTTAAGACCTTTACCTTCAAAGCCCTCGTTGTAATATTGAATAAATCGTTGAAACGCTTCCGTCTGATAGGTTCTTTCACCAAACCCCGGTTTTAGATTATCTTTTATGGAAAGAGGTATCTCTATATCTGAAATAGTCCTTTTACAAAACTCTTTTATCAGTGTGTCGTATAAAAATTGCATATCTGCTTTCCTTCTATTTCATATACATCTTTTAATTCATCATTCATTATCAGCACCTCCGTATGTTTATATTCCATAAAAATCTTTTGTTACCCGCTTTTCTTCATCTGTGCAAGCGAAGTCATTGTCATCCATTGATGAGAGATTTACGAAAAGCTGGTTTTTATCAAGTACCTCACAAAGATGTTCTTTCTGCTGTTTTAAGGTTAAGTTCTTAAAATCTTCAATATGTTCATCCTGTTTTTTGATGTCCACATTGTAGTTCAGGAAAGACCGTTTTTTCATTTCTTCCCATATTTGGAGAAGAGAAGGTGTGTCTTTGGCTTTTTCAATTTGTTCAATGAATGTTTCATTGTATTTTTTCAGTTCGAGATATACGAAGGAGCCACCGCCTTGCCAGTTGACGGCTTTTGAGATTCCTCCTTGTTCACCTGCTATTACTTGCTTTAGGCGTGCTTCAGGTAATTCGTGAATATAACCCATTTGTTCAATTAATATATATTGGCGATTCATTTTGTGGGCAACTGCTCCTGTTGTCCCGCTACCACAAAAAAAGTCTAATATTAGATCATTGTCAAGGGTAGCTAAATGAATAATTTTTTGCAAAAGTTTTTCAGGCTTAGGGGTTGAAAATATATCGCTTTCAACAATGGCTTTTATTTCTTTATTTGCTTGGTCATTACTCCCAACATCAGAATGAAGCCATATAGTAGCAGGAGTAACATTTCCCATATCATTTAAATATTTTTTTAACCTTGGCACAGCATTTCCTTCTTTACCAAACCAAATTGAACCGTCATTATCAAATTTTTTAAGGTTTTCTTTTGAATATCTTGGGAAAGTTCCTCTTGGTGGCGACCATTTTACGCCATTACTAAATATATATTCAAAATTGGTTGTGTTGCCGCTTTTAGCATGTAAAGGCTGTGTCATCCAAGCACCTTTTGGGTCATTATCAAGATTTCTATATCTGTCATTTTGTTCATTACTTCTTTCAATTCCATTAATATGAAATTTTTCTTTATCATTTGCAAATACTAAAATATGATCGTGATTATCTGAAAAATAACGAGCATCATTAGCAACAGTATATTTTTTTTGCCAAACAATATTGGCTATAAAATTATCTCGTCCAAATATTTCATCACAAAGAATTTTTAAATAATGTCCTTCATCATCATCAATATTGATAAATATCACACCATTATTTCTTAATAGTTTTTTGGCAATCAACAATCGATTTTTCATAAATGTTAACCAAGAAGAATGATTAAAATTATCATTATAATTAAATCCATCACTCCCAGTATTATATGGCGGATCTATGTAAATTAGCTTAACTTTACCTTCAAAATCCTTTTTTAGCGTATGCAATGCCAAGAGATTATTTCCTTTAATAATCAGATTATCAGTAATTACACCTTTTTCATTTCTATTGAATCCATCTAATTTCTTTTCACCATCAGCATTGTATCGTTTGGCATTAGTCAAAACCTTCGGCTCTAAAAGCTGTGTTATTTCATCCTGTGCTAAAATTTCATTAAAAAAAATCTCGTCTCTTTTCTGTTCTTCTTTGCTTTGTCCGCCCTCAAGGATGCAATCCTTAAAAGGCCATACAAGGGCAACTTCGTTTCTTTGTTTCAGATATTTCCCGTCAATAGTTAAGCCAACTTTGTTTTTATATTGGGTATAGCTGTCATTGAGATAATTTTTTTGTTCTAAAAATTGTATGAATAATGTCTGGTTAAAGATTGTTACATCTTTGATCTTTTTAAAAAACTTCTCTTGGAGTTCTTTTTCTGATAATAAGAGTTCTATTAGCTCATCATCGTAGTTTTGTGCTTTATTAATTATGACCCATTTTTTCAATTCACCATTGTCGGTAATGAAATTAGGTTCTTTCTTCAATGTCTTTTCTAGTGTTTCTAAAAGCTTCATTCTTTATCCTCATTTTGCTTTTTTTCTTCGCCCGCCACGCACCGCACTAAGCCTGCCAAAGTGGACGGCGGACATCTTGGAAGCGGGTTTAAGAAATTGTTTTATCAAACATATCATTTTTTCAAAAAAAAAGTCCGGTACGGTTTTCGCACAACTACTTATATAAAAGATATCTCCTGATAATCTATAATCAACTTTGTATATATCAAGGTTTTTCTGAAACGATTCTCGCATATTCGTATTTATAATTTGAACTTTTTTACCTTTTTTTAAAATGATTTTTGAGCATTCTGTATAACTCTTTAGAAATTATTCTATACGATAATGTTCGAAAATTTCAATAAAATAATAACGAAAATCATTACAAGACCGTTTGTGCCGAATATGGATGAAGGCGGTACTCCGCCGTATCGGTTGCCCTATTTAGTGTTTTTATCATTATTAATCTCTTTTATACCCATTAATAGTTAAATTGATGAATATGGACATTTAACAAGTCTAATTCTGAACAAATAAACTTGTTATTTGTTTTACCTAATTCAGTGTTGTAAATTAACTTCCATATTTCTGAGTATCTATTCCATTCATTATTTCCAATGTTAATGTATCCATATAGTTTTGCTTTAATTTCTCTATAATATCTAACTTCCCCTACAATACAAAAATCAGCCAGTTGTATATTTGAATAATCTTTATCAGGTATTTCAGTTGTTTCCCAAACAAATACTTTTTCAGGAAATGGCCCGGAATTTAATGATGCAATAGCTAATGGAATTCTTTTTATATGCTTGCCAAAACACAATGATTTTTCTTTTTCTTTTTCAAACTTTCCAAAATGACATCCTTTTTGCATTGGAATTGTAGTACTAATTATTTTGGTTGGATTTTCATGCACCATGGTCGGAATAAATATTTTATTTTTTACATTCAGTTCATTATCTAGTGCAATTCGATAATACATTTATTACCTATTATTCTGAAATAAAATACTGGTCAAGGCGTTTTCAGTTCAACTACTTATATAAAAGATATCTCCAGATAATATAATATCTGCTTCATATAATGATTCACTTTTCTGTTGTTTAATTACTTCGGAATGTATCATTTTATTCCTTCCAGTTATCAACAATAAACAAGTTTTTCGATACAAAATATTTTAAAGTTATGGCAGCAATAATGCTTTGGTCATACTAAATAAGTAATATTTCAGATGTTCGTTTTTTTCAATTTTAATGCTTTTTTCTTAAAAAAACCAATAATGTCTTTTTTTGTTTTTTTATTAATAATTTCATAATGGCTATCTCTTATCTTCCTCATCATCTTCATAGTATCAATATTGTCTTCAAACGTTTTCATCTATAAATAACATTTCCGAATTATAAGTTAGTAATTCAAAATATTTGCTTTGAACATTTTGGGGAGCATCTTGAATTTCAGCAGATGTTACTTCAGACATAACGGGAATATATAATCCTGTCATAAAATCCTTAACAAGAGCATTAGACCATTTCTGGAACTCATTATCAAAACATCCTCCAATGACGGAAGTGTCTACATATATTCTTTGTTTATTCATTGGATTATTGTAAATAATTCGGTTTATAAATCAATTACTTTTTATTATACAATTAACAAAGTCACCATACTCCTATTTCGGCAAAATGTTTTTAACTAGTGTAACTATGTTTCCCTTGTCATTATAAGAAATTTTGTCAAAGGCGTTTTTCGTCATCGCGATACCTCTGCCGTGAGCCAGCAGGTCGTCAAGGGATTCATCGCTGTCTTTTTTGTCGGTGAATTTTTTGTAATTAAAACCACTACCCTGATCTTCGATTACGAATTTACATTCACTGCTATTGATATTATAAGTGATGCTGACTTCTCTGTTTTTGTAAGGGTCAATCTGCTGCCTTGTTTTCAAAAACTCAAAATATTTATTATCGTCGATTAGATGCGTTTTTTCGTCAAACGAGATGTCGAGATTACCATGCTCTATCGAGTTAAATATCATTTCCCTGATACCGAGCTTCATCATATATATTTCATCTTTACTAAGATATTTGGAAAGATTACGGGTGATTCTTTGCGTGATTTCTTCTCCGATTAAAAAGGAATTGTTTATCACATAGGTCTGTTCTTCCGCTGCAAAAAATTTTAACAGCGGATCGGTATTCATGGTCGAAAGTTTCGTTAAAATTTCTCCAGATTCGTTGCTGCTGATGTATTCCATCTTCATGTTGTAATCAATAGGTTCCTGAAGATTGGTGGTAATTATCGGCAATTTCAACAACTGTATTTTTTTTGTAGATTTACACTCGTTAAAATTTTCGTCAAAAATAGTAATCTGCAAACCTCTTTCACCCGCACCGTCGAAAATTAAAGATCTGAAGTCCAGCTCTATTGTTTTAATATTTGCGGCGCCGATTAATTTTTTCATGGAATTATTATAGGCAGTAATAACGCCGAACAGATTCATTGTGAAAATAGCGTCTTCGGAGTCTTCAACAATTTTACGGTATTTTTCTTCCGATATGGAAATTTTTGTATTAGCGGTTTTCAGATTTTCAATATTACATTTAAGAGTAGCGTTTAAAACATTGATTTCGTTGAAAGCCTGCATTAAGTTTCGTATCAGCACGAGAGCCATGCCCATTACAAATATGAAAAACCCATAGGTTGTTAATATTATGTCGAAATTAAACCATCTCGCGTCAACAATGTCTAAAATCGTGGTAATCGCCAGTATTATAATTGCCAGTGATATGTTGCCGGATTTCGTGGTTAAAAAGTTTGCGGTGACAGCCTTTCTGCGGGAATACTCCGGGTATTTATTTCTAAGATGCTTATAATTTAAATGTAAATCATAAAAGCTATAATATAATACTCCACAAATAGGAATTATTACAAGCATCTGCCATATATATAAAATATTTTCCATAAAGATAAGCGGCATAAACAGTGTTAAGAAAGATATTACGAAGGAAAAGACCGCTGTAATATAAGTAAACTTCCTGATTTTATTAATAGTAAAGGTGTCATGGAACATCATAATAAATACAACTATCATATATAAAACGGAAAACTCAAGCCGCTTAATTATCAGCGAGTTGTCAATAAATGAGTATATCAGATTTGTCCTGGAAAACAAATAGATAAACACACCTACCGAAAATAATCCGAAATATAAATTGTATCTTTCTGACCGTCTGATGGTGAACAAAAATATATGGTAGAGTCCGACAAAAAAATATAAAAACATAAGAATTAGGGGAAAGAGTTCTGAACGGTTTTCAAGAATCTTATTCAAATTTCCAAAAATATAAGGTTCCTGAATTATTAGACCATGTGAATCGGAATGCTTTTCACCAGCGATATGATATATTATTACATTTTCTCCAATTTTCAAATGCTGTGAATTTATTGGAAGAAATAATCCCCGTCGCCATTTGTGTTTATAACTGTAGCCGTCGGAGGTAATAAACATCTCATTAATGATCCGGTTGCCGTTCAAATATATTTCGTAGTTATTGCCGATACTAGCGATATAAAGCGCCGGGGACTCGTTGTTTTTTAAAAAATCACCGGTTAAAATGAATTTTGTCATCAGCGTGTAATGAGAAACCTTCTCTGGCTTTAAACGAAAACTAAATTTTCTGTTCTGACTGAAACCCTTTGTTTGACTAAGTATTATTGAGCGCTTCCCTGTCGGCGAGCCTTCAATAGTTACCCAGTTATCTGCAAGTTCCGGATGCTGGACAATTTCCTCAGAAAAGCCCCATCTAATAGATATGTCTTTTTTGTTGAGATCGATTGTGTGAGAGTATGTATTTTTATAGGGAAAAATTACTGCCGCTAAAATAATAATCACTTTAAAAGCTGAGTTGCAGGTTAATATTTTACTAAACGATGCAGTAAAATTCTGCAAAATTATTTTTAAAGGATAGAAGCAGTTTTGTAGGGAATTGTTTATAAGCATTAATTTATCTGCCGAAATTTTATTTATTATAATCAGGATGTCGAAGTTAAATCAACAGCCTCAATATTGAGCTTGTGTATATATTAAGTCGTCAATAATATTCGTTTGTTTAGAAATAATTTTACGCTATTTGCAACACCCATTTCTACAAAGTTGATAATTATTCAGAATATATTCTTAGCGATGATATTCAGAGTATATTTGTCAAACAGAATAAAAAAATATTCCCCGGTAAAAATGTGTGTGAATTTTATTTCGGGTATAAAAGATCAATAATTCGTATGTCCTTCAACTCCATTCTTTTTCCCCCCTAAATCCCCCAATGGGGGACTTGAAAGATCAAATCTAATAACCTTTGTTATAGAATTTATAGACTATCTGAGAAAAATCACAATAAATATTTTCTCATCAAAGTAAAAAGCCCCCTTCGGGGTTGTGAAAATAATGGTGTCAGAGCAAATTTTGCAGATTACTGATTTAACTATTTTGCATAAATGAACAAGCGAATACAAAATATATGGCAACATTACTAGAAATTGTATATGTTCGGAAAGTTTAAATATTGCTTTTTTGAAATATATTCGATAAAGCTCATATTTATAGTAAAATTTTTAACTAGATCCGCAATTTTTAATAAAAATATAAACACATTATGTATAGTTATAGTTCCAGGAGAATTAATAAAGAGGAACTAACTAACAAAATTCAGCAAACTTGCCGATAAAGGTAACAGTGCGTCGCTTATCATAAACGAATAATCAATGGAGACCCAAATTGCTGACCAATAAGATAGTTAGAGAAATTACGGCAGTCCTGTCAGTGTTTTTCGCGATATTTCTTTTTATCGCATTATTGACATTTAACCCATCTGATATTTCTGCTCTGACGTATAATCGTCCAGTGACAAATTCTGCCGGTCCAATCGGCGCGTTTTTGTCGAACATTTTATGTTCATCATTTGGACTCTCAGCATATTTGATAATCGCGTTTGTTGGAATCTTTTGCATGTATCTCATTGAAAAAATGAGTAAGGAAACCATGATTGAAAAAATGTTTTCCTGCATGTATCTTGTAATAACTTTTGCGGTTTTATTATCGTTAATTCGCACTACAAAACTTCCATATTATGCCGGCGGCTATATCGGTTTGTATATTTCGCAGTTTCTCTCGCGAATATTTGGAAATGCCGGAGCATGGTTGATTACGATCGTTTTAAATATGGCTGGACTATTAATCAGCGGGATCTTTTCTGCGGTGGCAGTCAGGGATATCTTTAATGGAAAAATGAAAAATCTCACAAGTAAAAAACCTTCAAGTAATTCACATAATCGCGAAACGTCTGATATTCCATACAATACAATTGGTACTGTAAAAAAATGCACTGAAAACCCCCTAACTGCGAAAAAAGAAAAATTACCATGGATAACGATAAAAAAGAGCACCACAAAAAAAGTTTATAAAGATAAAAAACAAAATATTAATAACGAAACTTTTGAAGAATCTTTAAAAGTTCTTAATAATAATTTCGACCGAATGTTGAATAGTCGCAAAGAAAATATCGATAACAATAAATTTAATGTAATAAACACAGTTATTGAAAAAGAAGATTCGTTATTATTTGATGTTTATAAATACGATGGATCGGTGAAGGATCTGGAAAACAGTTTCCTTTATACAGACAAACCTGTCGGAAGTGTCGTGGTAGAAGAGGCTCTTCTTCTGAAAGTTAACCCCGATCAAAAGTGTGATCAAAAGACTCTGACACCTTTTCCGACACCATTTCCTGGTGAACAATCCTATAAAATGTATGCGGATGCTGCAAAAAACAGTTTCCAGATTATGGATCCTTTGCCAAAAGCTTCATCATTAAGAAATAATTCAATCAGTGGTGAAAAAACGGTCAATAACCTGCAAAGTAATACCTCGATTAATGACTCTGACACCTTTTCCTCGTTAAAATCAGTAAGTATCGTAAACGATTTACCTGAAAATACCTTGTCTGACCAAATAATCGGAACCATAACAAATTACTCTGACACCATTAATTACTCTGACACCTTAACTGAACCGATTTTGCAGGAAATTAAAACAGATGAAACGCCAATCGTAAAAAATGAAAATATTACGCCGATTGTTAAAGTGATAGACGATACGCCGGTTGTTTTGAAAATTCCGAAAATTCCTGAAAATGATTTTAATATCGATGACGATATTTATTGTCCTGACAAACTCGGTAATGAAAAAAAATTTAATTCAGAAAAATTAGAGGATAAAGAAAAAAATGAGGATGACTTTGATGACGAGGATGATTTCGAAGAAAAGGTAATCACCAAGAATACTATACAAATGCTTAACATGACGAAAGAATATGAGATACCGGTCGGGTATCTTTATAATTCGGATAAAATAGATTCGACGGAGTGGATGGAGGAGATCAAGCGGAATTCGCATCTGCTTATTAAGACTTTAAATGATTTTAATATCGAAGCGAAGGTTATCAACGTTAATCGCGGTCCGGTAATTACTTTGTATGAACTTCAAATCGCCGCCGGTACTAAACTTACAAAAATCGTCAGTCTGTCCGATGACATTGCTATGGCGCTTGCAGCACTGCGCGTGAGAATTGTCGCACCGATACCAGGGAAATCAGCTGTCGGTATAGAGATCCCGAATCAGCTTAGAGAAGGCGTTACGCTCGGCGACATAATAAATTCCGCCGACTACAAATCATGCACGATGACTTTGAAGGTTTGCCTTGGCGAGGATATTCTTGGAAAACCGGTGATGCTCGATCTGAAAAAGCAACCGCACCTGCTAATCGCGGGAGCGACCGGTGCGGGAAAATCCGTCTGTGTAAATACGATAATCACCAGCCTGGTCTATAACTACGACCCGAATTTCGTTAGGTTCATTATGATCGACCCGAAAATGGTTGAGCTTAACCAGTATAATGATATTCC
>CAYLTM010000003.1:43998-55509 GCA_964386495.1 uncultured Leptospirales bacterium
GGAACGGCGGTACAGGCTGCTGTCTGAGCTCGCGACGCGAGACATCGACCGTTATAATCAAAAGGTTCTTTCTTATGGAAAAAATACCGACCATGAACCGTTGCCGTATATTGTGATTATCATCGACGAGTTAGCCGACCTCATGATGGTTGCTCCTAAGGAAGTTGAAACTTATATTACGCGTATCGCTCAAAAAGCACGTGCCATCGGGATTCATGTAATTATTGCAACGCAGCGTCCTTCTGTGGATGTTATCACCGGGATTATCAAGGCGAATTTTCCGGCGCGTATCGCGTTTCAAGTCGCACAGAAAACTGACTCGAGGACTATCATCGATCAGAACGGTGCGGAAAAACTTCTTGGAAAGGGTGATATGCTTTACCAGTCACCGACCAGTTCCTTTCCTGTCCGCATTCAGGGTGCGTTTATTTCCGAAGATGAAATCATCTCTATTGTTAAGCACGCTGCCGATTACGCCCCTCCACGATATATCGATATCGAGGAAGTTATCAAGGAAAATGAGCTTGGCGATGCGGATGATGCAGGTGATAACGATGAAATGTTTGTCGAAGCGATTAAGATTATTGAGGAAACCAAAAAAGCCTCCGCTTCATATTTGCAGAGAAGATTAAGTATTGGATATAACAGAGCGGCGCGTATTATTGAGAAAATGGAAGAGCTTGGATATATCGGTCCTCAGCAGGGCAGTAAACCCCGCGATGTCTACATTTAGGAGTTTTCCCTGTGGGTGATATTTTATTATTTCTGACAATTATTCTGAACTGTTCACATATTTTGCTGCAAGCTCATATTTTTAAAGGTGTCAGAGCAGATTTAAATGGTGCCAGACATCCTTTTTTGAAGATTATTTCTGAAAAAGGTGTCAGAGTCATAACAAAAGTGACGGCACTAACGGCAACAACCATGATAATAATCACATATGTGTATTTAACCGCGTTGTTTATTACAGACAGTTTTAATTATCAGTATGTTCAGAACCATTCGTCAAACGCTGAACCTTTGTTTTTGAAAATTTCCGCAGTGTGGGCTGGTCAGGAAGGTTCTTTGCTGCTGTTTATTTTAATAGTCAGCCTTTGTAAAACATTCTGTGTTTTTGAAAAGGATCATGCTCCGGATGCTAAAAGGTCATTGCAGCGGTGGTTCGGCTTGTGCTTGTTTCCGAAAAATTACAAATTATCTGCGGTCGTATTTGTTGTAACTGTTCTGGAAACCTTTCTGCTGGGATATTTATTGATCGTTAACGATCCATTTGTTGTGACTGCAGCATCAAACGGTATATCAATTCAGGGTCATGGGATTAATCCAGTTTTAAAAAGTCTATGGATGATTATTCATCCGCCGTTGTTATTCGCCGGTTACGCGGCTTCTATAATTTTTGCTGTGAAATCGATTGTAGAATTATATGTACCTGAAAAATCTGGTTTATCAGATAGATGGCTTTCAGCATCAATAATTTTCATGGGTGCTGGAATTGCCAGCGGCGGATATTGGGCTTATAAGGTTTTAGGGTGGGGCGGTTACTGGGGCTGGGATCCCGTTGAAAATTCCTCGTTGCTTATTTGGCTAATGCTTGTCGCAAAGGTTCATACCGAGCTGATCGTTCGCAGATTTAATTCGTGCAAACTTATTGATTACCTCGTGTCTGTGTTCATTCTTATTTCTGTATTTTTGAGCATGTTCGTTACGCGCAGTGGGATTCTTTCCGAGCATTCCGTTCATTCGTTCGGCTCCGGAAGCACCGCAATACTTTTAGCTGTTCCATTAATAGCATCATCAATAATTCCAGTAATTATTTTTTACAAAAAAAGATTATTGTTTCTCGTGCAGAAGGCATCACCAAAAATGTCGTTTAACGAAATTCTTTTAACGATATGTTTATATTCATTTTTATTTTTATCATTCGTAATACTGCTCGGAACTTTTTTACCGATTTTATCATCAACATTATTCAGCAGCACTTTAGTCGCGGGTAAAACTTTTTATAATAAGTTTTCTATGCTATTTAATTTTTCATCATTACTAATAATTTTGATCATTACCGCGAAAAAGTATTTGAGATATTATATAATGATTCCTCCCGTCGTGATTCTTTGTCTTATTGTAAATATACCATTGATTACTTCGTTTGTCATCGGGTTAGGATTGTCAGCTATAACCGCTATGCTCGCTGGAAATAAATCAAAGTCGCTGTCTTTTATTCTGTTTCATATAGGGTATATTATTCTCGCGGTTGGGATTGCTTTTTCCTACAACCCGCCAACCGAACGGTTGACAATGAAAGCGAATGAAATATTTAATTTTGATGATAAGCAAATCTTATTCACAGGGAATTTTCATGACAATCTCAATTTTATTATTAATGGTTCTTCAAGATTTTCGATACCATATTATTTTGATGATTCCCGTAAACAGTTTTACAAGGAGCCATTAGTCATTAGCGGGCTTTTATCTGATTTGTATATTATTCCAGAAAGATATCTTTCAGCAAAGGAAGTTTCCGGTCTTAGGTCATTAACAGTGAATGAGATAATTTCCTTTGAAGAAATTTCCATAAAATTCCATGGGATTATTAAACCTGATGAAAACTCCATATCGAAAAACAATAATTTTTCAGCGGATCTTACAGTTTATAAAAACGAAGAAAAAGAAAATCTGCTATTACCGACACAAATAAATAAAACCGATGATAATAGTTATGTTGATTCTTCTGTCGCTAATAGAAAAATATATTTTAGAAATTTCGATCATGACAATAGTGCATTAATTGTTTGGATTGAACCGTTGGTAAAAACTGACGCACCGGATATTCTTTCTGTAGAAATCAGCAAAGTCTGGAACATTGTTCTTGTTTGGCTCGGAGCTGTAATTATTATTATGGGTGGTGTCGTGAAGTTTTTTGATAATTTATATATATCAAAGCGCCTCAAATTTTAAATAATTTTTCAGCGCTTCAATATTATAGAAATAGATTGTTAAGAAGCGTCCTCAACTTTTTTAGCAATGGCGTAATATAGATAAGCAATCCAAAAAATCAACCCGACATGAAGTACATCATTCGCGTTAAACCAGATACCATTTTGCCAGAGAACATCGGCAATACCTGACATATAAAATCCGAAATAAGCGATAACGATGACAAACATTAACAACCATGCAATCACGAGCTTAATCTCCAAAGAAATTTTCTTCTTTATATATCTGGAAATGTTAACCGCTAGAAGAATAATAAACATTGGACTGGAAAACAGCACCATACATTCAAATGACGCTAAAAACTGGTTAGGAGAAAAAGCACCTGTAAGAACTGTCGCGGTGTACAATACAGTGTTAACGATTGTATAGCCAACTATTATTTTGCGTAATTTTCCAACTGAACTGGAATATGCAACAGCGGCTGTAATAACATTCATACTTGCAACATACAACATTAGATACCAGATTTCCCACCAGCTTGTCCATAAACATATTGTTCTTTCAGCACATTTGAGTTCATAACTAAAAGCCTGATAGCTAGTTCCCGCACTAAATGTTGACGCGCTCCATAAAAGCAACCCAATACCCCACAAAAGTCTCGATGTGCTCGATCCTTTATTTTTCAGAAACCATAATCCCGCAATAAGAATAACTACACCAAGACCGTAAACAATAATTGTTGAGCTTGGTTCCGCAAGAATGAAATCGAGAGAACCTAATTTTACAGACATGTACGAATGTGTTGCAAGCCATTTTTCGGGAGTCATGTCCCATGTGAGTTTTTCCAGCTGTCCGCAGCCTGCAAATGGAAAAAGTGATAACAAAAGATACTTAACGCGCTTCATTGGTATTCTCCTTTTTTTTCAGATTACTGAGTGTTGATTAATATCGTAATTTAGTCAATTACTAATTTCGACTTGACAAATTATGGTGAAAATGATTATATTTATTCAGTTTAGGGTGAGATTTTATTTTCAGGTATATCCATTAATATTTAATATGCCCTATCCCCCGAAGAGGGGCTTTGGAGTTTTATGCCCGAAAAAAAATTTACACTCTTCAGAAGAATAATACTCTGAGTAATCAAGTATAATCGAACAATATTTAGTAATACTAAACAAATCTAAGGAGGCCTTGATGCCGGCTTTTCAAAATGACAATTTATCTCTACAGCAGATGAAAGATTTACAATTAGAAAGATTAAAAAACACTCTGCTTCATGTATATTCAAATAATCCGTTTTACAAAGCGAAATTTGATGCTGCCGGTTTTAATCCGGAAAAGTTCAAAGTGCTCAGTGATCTCAAAAATGTGCCGTTTCTTGAAAAACAGGAAATGCGGGATAATTATCCTTACGGATTATTCGCTGTCCCGATGAGAGACGTTATTAGACTTCATTCATCTTCGGGAACGACAGGAAACGCGACAGTTGTTGGTTATACAAAAAATGATATACAGGTATGGGCGGAAGTCTGTGCGAGGACACTTAATTCAGCAGGTGCAACCGAGGAAGATATTGTGCAGGTAGCTTACGGCTACGGACTTTTTACTGGTGGACTTGGTCTGCATTACGGCACGGAGTACCTCGGAGCTACAGCAATACCAATCTCCAGCGGAAATACTGAAAAACAGCTGATGCTGATGAAGGATCTTAAAACAACAGTGCTTGCCTGCACACCGTCATATGCTTTAAACATTGCTGATTATGCGCAAAAGAATATCCCGTCGTTTAACTTTAAAAATTTGTCACTAAGACTAGGCGTATTCGGCGCTGAACCATGGACAAACGAAATGCGTAAGGAAATCGAAACACGCATGGGAATTGACGCGTATGATATTTATGGATTAAGCGAAGTTATCGGACCGGGCGTATCCTGCGAATGTAATCAGAAGAATGGTCTGCATGTTTTCGAAGATCATTTTTACGTAGAGATTATCGATCCGGTTACTGGAGAAGTCCTCCCAGAAGGTGAAAAAGGCGAGATCGTATATACCAGTCTAACAAAAGAGTGTTCGCCGGTAATAAGATACAGATCCAAAGACATCACAAGAATTTTTCGAGATTCATGTAAGTGCGGGAGAACATTAATAAAAATGGATAAGGTATCCGGAAGGTCGGATGACATGATGATTATTCGCGGTGTTAACGTTTTTCCTTCGCAGATTGAGGCGGTTCTTATTTCCGTTGAAGGCACCGCACCTCACTATCAGATCATTATTGACCGTCAGGGTACTATGGATGACATCGAAGTGAGAGTTGAAGTTAGTGAAAATATCTTTTCAGATGAATTAAAGGTTATGACAAATCTTTCTAACAAGATTCGTGATAAAATCCGCAACATGCTGAACATTTCCGCGAAAGTCACGCTTGTGGAACCAATGTCTATAGAAAGAAGCATGGGAAAAGCTGTTCGCGTAATCGATAAAAGAAAAAACTCATAAGGAGCCGTAAATGAATTTAAAACAGATTTCTATATTTTTGGAAAATAAACCTGGACATCTCCAGAATGTTCTGGAAATACTTTCGCAGAAAAATATTAATATTCTAACACTAACTATCGCGGAAGTATCGGATTTCGGTATTTTAAGACTGTTGCTTAACAAACCGGACGACGCACTAGCAGCTTTGAAAAATGCAAATGTCACTTGTTCGGTAACCGATGTTCTTGGCATCGCGATTGATGATAAACCGGGATCTCTACTGAAGGCTATAAAATGTTTTAAAAATAATAATCTCAACATAGAATACATGTATGCGTTTACTGAAAAACGTAATGATAAAGCTATAATGATTTTTCGTTTTGAGAATATCGAAAAGGCTAAGGATTCTTTACAGAAAGAGGGCTATGAGATTATTAAAAATTCGGATATTATAGAAGTGTAAGATAATTAATCTACAGCATATACAAGTTTTGTTTATGCTGTAGATTAATTGTTAAGACTATTTATAAAACTTCTCAACCTTCACAAGGTCTTCGATCAAGTTCATTATTTTAGATTCTTCTTTTTTCACAGTTTTTTCAATTTCATTTTTTTCTTCTTCGGTTCCATAATATGCTTCGTGAGCTAATGTGCCTATTATGGTTTTTATATCTTCAGTTTTGTTATCATAAATAAATATCATATTTGGACCGGATTTATATCCCCAGTTAAAACCATCTGTTAAAGTAACGCTGAATGTTTCAGTTACTCCGTCGCCATCCATGTCCTCACAGTAATATATTCTGCCGTCGATAGTTTTAGCTGTAGCCTTGGTGTAGCTTTTAGTCGGCAATCCCGGAGGTGTTGTTACATAGAATTCTTTTGGAATGGCTTTACGCTCAACGTACATTTCAGAATCTTTTCTGTTCGCCATCAACTGTTTGAAAATATACACATGTTTTTTTAGGAACGAATCGCGGATGTTTTTATAAAAAGCCCCAAATTTTTCATCAACGAATTTCTCATCGAAGCTCTTGAGAATTTGAACTTTTCGATCGGTAATGACAACTCTATCAACTTTTCCGTTAATTTTATTTGTCCAGAAAGCTTGATCATTTTTTATAACGTCAGGATCGTAAATCATCTTTTCCATATCCATAAAGTTACGTTGAGCATAAACATCATTAATGTCATCATATCCGTCTGTTAGAAGATAAATTTTCTTATCGCGAATGACCATCAAATATTGTGCGGAATTATCTACGCTAGCTTTAAAATAATGTTCAACATGCTGAAATGCTATACGATCTTCTCTATAACGAGAAGTATTTTCAATGTTTAGATATAGAAAATCTCCGTCTTTTGAAAAGGAATCGGTTACCGGCATAAAAATAAGAAGTGTAAGCAAAAAAATCAATATATTGAACAATCCCTTTTTTGCAGTCATCTAAATCCTCCAGAAAACAATTTTAATAATAGTATTGCCTATAGTAGTTATCGGTTAATAGACTGATAATGTTTAACAATTTTGTCAAATGTTTTTGAATTATTTATTATATTTGTTGAAAAGAGGGTTTCTGAAGATTATGGTGATTGCTCCTTATTTTTAAGATTATGTCTCTCTGTCGCCAGAAAATGATAAATGATCATTTTCCCGCTAATTTTTTTGCAATTACAACAAACCCCATTATAAAATCCTTATTGAAATTTGTTTTCTTTTCGATTATATTAAGGGAATCTATACTTTTTAAAAAATTAAGGTGCCAGAGCAAATTTAAATGGTGCCAGAGTAGTTAAAAAAAGAACTTTAGGAATAAATCTTGAACAATTTTAAAAAACATATAGTAAAATATGCATTTCTATTCAGAGCAATAAAAATAATTGCTCTGACACCATTATTAATAATTGCTCTGACACCATTAATTAATGACGAAAATGCGGCTTTTGCACAAAATCCGGAAGAACATTCGAAAAAAGGTGTGGAACTTGGCGAAAAAGGAAAACTGGACAAATCGAAAAGGGAATTTGAGGAATCGAACAAATATTATAATAAGGAATCTTCGATAGCCTGGCACAATAAAGGTTACGCACTGGAACTTCAGGGAGATTATGAAGAAGCCGTGAAATGTTATGAGGAGGCTATCAGGCGAAATCCGTACCTGGCACCGTCCTTTGAAAGACTAGGTTTTTGGAAGTACAAATTCGGCGACTATAACAAGGCGGTCGAATTTGGTGAAAGGACAATCGCTATTGATCCCGAAAACCCGGATGTTCGAATTTGGTTGTACGACGCTTACCGTTTGAAAATGGAAAATATAGGAAAAATCGTTCAAGCGGAGGGTGATTACTACGATAGCATAAACGATCTAGATGAGCCATCAAATGACTCTAAACAGAAAAAACCTGTTGCTCCGGAAATTCGTGCCAACTATTATCTTACATTCGATCTGGGGATTCGTTTGGGATTCAGCATCTTCAGCGGCGACAAATTTAAATATATTACATCGCAGGGAAAAATCACCCCATTTCCTGTGAAGCTTTATGGATTCGCCAAACCTTTGAATTGGTTGAAAATCATTGGTACTTTAGAAAACCCTTATCTTGGGGCTTCGCTGCCGAAAGTTGTCGGCCAGTCGGAGTGTCTTGAAATTGCCTATACGTCATTGAACTTTTACGCGGGTCTCGGGGTTCTGTTGAATCATTATCAGAATGATGTAGTGTTCGGCAAATCGATGAGTCTGACAGATATTAAACCGGGAGTCGTCGTGGGTTTTGAAACAGAAGGTGCGTTATTCACCATGAGGTTGTATCCGCGCATTTTTCCACGCGATGGAGCCGGGTCTTCAGGATATACTCTTGATACTGGTTATTACGAAATGAAATATCTTTACCGTTCTAGTCAGATAATCAGCTATTATTCTTTAATGGCTTTTCAGGATTATTATCTTTTTGATCATAAAGCGGGTCTTTCAAACTTTTATGGTTTTGCTGAATTCGGTTTGGGCGTAACAATCGAAAATGACAATATGATTAAATATATTCAAACATTCGCTTTTACTATAGAATTTAAAAAGAGGATAAACCTGAAGGATGTTGATAACAATAATCCATACGGTTGGTTCAATGGTCAGGGGTTTTTGGGATTTTCGAGAGATAAAGTCAACGGTTCCCGTTTTCCCGGAATTAAATCCAAAAGCAATATTTTTACACCGACTTTTCGAGAACAGCTGAACCCCAAGGTGTTTTTATATCAATCATTCATTGTAGAAATTGTCGATAAAAATGAAAAGTTTCATGAATTGCTTATAAAAGTTGGCGCGGGTTACATGTTATGAAGAATGCGTTGGTAATAATACTTACTCTGGCACTATTAATTTCACTGTTTGATGAAGTTTTCGCACAAAGCCCGGATGAGCTGAACAGTCAAGGTGTGCAGAGCGCCGTTGATAATGATCTGTACCAGGCGATGAACGATTTTGAAAAAGCTATATCCGTTAACGACAAAAAGGCGGCGATGAATTATCACAACATCGGCTACATTTTTGAGGAACAACAGAATATCGCGGAAGCAATCAACAATTATGAAGAAGCCATCAAACGTAATCCGGTGCAGATACAGTCGTATGAAAGAGCCGGATATCTGAACTTTAAACAGAAGAATATGGAGAAGGCCATAGCTATTGGTGAAGGCGGTCTGAAGGTGGATCCGAAGAACAAGGAAATTCCAAAATGGCTGTTCAAAGCAAAAATCGAACAGGAGAAAAAAGTTCAGCAGGCAAAAGACGCTCTTATAAGAGAACGCGACAAGGATACTTTAAAAAGAGAAAAAGTTTTTATAAAGGTTGATTACAGTTTTGTTTTAAGAACCGCATATATCATCGGCAGCGGTTATCAATATGTCGATACTCCCGGACTTCTCATAAATATTCCTAACATTCTGTTTGTTGATTTTACGCCGCTGCCGGACTGGCAATTTCTTCTAACGATGGGTAATCCATATCTTGGCGGTCTCGCGAAAAACACTGTAATCTGGACAGAGCATTTTGAAGCGATATATTACAAGGAAGGTTATTTTCTTGGATTAGGTTTTCTAGGTAATCATTATGATGGTTCTTCATTTTTTAAAAAAACTCAGCAATCGCTTTTCGATTTTAAATTTGGTTTAGTTTTCGGATTTTACGAACAGAAGGCGCGGTTTGACTTCACATGGTATCCAAGACTGCTGCCTTACGATGCTGGTTACGAGCCGAATAAAACCTATGACACAAATTATATGAACATCGCGTATAAGTATCGCCTCACGCCGAAATACAATCTATTGCTGGGATTTACTGTAAACGAGTATTATTTTTTCGACCACAAAATTGAACGAAGTGATTATTTTGGTGTTTATGATTTATCGATATCTATACGGATGTTTGATAAACCTGATTCTCCATTTATTGTGGAGGCTGGTGTTGTAGAAAAATATTACACTGAAGATTATAATAATAAAAACCCTTATTCCTTTTTGAATGGACAAGGATATTTTGGAATAAACAAAGACAAATGGGTAAGGGGTGATCCTGTGTCCGGTTTTAAAACGATTGGGCAGGTAATTTTCGGGAAAATGGAACATAAGCTGGGAAAGAATTTTTATCTTCATGAAAAACTCATGATCGAACTGGTTATGCCGTCACAAAAGGAATATGATATCAGTGTTGAAATCGGTGGAAAGGTGGTTTTCTAATGGATCTTCGAGAAATTGTTGAATTTATCAAAAAAATTTCTGTTCATGTTGGTGACAATATTATTAAAAAGGCGTATATAAACGGCAGTGCTGAGGTGTCTTACAAAAGTAGAACTAATATTGTTACAAATGTTGATACTATCGCTGAAGCATATTTATACAACGCGGTATATCAAGAATTTCCTATGTTTAAAATTATTTCGGAGGAAGGCAGCGTAAACTCCGTCGATAGCGATTATGTTTGGCACATCGATCCTCTTGATGGTACAAATAATTTCGCTCACAACATTCCGCATTTCTGTACATCGGTGGGATTATATTCGCTTCGAGAAGGCTTAACAGTCGCGGGTGTTATCTACGATCCCATGCGCGGAGAAATGTTCAGCTCTTTTTCGGGAGACGGTGCCAGACTCAATGGTAAAAAGATTTCAGTGTCGGCAATTGATGATATCGGTATCGCCTTGATAGCGACGGGTTTTCCTTATGACAAAAATAATCCCCTCATAAATAATCGAAAACAGTTTAACGCTGTATTAGACAAAGCGCAATGTGTTCGGCGTATAGGTTCCGCGGCGCTCGATTTATGCTGGATTGCCTGCGGCAGACTGGATGGTTACTGGGAACCGATGCTGCATTCTTGGGATGTTTCAGCGGGGTCGGTAATAGTTCGTGAAGCCGGCGGAATGGTGTCAGACTACAAAGGGAATCCCTTAAATCCGGAATGTCCGGAAATTATCGCGGGAAATGAGAAAATTTATAAACAATTGCTAAAACTTATTCAGGAAAATACCGACTATTATCCTGGGGATACTTTTAGAAATATGAATACCGATTAAAAATTCAGGATGATCAATATGATGAATAAATTATTTGTTTTTATTTTAATAATGTTGGCTCAGGCGGCTTTGTTTTCGCAGGATAAACCAGCACCAGCTGAAAATAGTCCGGTCAAAAAATTGACACATCTTCCTTCACAGCCGGTACCTACAGATGTTTTCTCTGTAAGATATATGACTTTTAATAAAAAAATTGAACTAACAGGTAAAGGGGATCTTCTTCAGGTCGAGTTTCAAATAGACAATAATACCGATTTTGACCGAAATCTTTATGTGTTTGTTATCGCCACTATTGAAAATATTGTTTGGCGATATAATAGTTTCGAAACTAAAAAACTTAAAGTTGAAGCGGTGGAAATGCCATACTTTGTTCCATATCCAGATAATCTTTCGCTGTATGAATATGAAGATGAAGGAAAGAAAGAATTCCGTAAAATGCCGAAAGACGTAAAAGCGGGAATAGTACAGGATACCGGACAACCGTATAAGCTTAACAGAAATCTGGTTATTCGTACAACGCACCTTTGCAAG
>CAYLTM010000003.1:55519-67512 GCA_964386495.1 uncultured Leptospirales bacterium
CGGCAGACGAAAATAATTTCTGATGATTTTTATGCAATTTTAACACTAACCGCGTTCTGAGATTCAGACGCGGTTTTTTGTTTTTCTCCAAAAAAATTCAAAATCTCTGAAAAAATCAAATTGACAAAACCACGTTATAAAATACCCTTAATTTTATGAAAACAACAACAAGAAAAGATCTTATTGAAATTGATTCCCTTTCCGTTGATGAAATTCTAACTATTTGTGAATCCGCAAAAGAGTTTAAAGAAATTTTCACAACTTCCGCGAAAAAACTTCCGACGCTTGCCGGGAAAACAGTTGTCTGCCTTTTTATCGAGCCGTCAACAAGGACAAGGCTCAGCTTTGAACTGGCGGCAAAAAGATTATCAGCGGATGTCATAAACATAGCGGCATCGGCATCAAGTCTGGTAAAGGGAGAATCATTAATAGACACGGTGATTACCCTCGAAGCGATGAACGCTGACTATGTGGTTATGCGGCATCCTGTCTCGCTCGCGCCGAACTTTTTGTCACGGCACTGCAAGGCATCTGTAATAAACGGCGGCGACGGCAACCACGCGCATCCGACTCAGGCGCTGCTCGACGCGTATTCTATCATTGAAAAAAAAGGTTCTCTCAAGGGTCTTCATATCGGGATTATAGGCGACATTAAACATTCAAGGGTAGCCCGGTCAGACATTGAGATTTTTATTAAGCTCGGGGCGAAGGTCACACTCTGCGGACCGCCGACGCTTCTACCGGAGGAATTCCTCAGTTTCGGATGTTCAATATCCTACGACTTTGACAAACTGCTGCCGGAACTTGATGTAGTAAATATGCTGCGTATTCAGCTCGAAAGGCAAAAAGGCTCTGTATTTCCGTCAATCCGGGAATATGTAAAATATTTCGCTCTCACGGAAGATCGCATGAAAATCTGCAGACCGGATATAATTGTTATGCACCCAGGACCTATCAACAGAGGTGTTGAAATTGAAGACTCTGTCGCGGACTGCAAAAACTCCATAATCAGCGAACAGGTAACTAACGGTATCGCCGTAAGAATGGGCGTATTCACTCTGCTGTCGGGAAACGAGGTATAATAACAAATGAAAATTTTCATAAAAAACGGAACTGTCGTGGATCCTTCGAGGAACCTTCAGCAGAAACTTAATGTGCTGATAGACGATGCTAAAATTGTTTCTATAGATACTCTCGACCATCCCGCCGACGAAATAATCAACGCGGAAAACTGCATTGTCCTGCCTGGACTTATCGATATGCATGTCCATTTTCGTGAACCTGGCGGTGAAGCGAAGGAAACCATTCTCGGCGGAAGTCAAGTAGCCGCGAAATCGGGATTCACCAGCGTCTGTACAATGCCTAATACCAACCCGCCGATTGATAATCAGGCGCTTGTAAAATTTATTAAACTCGAAGCCGAAAAAGGACCGATAAATATTTTTCCTGTAGCAGCAATCAGCAAAGGCTTGAAGGGCGAAGAAATTTCTGAAATGGGTGATTTACATACTGCCGGAGCAGTTGCATTTTCTGACGACGGAAAACCTGTAATGTCGTCGCTTCTTCTTCTTAGAGCTTTAGATTATTCAAGGATGTTTAATGTTCCGCTTCTTCTTCATGAAGAGGATACTATCCTTGCCGACAGCGGCATAATGAACGAAGGGGTAGTCTCTACAAAACTCGGAATAAAGGGGATTCCCGCCGAAGCCGAAGAAATTATGATCGCCCGTGACGCGCTGCTTGCGAAAAAATCTAACGCGAGAATTCACATACAGCATTTGTCATCCGGTGCGTCCGCTGACATAGTAAAGCACGCAAAATCAACCGGCGTGAAAATCACATGCGAAACAGCACCGCATTATTTTTCATTAACAGACGAAGCCATTCTTGAGCATTTGTCGATGGCGAAAATGAATCCACCGCTGCGAACTGAAAACGACAGAAAGAAAATTATCGCCGCACTAAAGGATGGGACTATCGATGTCATCGCGACTGACCACGCACCTCATACTGCTAACGAGAAAAAGCAGGAACTCGAATTTGCACCTTTCGGAATCATCGGACTGGAAACTGCAGTGCCATTGATAATCACCAAACTTGTTATCGAGAATGGTTTTTCTTACTGCGAAGCTTTTTCGAAAGTCACATGTAATCCCGCAAATATATTAAACCTCGACAAGGGTGTTCTACAGGAAGGTAAATGTGCCGACATTACGATTGTTAATCCGACAGAAAAGGTTAATATTACTGATGATTACTTTTTGTCAAAATGTAAAAATTCTCCGTTTAAAGGATCTGAATTGTTCGGGAAGGTAATGTATACTATCTGCGGTGGAAAAATCGTTTATGGAAAATAATAATCATCCCTGCAACGAAGCTGAAGAATTGGGGAAAAAAGCTGTAACGAGAATTACTCTGATTGGATTATTCATTAATGTATTTTTAACAGCAATGAAATTTGTTTTAGGGTATTTCGGAAAAAGCCAGGCGGTAATTGCCGACGCGATTCACAGCTTGTCGGATCTTATAACAGATGTCGCTGTTGTCGCGGGTGTAAAATACTGGTCGATGCCGGCGGACAGAGATCATCCATACGGGCATAAAAAAATTGAAGCAGTGATTACGCTTTTCATAGGACTGCTGCTAGGTTTTGTTGGTCTAGAAATTGTAATAAACGCGATAACAACTATTTCGCAGAAAGATGACACGAAGACACTCTGGTTCGCTTCACTGGGACCATTGCTCACTATTGTTATAAAAGAATTTTTGTATCACTGGACTGTAAAGGTCGGCAAAGAGGTGAAATCCTCAGCGGTTATCGCGAACGCCTGGCACCACAGATCGGATTCCTTCAGTTCCATACCGGCGTTCGTCGCGGTTGTAATTTCTGCGTTTTTTCCAAACTTATCGTTTGTCGATCATATCGGTGCCATCATCGTTTCTATATTTTTGTTTAAGGCTACATGGAGCATTTGCAAAGGTGCTTTTATAGATTTAATAGACAGCAGTACGAATCAGGATGTCGTAATAAAAATTGAATCGATGAGTCAGGCAATACCCGGTGTAAAGTCTGTTCATAAGATACGCACCAGACTTGCCGGCAGCAGCTGTTTTGTTGATCTTCATATTCAGGTTGACGGTGCAATGAACGTTAATGACGGGCATGAGATTTCTGAAATCGTTAAAACGAAGCTCCTTCAAAGCGACATGAGTATTGTTGATGTGGTCGTTCACCTGGAACCTTATGTGTGATGGTTAATCAATACCGTCCGACAGGCTCAGTGCAAGCAATGCATCAATCGGGGAGCGGATTGTTTATCCGGTCATTTTGTGCTTTGATACGCGGAGTACCGCTACTCAGCAACCAAAATGACCGACGAGTATCGAAGCACCGGTTTTTCTACTTTCTACTTCCAATCTTTCTAAACTATCTTACCCGCAAACACTGTACTATCTGTGTCCATCCGCGTTAATCTGCGGTTAAAATTCTTCCAAATATACCAGCTCCCAGCCGTGGAAAATGATTATTCCTTTTTTTAACACCACTTCTCCGAATGGCGCTGTGTGAAGCATCCTTGCGGAAACCTCGTCTGAGGAATATTTTTTTAACTGCTCAGTTGCTTCTTTTAATTTGCTTTTTAACTGTTTTTTAAGCTCGCTCTTTTTATCTGTTCGGTTGATGTATTTAAGTTCCAGCAAATAAGCATATTTCATATCAGGGTATTTTAGATAAAAAGGTTTCATAATAATGTCTGCGTAACCCTTTGCTAACTCTATTTCAGACAATGATAAATAAAAATCTGTTATATTAAGATATGCAAGAAAGAATCCCTGTATAACTTTTTCACCCTGGATATAATCTCTAATACTGCTTTGTCTGTTTATTTCATCTGCAATGAAACTTATTACAGGTTTGAATTCTCCATCGTAAGCCATATCCTGTATACGAGTCGTAAGTTCAAAAATATTTACAGAAAATGAAATGGCATCATCAAACGATGCTCTTATATATTCATACATCATTGTGCGGATAGTTTCGTTGGGAATCTTCAAAAGCGGTTTACCTTTTACTATTTCACCCGAATATGTTAAGAGACCAAAAAAATACAACAGCGAAACAAAATTGTCTTCTTCTGTTAGTTTGTCCTGTGGAAATCCGGTTTTAATGTTAGCGACAATACCATTGTTGTCGATAACTTCTTTCAGTTTTTTAAAACTTCCATTTAGTTTCCGGTCGAGTGTTATTAAATATCGAAGTTTTCCATAATCCATTCGCAAGTTATCATCTATTAAGTTTGAAAGAAGATGCTTTGACTCATATGAGCTCAACATATAATAAAGAATAGCGTCTGTGTTAAAAACTGTTGTTTCCGCTTTCTCAAAAAAACGATAATTATCATACCACTTTTTCATTATCTCGATAGTATCTTTTTTGTCGTGAAAAAAGACTCCCTGCTCTGTGTAGTAATCAATAATAGCATAGACATCCTGTTCATTAAAACCAAGAATCTCACTAAATCTTTCATCTATCGAAATGTTTTTGCCGATATTAAAACCGCTAGTAACATCATCCATCGTTACAGGAGATACACCTGTAATAAATATCCTGGCAAGTCCTGAACCGCTTCCAGATGTCATACCTTTTAAATTGGAAAAAAATTGTTTGAAGTATCCGGCATTTCTTGTAAGTTTTAGATATTCGGACGAACCATAATCTGCTATAATAGAATTTGCAAAATTATCATATTCGTCGATCATGAGATATATTTTAGTATCGCTTTCTTTAAGTCCTTCTGAAAGAATATATAGTTTGTCATGAGCGTTTTTTTCATTCAAAACATTTTGTACTAAAACATTATTTATGTAATAATTATTTCTGTTAATAAATCCGTCAATTTTTACACAACAATATTTATTAAAATCTTCCTGAACTTTGTCCTTTTCTTTGGTAACCTCGGAAAAGTTAAATGTCAGCATAAGATATTTTGCTCTATCTTCTGTGGGGTTTTGCAGTATCCATGTATCGCGATAAAATTCTTCAAAACGGTCTTTTTTCTTTATATCGTAGTAACTTTCTAGCATTGACATAAAAAGCGTTTTTCCAAACCGGCGGGGGCGAATAAGGAATATATAATCTATCGGTTCTAAAAGTGGTATGAACTTTGTTTTATCGACAAAATATCGATTCTCAGCATTAACAGCTTCAAAGTCACCCTTGCCGTACGGTATTCGTTTTATTTTATTCATGGTCTTGCTCCGGAACAGGAATTGGTGAGATTTTGTGGTTCTTGTTTATTGTGTCAAGGAGGTTTTAATGTGAGGAGTATTAGCCAATTCACCGCGATATAGTAAAGTCAGTTCGGCTTCGGGGTAATCTTCTCCAAAAACTTTTATCCGCTAATATCTTCCGGACGGATTCTATTTGTGTTTTTTACCTCGTACGCTCTAATGTTCGATGGACAACCTCCAGCAGTTCGGGAATTTTTTGAATTTCATCAATAATGATAGTACTATCTGAGAACATTATAAAACCGATCTTTCAAGTCGTTTGCACTGCTTGTCGAAATGCGACTTATTCTTCGATTGCTGAGCGGTCATTGAGCTTGCCGTCTATGATATTCCGAATGAGTAATTACTTTTTTGAAATATTTTTATTATTGAAAAAAACTTGCATTATAACAGGGTGGTATGATTTTAGCAGAATATCCTGTTTTGTCAGTTTTGGAGGTAAAATATTATTATGAAAACACTTGGGATAAATATAGGTTCATCCAGTATAAAATTAGTTATTACTGAAGACCGTAAGGTTGTTTATCATAAGGTTACTGAACATGAAGGTAACTTTCTTAATGCACTATCAGCATCATTAGAATTCAACAACGAGATTCCACACGGGATAACATCAATTGTAACAGGTCATGAAGGAAGACATCTGCTGAATGTCAGCAGTGTTCTGGAGTCGATATGTATCGAAAGAGCGATAAAGGAACTTGGTTATAAAGTTGATGCTGTTGCCTCTTTGGGCGGTGAAATTTTCACAGTCTATAAAATTGACAACGAAGGTAAAATTGTTACAAGCTTTACCGGCAACAAATGTGCTTCCGGCACCGGTGAATTTTTTAAACAGCAGCTTGGACGTATGGACATGACCCTGAATGACATCGAGAAAATTCCTGATGACTGCAAGGTGCATAAAATGTCATCACGATGTTCGGTTTTCATGAAAAGCGACTGTACTCACAAACTGAATAAAGGCGAAGCGACCAAGGGCGATATCGTGTTATCTTTAAGCGATGTAATGGCAACGAAGGTTGTGGAATTCCTGAAAAAAGCGAAAATTTATGACGGTAAGGTTCTGCTGTCCGGCGGTCTGACAAAAAATCCTTATATAATAAAATTTGTAAAAGAAAAACTTCCGCATGTGGAATTTATTATTCCGATTGAGTCTTCATATTTCGAAGCGTATGGCGCGGCATTACTGGCTCAAGAAAACGGCAGCGTGCTGCCTGAAAAAGAAAAATTATTTAAAGAACATGAAATATTTTTCGGCAGATACAACAGTCTTCGTACCGCCGAATCTAAAGTTCACTATATCGAAGCGAAACGCAGCAACGCCATCCCTGGCCGCGAATACATTCTTGGCGTGGACGGGGGTTCAACAACAACAAAAGTCGCACTGATTGACGCTGAAACCGATGAGATAGTTGCTTCACATTATGGAAGAACTCATGGTGATCCTGTAATAGCTTTGAAGAAATGTCTTATCGAAGTGAAAAAGCAGCTGCATGATCAAATCGGTGATCAGAAAATTAGGATATCACTGGCATCAACTACAGGATCTTCAAGAGAAATTCTCGGCGTTTTTCTTGAAACTCCGGCGGTATATAATGAAATCATCGCTCACGCTACAGGCACGACGTATTTCAAACCAGGCATTGACACTATTTTCGAAATCGGCGGGCAGGACGCGAAATATGTTTTTCTAAAAAACAAGGTTCCTATTGATTACGCGATGAACGAAGCGTGTTCCGCTGGTACAGGATCTTTTCTTGAAGAGTCTGCTGCCGGAGATTTGAATATCACTGATGTTAAAGATATTGGAGACATCGCTGTTAAAGCGGACAAGCCTTTAAAATTCGGTGAACACTGTTCGGCGTTTATTAATTCCGACATTAGAAAAGCTATCCAGCACGGAGCCAGCAGAGAGGACATCACTGCCGGTATAATCACCTCTATCGTGTCGAATTATCTGAACCGTGTTGTCGGCAACAGAGCTATAGGCAGCAACATTGTCCTTCAGGGCGGTGTCGCGAAAAACAAAGCGGTTCCTCTAGCATTCGCGATGATGCTTGATAAGGATATCATCATTCCGCCGGATCCTGAGCTTCTTGGCTGCTTCGGAGTCGCATTGCTGGCTAAGCTTAAAGTCAGCGAAGGATTCTTACAGAAGTCGGATTTCGACATCGATAGAATACTCGCGTCGGAAATAATCTACGAAAGGGAATTCAAATGCCAGTCTTGTGAAAACCTTTGTCCGATAAAGGTTCTTAACGTTAATGGTCATAAATATATGTTCGGCGGCAGGTGCAATAAATACACCAACGCTCGAAAAAAGAAAGTCATAGATGAGTCTAAAGTTTTTAATTATATTGAAAAACGCGAAGAGCTCATTTTTCATACCTTTGCTCCCGGTAAAGAAGAATTCTCAAAGAAAAGACCTATCGTTGTCGGTATTCCTATGGCGTTTTCGACATATACGCTGTATCCTTTCTACGCGTGGTTTTTCCGGTCGCTGGGAATAGAAACTGTTCTTTCGAAGGATATAGACGAAGAAGGCACAATGCGTATTGAAAGTGCGTATTGTTTTCCCGCAGAAATCGCTCATGGTGCTATTCAGTCTCTCATTAAAGATAAAGAAATTGATTATATTTTCGTTCCTCACTTCAGAGACATGGTGAGTTATGAGTCTGATGTTCACGCGACTTTTTGTCCGATAACCCAGAGCCTTCCTTATTATATTAAAAAAGCTTTTTCTGAAGAACCCGCCAGCAGATTTTTGACACCGATTATAAGTTTTAAATTCGGTACAAAAAAGGCTTTGAAGGAACTTATTCGAATGGGACGCACGTTGAAAATTTCCGATAGGGAAATCCGTGAAGCTTTTGAAATCGCTTATAAGAAACAAAATGACTTTTTTGAAGCCTACGCGAAAATGGGTCACGAAGCGATTGACAAGGCTAGAAAATCCGATCAGATAATAATCGCGGTATTAGGCAGACCTTACAACGCTTTTACTTCCGACGCTAATATGGGAATTCCACAGAAATTCGCGACCAGAGGATTTTCAGTAATCCCATACGATATGATACCTTTCTACGACACGGAAATTTTCAAGAACATGTACTGGTATTATGGCCAGCAGGATATGAAGGCTGCTATGGCGCTTCGAAAAGAGCCGAATGTCTTTCTCACTTTTATTACAAACTTTTCGTGTGCACCGGATTCTTTCATGCTGCATTATGTTAAGTGGATTATGGGCACGAAACCGTTTCTTGTTCTGGAACTGGATTCTCATTCTGCTGATGCTGGTATTGACACGAGGGTCGAGGCGTTTCTCGATATCGTTGAAGGTTATAAATCCAAGTTTACCGCGGAAGATGAAGAGCGCTATGACAACGGCTACAGATTTATTAATAATCCTAAGGACAAACTTCATATTCTTGATACAAAGAATAACAAACGTATTGAAATTTTTCACAATAAAAAAACTAAGATTCTGCTCTCAAACATGGGTCAGCTGTCCGTTGAACTTGTCGCTGCCACTTTGAGAGGTGCCGGGGTTAATGCTGAGGCAATGCCTGTGCCAGATACCTACACTCTCCAGATGGCTAAGGAATACATGTCCGGTAAGGAATGTCTTCCGTCACAACTCGTTCTCGGCAGTGCTTTAAAATATTTTTCAGGCGAGAACTATAAAAAGGATGAGCTGTATCTTCTGTTTGTTCCGACAACAGTTGGTCCTTGCCGCACTGGTCAGTATTTTGTATTTTATGACAACCTTTTTAAAGATTTACGACTCGATAATGTCGTGGTAATCACCATGGATTCTGAAAATTCTTATAATGAGTTTGGGCAGGACTTTACGAAAAATGTCTGGCGAGGGATGGTTATTGCGGATTACATGAAGGACATTGAAACATCGCTTAGAACCTGTGCTGAAGATCCTGTTCTGGCAATGGCGAAGTATGACGATCAGTGGCGCCGATTGATTAGCGTTACCGAAAGCGGCAACAAAAGTAAAGTGTATAACGAGCTTAAAGATATTGTTAAAGAAATTAAAAAGATTCCTCTGAAAAAAGCTATCAAGGATGTGCCGAAGGTTCTTGTTGTCGGCGAAATTTATGTCCGCAGGGATGATTTCGCGGTTGATGAACTTATACAGATATTCAGCCGGACCGGAATTATCGCGAAAGTTTCGTCGGTTTCTGAATGGGTGTACTACTGTGATTATATTAGAAAACATGATATCGCGAAGAGATTCAAACTTCTGCCGTATTTAACAAGAGTGTTTTCTCCGGTAACGAACGAATACATCCGCTGGCATTTGGAACACATGTATAAAAAATCGGTAGAAGAAAAGGTTCTTAAAATTCTCGATAAAACTAAACTGCTTCCGTCATCACCGCATAACATGGAAGAGATTATGAATAACGCGGAAAAGCTTTTCGTGTCGAAAGATCTATATTCGGAAATATCAATATCGTCCGGTGTAGCGGCTACAGCGATGCTTCAGGATTATTCAGGTATCGTTAACATTTCGCCTTTTGCATGTCTTATCGGACGTGTCATTGAGGGTTTAATAACACCTTGGGCACGTGATAATAATTTACCGGTAATCTCTGTTGAAATCGATGGTGATATTCTGCCGCCTAACATTGTTAATAAGCTGGAAATTTTCATGCTGAATGTTCTGCGTTTCAGAAACAATCCGAACATTGTTCAATTTGTTGAAAAGCAGTTTACCGAAAAGGATAAAATTAACAGGAAAAAGGTTTCAACGAATTGATTATAAATTTCAGGAAAAGTGTCATAGCCGCGGTAATAGTCTTCACGATTGCAGCCGCGGCGGCAGCTCCGTTATCGATGTTATATGGTAACTGGCAGCTGCGTTATGGCGGCGGTATGGGTTATGATTTTCGCTTTAAAAAAAACTATGTATCGTTTGTAACGATCTTCGCTAAGGATTCCGCTTTAGTGTTTAAGGGAATCTACAAATATGAGGACAATATTTTAACAATTAAAATAACCGACATGAAAAAAGAAACGAATTTTAAAGCTATAGAAAGCAAAGCAAATTTAAAAAAAGTATATTCATCGGAATTCAGATTTAAGGTAGAGTCGCTGGACAAAAAATCGTTAGTGCTTATTACCGAGTCCGCTTCGATAAACGGCAATTCATCAACCGGATATTTTGAACCGCGTATAGAGTTAAAGAAATAGTATATGGACGTTTTATTAAAAATTTATCATTTGTTTCCATATTATATAAGAATGGTAAGTTTGTTGATGATTACTGCCGCGGTTTTCGAGTTTATATTTCCTGTACAGGCTTTCAAAAAATGGAAGATGTTTGTTCAAAGCAGATTCTTTCCGTTTTATGGGCTGGCTCTAATATTCGGTGCGTATCCATTTACTCAGTTTAAAAATATTTCCTTTGGATTGTTAATTCTGATTTATGGTTGTGTTGAAATGCTTCTTGGAGTATTCACGCTGATATTTCCAGAATTTATTCGCGAGGCGTTTATGTCGTCCGCCTCGGAAATTTCAGAAAACGATGTTAAGGGAATGATACGCATTGATTCATTTTTCAGGTTATCGATATCGGCGCTATTATTATTTGTGATGTATAAATATGATGGGAAAATATTTTTCTAAAAAAGTTAATCTTCTGAAAGTTAATGAGATTTTCTATTCACTGCAGGGTGAAACTCTTTATGCGGGATTTCCTTCGCTTTTTATCCGCTTAAGCGGCTGCAATTTAAACTGCAGATACTGCGATACTAAATACGCTTCCGAAAAATTTCACGAAATGAGCGTTGAACAAATTGCTGAAATAGCGGATAGTCACAAAAATATTCATCACATAACTATTACCGGCGGGGAACCGCTTGCTCAGGAAAACATTAATCCTCTCATTAATGCTTTAATAAACAAATCATATCTAGTACAGATAGAAACTAATGGATCAATATCGTTGGAAGGCATCAGCAGTGAGGCGAGGATCATACTCGATGTGAAAACACCATCATCCGGTGAAGCCGATACGTTTTTATTAGAAAACATTAATGAACTAAAAAGCGGTGATGAGGTAAAATTTGTTATTGGCACTTCGATTGATTATGATTATTCAGTAAATTTTATTAATAAACATCTTTCGAACACTAAGGCGATTATAAATTTTTCACCCGTAGCCGGCATGATGCCTTTTTCAGATCTGGCGAATATGATTATTAGAGATAAACTTAATGTGCGGTTGAATCTTCAGCTGCATAAAATAATTTGGGACGATGAGCCTCGAAACAGCTTGATTATTGATGAACCGAAATAGTTTTAATATAATCATCGCGTATAATCATATAGAAGTTTTCGGAAGCGATAACTTATAGCGTATAGCGATAAGACGGATAGTTATTACGATTAAAATTGTACAGCAAATGATTATGTTTTGTGAAAATTCCATCGAAGAAAGAATATAATATATTATACCTCCGATTAAACACGCGGATGCGTAAATTTCTGTTTTTAAAATCTGCGGAATTTTATTGCACAATATATCACGGAACATACCCCCGACAACGGAAGTAATAATCCCCATTATAATACAAAATATTGGATGGAGATTATACATCAAACCCTTTTGAATTCCAATAACTGTAAAAACTCCCAAACCAATAGCGTCCAGCAGTAAAAAAGTTTTTTTCTGAGTAATATCC
>CAYLTM010000004.1:0-235 GCA_964386495.1 uncultured Leptospirales bacterium
AAATTATAAAATGCTAACGCAAATGCCGAAAGACTCGAAATTATCAATGCTCCAATAACCGACGGTATTGTTATTATAAAAGTGTTTACTACATATTTAGAAATACCAATTGTTTCCCAGACATATAAAAAATTTCCAAAATTCCATTTATCTGGAAATTTCCACATATAAGGATTAACCATCAGTTCATCCATTGACTTTACTGATGTGAAAACTGCAATAATAAATGGTATGA
>CAYLTM010000004.1:251-5579 GCA_964386495.1 uncultured Leptospirales bacterium
CCAGAAAAATTACTACTCCTGTTGAAGCCAAATAAAAGAAAAAGCCAAGTCTGAATTTTACAAATTTTGATGCTCTTACAACCATAGTAGCAACCTCCTTTTATCTACCTTCTTCATTTTTTAGTGCGTTGTTTAAATAAACCATGATGAATCCCAAAGTAATTATGAATTGAAAAACCGCAATACTAGAACCATACCCGAAATCCATATATTTGAAAGATGAAGAATACATAAAGCTCGCGAGAACCTCTGCCGCTCTTGCCTGAGAATTAGTCATTACGTATACAATATCGAAAGCTCTAAGAGAATCTATAACGCTGATGGTGACAGAAACTACAGTCGCAGGCGCGAGCATCGGGATTATAATATGTCGAAATCGTTGCAGCGCACCGGCACCGTCCACCATCGACGCTTCTATCAGTTCGGTTGGAACATTTTTGAGTCCCGCTAAATACAAAATCATTATATATGGAACCTGCCGCCAAATTCCTACTGTTATTAGGGCGAAGGTCATAAATTTTTCATCTCCGAGCCATTGCTTTGCTAAACCTGGAAGCCCAATTATCCGCAATAATGTATTGAGCGCACCGTATTCTGGAAGATAGATCCATGCCCATATTGTCGCTATAACGGCAAACGATAGTGTCATTGGAAGGTAAAATAGTGTTTTGTAAATCTTGCCGCCTCTGAAGGACATGTCGAATAGCATTGCTATAAAAAGTCCGATTGGAATAGGAAGAAGTACAAAAAGCAGCAGCCACCAGAAATTGTTTTTTAGAGCCGTATAGAAAACAGGGTCATGAAAAAGTCTGATATAATTACTGAAACCGACAAAAACTGCATCTGTCAATATACTGTCTTTTTGGGTAAAGCTGTATATAAAGCTTTGGAAAATTGGAATAATAACCCAGATAAGATACATCGTGAGCGGTAGTGCAAGAAAAAACCATGGTGTAAATTTTTGATTAATTCTTATGCGCTTTTTTTTAATAATTTTAGTAATGAGGTTGATCCCTATGAATATAATCAGTATTGCCGCAAAAAGGATTAGAAGTTCTCTAAGAAATTGCTGAATATACTGATTGGTTAATGATGAATTTATAATGATTGCTATAATAAATGCCGATATAATGAATATGAAAAAGTATTTAATGTATTTCATGACCGCTCCTTTTTCGAAAACCTGCAGTTCTTATTAATCCTGGTTAATTGTATTTCATATTGGAAAATCAAATTGGCAAAATTATTTCCTATACAGTCTTGTCTCAGATCAGGCTGTCGATTAACATTTCGAATATGAATCAACAGCCTGAATATGAAATTAAACCGGATAAAATTATTAAAAGAAAGTCTATTTATTATATATTCTTTTCCTTTCTTTTTCAAGATTTTCCAGAACAGCGTCTATTTTATCAGGGGACTGAATAATTTCTACAATTCCATTCATACCCTTCTGAGCCATTTCTTCTGGAGCGTCTCTATCATAGAACTGCATCGCGTAAGTTGCACCCAATACCATGTCAAGACCTTTCTGTGCTTCAGCGTCAGCAGGTGTTACATTTTTATTACCGCCGAGTCTTCCAAGCGGACCACACACAGCATTTTGAGATTCCTTTGTTGCGAGGAATGTCATAAATTTTTTCGCAGCAGTTTTGTTTTTAGAATTTTTAGGAATCATAAATCCGTCTGTAGGAGTGTCTACAGAATATTTCGTGTTATCACCAACTATTGGAAACTGGAAAAAATCTATGTCGTTCTGTTTATCTTTTGGCAAAACGTCTCTAATGAATTGTCCCATTAAATACATTCCCGCATCACCCGAAATGAGTTTTCCAGCGGCTTCCTGCCAGCTATATGAACTGGCGTTAGGCATTATATAGCCGTTTTTAACCAGATCAGCGATATATTTAAAACTTTCTTTAACTTTAGGATCTGTGTACGAAATATCACCACTTGTTAACTTACTATGGAAATCACCACCGTTAACAGCTGAATCCATATAATCAAACCAACCGCCAGCTGTCCATGTATCTTTTGCCCCAATAGCAATTGGAGTAATACCGGCTTTTTTCAGTTTTTCGCAAGCCGCGATAAATTCTTCCCATGTTTTTGGTGGAGTGATACCATTTTTTTCAAAAACTTTTTTATTATAATAAATTGCCCACCAATACCATGTCTGTGGCATAAAATAAACTTTGCCTTTGTAGGAACTGGATCCCTTGAATGCTGGAGCGAATTCTTCTTCAAATGATCCTCCTGGGAATATTTCATCAATCGGCTCAAGAAGACCCTTTTCTGCAAAAGCCTGCATTCTATAACCGGCAAACCATGTAACAACATCCGGTGAATTTGTTGAAACCAGCCAGTTAGGAAGCATAGATTTGAACTGTTCATGTGCGAAGGTATTTACTGTAACTTTTATCTCTGGATTCTGCTTTTTAAATTCTTCAACAGTATCAGCAAAGATCTTTTTCGGTTTTTCATCCGACATATAGGAAAATATTACCAATTCATTAGCACCACCCCCAGATTTTCCGCATGAAGAAAATAGCAAAGTAAATGAAAAGAGAATTGCAAAAGCCGCAAAAATTTTTTGCATAAAGCCTCCGAAAATATTTTATACCGACAGATTCACAGATAAATTCACTTTAATGCTTTAAAGCATTATCATCTGTTATCCGATAACGGTTTTTTTAGATTGGGATAAGCTGACTTTTCATTTTAATAAATACAAGTCATTTTTTTTAAAATTGTTTTGTTGATATGTAGCTGCTCGTAAAATTGCGGAGAATCCGGTGCTTCGATACTCGCCGGTCATTGAGTGGGGTGTTAGCCCTGTATCGAAATGACCGGCGAACTCAGCAACCGGCTTGTTGTGGTGAATACGGTTGCTGTGTATTTTATGGGTATAACCAGCTTGGGTTCATTTGCCCACAAATTGTATGTTCAGTAGAACTATTTCAGGGAATGATGATGTTCTTACGGGCGGTCCCCACTCGCCGTAACCGCAAGATACTACAAAATGAGTATTGTTGATTTTTTCATGCCCATAACCAATAGTATAAATAATATCAATCAGGTAATTAAAAGGCCATAGCTGACCGTTATGGGTATGTCCAGACAAATGAATATCAACATTATGATTATATACTTCATCGAGTTTGATAGGCTGATGAGCTAACATTATTACAGGTTTTTCCGGATCGCAGTTTTTTAATAAAGCGGGGACTTCTAACCTCTCATCAGACCACCTGCCTTTTGAGTAGTCATCACGGCCGATGATGTAGATGCTGTCTGCCAGCGTTATGGTATCATCTCTGAGGACAACTACACCCTTGGTTACAAGATAATCAGCAATTCTTTCCGGATCGCTGAAGTACTCATGGTTCCCGAATGCAAAATAGGTTCCATATTTAGTTTTGAGATTATTAAACGAGCTGCAGTAATCTTCTCGAAGAACCCTATCCAGCCGCTCATCGAAAAGGTCGCCGATAATAAATACGACATCTGGATTAAGACTATTTAAATGCTCTGTCATTTTATCAACATCTTTTTTTGTAATAAGCTCACCCATATGTATATCGGAAACCATCGCAATTTTCAAAGACGATATTGCCGCCGTTTTCGGTATTGTTATATTGTATGGTACGACGACCGGTGAGTTAGCAATTTTATAACCTGCCGCGGTAACTACAATTGTTAAAATTACCCAAAAACCTGTAAACATAACATTAAACTGATGCAGATGTGATTTTTCAGTTTTTTTAATAATGAAATCTGCAATCGCGGATATTGTAGCTCCGATTAGAAGATGAAACAAAAAAGCTATCCATAAAGAACCGCAGATTATCAGAAATCTGTAAATATCAGAGTATCCAAAATTGCGAGTAAGTCGAGCTGCCGCATAGGATACCGCAAAGAAAATTATAGAAACTCTAAATATATTTAGAATTGTTTTGTTTTTTGGTATTATCTTTTTTATAAATCTGTAAACAAAATAGTTTGATCCGAAATATAGTAAGAAAAATACTGATAAAAAAATCGCATGTCTAATATTCATAATATTATAATTCCTTTAAACTGTGTTTCTTTAGCTAAAAGCTCATCAAATATTGTTTTCCTGTTTCCATGCAGGCTATTGATTAATAATCGACAGTATTCTGATATTAATATCACTATGTATGTCAAGTGTTTTAACTATAGTGTTCAACCAAATTCATGGGTGTGAATTAAATTTCGGGCATAGAGTTCAATGTTTAGACAGTATTTTAAAACAAATCTTTTTTACCCCCTAAATCCCCCAATGGGGGACTTTAAAGATTATATCTAATAATATATTCTTATAGTATTTATATACTCTAAGAGAAATGTTACAATAAATATTTTTCATAAAAGTCTTAAGCCCCCTTCGGGGGTTGGGGGCGTATTGAATATAATGAACATACCCGAAATAAAATTCTCAACCAAATTCATAACCTTGCCTTTTTTTATTGACTTTTTTTCGTTGGTAATATTCAGGATGTCGATTTTTCTGGATATATTAATCGACACCCTGATTAAAATGAATATCTATTGGGAGTGAAAATGCCGAAAGTTTCTATAATAATACCTGTATATAACCGTCAATATATGCTTAACAACGCGGTGAGATCTGTCGCTTCTCAAACTTTTAAGGATTACGAGTTGATTATTGTCGACGATGGATCTTCAGAACCTATTGAAATAGATGGAAATATTGACATTCCACTTAAAATTATTCGTCAGCCAAATAAGGGCGTGAGTACCGCTCGAAATGCCGGTATTAAAATAGCTAGTGGCGAAATAATCGCTTTTCTCGATTCTGATGATGAATGGCTTCCGATGAAGCTTGAAAAACAGATTGATTATTTTACTGCTAACAATTACAGGATCAACCAGACTGATGAATTTTGGATACGTAATGGTGTTCGTGTCAATCCCAAAAACCGTCATGAGAAAAAGTGCGGTGATTTTTTCAAAGAATCTTTAGAGCTCTGTCTGGTTAGTCCATCCGCGGTCGCCATGTGCAAGACAGTTTTTGATGATTATGGATACTTCGATGAATCACTGCGAGTTTGCGAGGATTATGATTTTTGGCTGCGGATTTTAGCGTTTGAGGAGATTGGATTTTTATCTGAAAAATTAATAAATAAGCACGGCGGGCATGAAGGACAGCTATCTGCTTCAGAATGGGGTATGGATAGATTCAGAATATTTTCCATGTTAAAGCTGTTATTGACCAATACTCTTTGTAGTGAAAGAAAAATATCACTGGAAAAAGAACTATTAAAAAAAATAAATGTTGTAAGA
>CAYLTM010000004.1:5589-10425 GCA_964386495.1 uncultured Leptospirales bacterium
CAGCCTTTTCTATCCTCGCCCTGAAGGCAAAATTGGAGAGATCCACGGGGCCCAAATCCAGACCCAGCATAGGCGGCACGACCTTGATAAAAAACCACGCATAGACACTGAAAAATATCACTTGAAAAAGAACTAATAAAAAAAATAAATGTTGTAAGAATTGGCGCGGAAAAAAGAAATAATACTAAATTTCTAAGTGTACTGTTTAATGCGGAATCAGCTGTACTTCATGGCAGCAAATTTATTATTGACGATTTTTACAAGCTGTTAATGACTTAAGTTAATAAAATTACATCAGGTTTATATGGAATCATTGGAAAATAAATCCCCAGAAGAAATTATCGCGATACTTCAAAGTGAACTTCAAAAAAAAGATGAAGAACTGGCGGTCTATAAAGTTAAATTATCAGATGTTGAAAACGATATTGTGACCACAAATGAAGAGCTCGCGTCTACTAATGAAGAACTTATGGCAATCAATGAGGAATATCAGGCTTCGCAGGAAGAGCTTCAAGCGATAAACGAACAGTTGATCGAAAGCAATGAAGAGCTTATTTTGAAAAATAACACGCTTCATAAAAACAATAATGAAAAAAAAGATCTTTTAGACCGATTTACCCGGATGGCGAACAACATAGTTGATGGATTAACTATAATTGAAAATAACGAAATTGTTTATGTCAATGACCGATTATCCGAAATTACAGGGTATTCTAAAAATGAACTTTTGAAAATTGATATTCACTCAATGGCTGATAACGACGGTAATAAAAATTTAGAGACAATTTTAAAAAATATTATACCGCAGAATATATCTGAATTATCTTTTTGGATTACTACTAAATCCGGACAACGAAAATTTTTATCAAATAAATATTCCATGTATAATGATACAGATGCTTACCGGGCACAATATATAATTACCAATGACATTACTGATCTGGAACTTTCGAAGTCCCGACTGAGAGAGAGTGAAGAAAAATTTACAGCGTTTGCTGATACGGTTTCTTTCGGTATATTAATCTATCAAAACGATAAGTGGATATACTGTAATCCAAAGGGTGAAGAAATCAGCGGTTATAGTGAAAACGAATTGCGCAATATGAATTTTTGGGATTTTATAGATGATGAATATAAGGAGACAGTCCGTTCTAGAGGAACATCTCGGCAGAAAGGTGTTCAGGTTCCGGGCGATTACGAATTTCGTATAGTCGCGAAGAACGGCATGAAAAAGTGGGTTCATTTATCCGGCAATACAATAAGTTATAACGGCAAACCCGCAGGAATTGTTTCTGTTATTGATATAACAAGTAATAAAGAGACTGAAAAAGCTTTACTGAATAGTGAGAAAATGTTTCGTAGTTATTTTGAATTGCCATTAATTGGTATTGCTGTTTTATCAGTAGATAAAAAGTGGATTACTGTTAATGATAAATTCTGCAGTATTATTCAGTATACTAGAGAAGAACTTGAACATATCACGTGGGAAGATTTAACTCCACCAGAAGTTGTTGATACGGAAATTATGAAGTACCAGCAAGTTTTTGATAACAATAAAAGCAGGTTTGCTTTTGAAAAGCAGTATATCCGTAAAGATGGTGCAGTTATTGATGTTTATGTCAGTGCTATGGCAGTGAGGAATGAAAAAAGTAATATTGAATACTTTATTTCTCTTATTGATGATATAACTGAAAGAAAGGCTTCTGAAAAAGCCTTGAAAGAAAGCGAGGAGCGTAACAGTGCTTTATTGAACGCTATTCCTGATTTGATGTTTCGTTTTTCGAAAGATGGTGTATTCCTGGATTATAAAGCTGATGATCAATCTCAGCTGTTTACTAATCCGGAAAATTTTATCGGGAAATCCATTCATTCCGTTTTGCCGTCTTATCTGGCTGAGTTAACAATTGAGAAGACCGCCTATGTTTTAGCGAATAACACCGGATGCTCATATGAATACGAAATTTCCATACAAGACGCTGTCCGCAATTATGAATCAAGAATGGTGAAATGCGGTGATTCAGTATTAACTATTGTTCGTGATATTTCTGAAAAAAAAATATCAGATAAACTTTTTATTGAAATGAATAAACGATATTATGATACTCTTCAATTACTCCCAATCGGAGTTTATGAATCTGACAAGCATGGCTTTTTAAAATATGCTAATCCTAAGTCTGTTGAAATGTTTGGGTACAATGAAGATTATTTGAATTACAATCTTAATATTATATCATTAGTAGTGCCATCGGATAGAGAAAGAGTTAGATCTGGTATTGCGAAAATTATCGCTGGCGGAAAGGTATCGCTAAATGAGTATACCGCACTTAGAAAAGACGGTTCGGTTTTTCCCGTAGAGATCCACACAAGTGTAATCACAAAAAATAATGCTGTTGAAGGTTTTCGCGGTGTTCTAATAGATATTACTGAACAGCGAAGGTCTGAAGAGGATCGTATAAAAAATAATAAGCTGGAAGCTATTGGTCTTTTAGCTGGCGGAATAGCGCATGACTTTAATAATATATTAACGGCTATTTTAGGAAATATTTCTTTATCCCAGTTTAAGATAGATAATGATTCAGTCAAAAAATTGTTATCGGAAGCTGAAAAAGCCTGCCTGCGTGCAAAAAATCTCACACATCAATTGCTGACCTTCTCGAAAGGTGGAACTCCTGTTAAAGAATCGGCGAGGATTGAAGATATCCTTTATGAGTATACCGAATTTGCTTTACGCGGATCGAATATTGTTATTGATTATCGGTTAGACGAAAATTTAGACAATGCTGTGGTTGATACTGGACAAATCGGACAGGTTATACAAAATATAATTATTAATGCCAAGCAGGCTATGCCGAGAGGCGGAAGTATAATGGTTAAAGCGGAAAATATTTCTGCTGAAGGTGCGAGACCGGAAAATCTGAATGCCGGTCGTTATATACTGATTACTATTGAAGATGTAGGTGAAGGTATTCCTGAAGAATACCTGGAAAAAATATTTGATCCTTATTTTACGACAAAACCATCCGGAACTGGTTTAGGTCTTGCCATATCATATTCTATAGTAAAAAAACATAATGGGGATATTGTTGTTGATTCTGAAGTCGGTAAGGGCTCTCGGTTTAAAATATATCTTCCTTCATCAAGTGATGTGTTAGAAAAAAAAATTGATAATAATTATTCGTTGACCCTTCCGGATGTTAGAATTCTGTTTATGGATGACGATGAAACACTACAGAATCTTGCGGCGGAAATATTCGAATCGTTTAATGTCTGCTATACAATAAAATCTAATGGCGAAGAAGTAATTGATGAATACAAAAAATCGTTCAAAGAAAATCCTTATGATGTTGTAATCATGGATTTAACAGTAATCGGCGGGATGGGCGGTGTAGAAACTCTTGAAGAGCTGCTGAAATATGATCCTGAAATTAAAGCTGTTGTCTCAAGTGGTTATTCTAATAATGACGCATTAGCCAGATTCAGCCATTACGGATTTAAAGCTGTTATTACAAAACCTTTCGATATCATTCAGATCTTTAATGTGCTAAACATTGTTGTTGAGCAATAGTCAAAGTATCGAGACAGCTGCCGAGCCATCGGTAACAATATTTTATATATTGTTACCGATGGTTTTTGGTATATTACTTGCCGCTGAGTTTTTTCTTATTTATTTTAACATCATAATCATTTAAAATCTTCTTCTTCCAAACATTTTCAACAGCGAGCTGTTTACGGGAATTCAATTCCTGTCTGATTTCTTCTTTAACTGTTTCATACGGGATTACTTTCTGCACAGGTTTATCCGACTCGGAGTCTTCTGTCTGACTATAGATTTTCTCTTTGTTAAGTTCATACTCGGTTTTCATTTCTTCTTCTGTAATTGCAGCATCAGGGATTTTTAATGTTTTTAAAAACTCTCTTGCTAGAATTTTATCGCGAATGATTTTTTCCTGCAATTTAAAGGTTGCCGTTTCGGTAATTTTATTTTTTACGGCATCTCTTTTTATCAGTTTGAGTTCAAAGAGGTCTTTTGTAATCAATCGTTTATCTTCGATACTCAAGTCTGTTTTATTATTTTGAGCGTACAATAATATTATCAAATTGAGATCCTTCACTTTGAAATTTTCCTGTCCAATAGTGAAAATCACATCCTCATCTTTATTGCCATCGATTGCCGCTTCATTAAACACTATATCCGTGTTCTTTTTAATATTTTCAAGATATTCCGCAATTGCTTTGTCTCTGATCGCGTTTTTCATTCTTTCAATTTGATAATCGTCTTTAGTCAGTTCTGCAACGGAATTCACATCTACATCTTTTACCCCATTCAATTTCAATATGTAGAAACCGTTTTGCATTTCAACAGCATTTTTTGTGTACTCACCGCTTTTTAATTGTGCAATACCCGAGACGAATTGGGGAGGAATCATATCGGTCAACACGTAACCTATTTTACCTTCCTCTTCTTTTGTGTAGTCTTCTGAGAATTCCTCAGCTGTTTTTGAGAAATCTTTTCCTTTTGATAAGTTTTCCATCGCTTTGTTTAATCTGTCTTTTGCCGAGTTTTTTAATTCAGCCATTTCAGCGTCGGTTAATTGCTTTTCTGTAACGGATGGATCTTCTTTTTTTCCACTATAAGATATGTATATGTATTGAAGGTCATACGCCTTTTCTTTATAATTCTTAACAATAGCTTCACTTGTGTCGATGAATGTTCTGGCTGCATAATTGTCTATTGAAACTGATATGTATGTTTTAGTTTCAATTTTGTCCGCTAAACCGGATTTTTCGGCTTCTTTAGCAGCTTTTTCGTCAAAAATAACGACGTAACCGTTTTTG
>CAYLTM010000004.1:10435-11878 GCA_964386495.1 uncultured Leptospirales bacterium
TTAACTCGCTTCGTTTGATTTCTCCGCCCTTATAGGATAGCAGTTCAGTTGAATCACTTTTGCAGTTCATTGTCAGAATTGTTAATAATAAAAGTGCTGTAGAAATTTTTTTCATTTTGTTCCCTTTCTGAGTTTTAAATTGTTCTAATATACCAATGATAATGAGGTTTTTCATGTGATAATGTTTCTTTATCCGCGTTATTCACGTGGGGGAGCGTTTATCACAGTATTTAACCATTTACTGATTAGGTATAATTATTGATATTTCAATGGTTATGCAAATAATTTAGCTTGATAATTACAAGAAAAATTTTCGGCTAATTTATAGGATTATTCAGTCTGTCGATTTAACTTTGACAGCCTGATCGGGTACAGGACGTACCCGCATTTTGCATGGTTTTCCTTCAAAAATCATTCAAAATGTGAGGAATTCCGAATTTATTTCGGAATTCCGATATGTCGATTGATACAGGATGTATTAGTCGATATCCTGATTAGTAAATCTAAGCTGATTTATTATATTTTGCGATGTAAACTGTTGTTCTTAAAGGCAGCTTATGGTAATTACGATAAAAATAGTAATGATAAATAAAAAATTATTGATAAAATATCAATAGGTATATCCTATAGTATAACCTGTAACAAAATCATGTCCTGTTAATAGGCAGTTCAGGTATGAAGACATAAAATATTAAGGAGCTGTATTTATGGCAAGAGCACTACCTTTATTGAAAGCATATCAGACAAGTCAGCTTCCATTCGATGGCGGATTCATTGTTTCTGCTTTCTTTTTGGAAAACAGTATTTACACTATTCTTGAAGTAACAGCTTTCCGAAATGTGAAGGATATTTATGTTACACCTGAAGGATTGACTTTTAAAACCGATGGTAATCGGACGCATGTAATGGTTGAGCCGCCGACATATTCTCAAAGATACACTGAACCGGTTCACCGTGAAGCGGCGTTGGCAATGCCATATCGTTTTGATGAGTGTACAATATTGACTGGTAAGAGACAGGAGAGGATTATTATTCCTAAAGAACCAATAATGCTGTATTCCTCATTTACAATACTGAACGGATCCGGTGATAATTTTTCCTATATATTTTATTTGTCTGAAGATGTTTATATCGCTTTGAGAAAATTTATTTCCGATACCCTCTATAGCGATTGTGGTATAAATAAGGATAACAGTAAAACCGCGTCTGATACGGTTATGGATACTGTTAAGAAATTTTCCATATGGAAAAAGTAATATTAATTTAAGGAGTATTGATGGTTTCCGAGACGGATTCGAGATGGAAAAGCGGAACTTTTAATAGAATTTCCGGAATGTTTTTCGGCGGGAAAAAAAATGCTGAATTAGAAAAGAACGAAGCTCTTCAAATTGAAGATTCTAAGAAAGAGATGATAGAAGGAATTCTGAGCCTTTCAAATCTGAA
>CAYLTM010000004.1:11888-27646 GCA_964386495.1 uncultured Leptospirales bacterium
GGGTATGTTATGATACCGCGTGTTGACATTGTAGCGGTCAGCTGCGATATTACTGAAAAGAAGCTGCTTGAAGTTATTCTTGAGTCAGGGCTTTCTAGAATTCCTGTCTATGAAGAAACAATTGATAATATTGTTGGGATATTATATGTTAAAGATTTTCTGAAAGTGTTGTCATCGAAACAAAAAAAGGTTACCATATCGAATTTTTTACATAAGCCCTTTTTTGTTCCTGAAACAATTCCCCTTGATGAGCTTCTTTTTGATTTCCAAAAGAAAAGACAGCATCTAGCGATAGTTGTGGATGAGTATGGCGGTGTTGCCGGTCTTGTTACTATGGAAAACATTTTTGAAGAGATATTCGGCGATATAGATGACGAGTACGATGAGAAAGCAGAGCCTGATATTTTGAAAATCAATAAGACAACCTATACTGTTGATTCCAAAATTTCAATAGAGGAGCTTAATAGTGAGCTCGATTTGAATTTTCCGGAAGATAAATTTGATACATTCGGCGGGTTTGTATTAGATCTATTTGGAAGGATACCTGAAAAGGATGACGTTGTTGAATACCAGAACGTCGTAATCCGGGTAAAAGAAATAAAGAAAACCAGACTTAGCCGTATTATAATATCTGTGAAAAAAAATGAGTTTGCTGAAGGATGAAGGTGTTGTTCTATCCGCCAGATCTTTTGGAGAAGCAGATTCCTGCCTGACTATTTTTACCAGGCATAGCGGGAAAAAAAGTTATATCGTAAAAAACATAAGAAATCGAACAACACCGGGAAATGAACCGGAAAACCATTGAAATTTTAAAGACTGAAAATGATGAAGTTTTTTTATCGCTGTTTTTTCTGCTTCAGCTAATCAAAAATGGCGGAATTTTGCCGGATTTGAATAATTGCGGCTGCTGCGGTACTGATATTCTGAATACTGCTTTTTTTTCTTTTACAGAATATGCATTTTATTGCGAGAACTGCGGTAACTCGAAATATTTAAAATTTAATGTAGATTCTGAAAATATGAATTATATTCGCGAAATTGTGCGGTCGAAATATCGGGATATTTATTCCAAAAAAAAAGCTTCGGCTGAAAATCTGAAAATACTTCTAGGCGTATTAGATTATATTGAACGTTATTATAATATTTCGCTTAAAAGTAAATCTTGTATTCTGCAAATTTGTTGATTTAAAAAAGGACAGTATTGATTTATGAAAATTAGTGAATTTGAAATACAATTGCCTCATAATTATTCTGAACAGGATTTATCGGATAAAATAAAATCTGTCGGCGGCAATAATAATCACAAATATGAAATTGTAAGAAAAAGTTTAGACGCGAGAAATAAAAAAAATATTCACTGGCGCATTAAAATTGCAATCTAGGATAAGAATAGGGAGTTATACGGTTGTGATTCTATCAGATTTTCTGAATACCGGAAGACAAATAAGAAAGTGATAATTGTGGGTAGTGGACCGTCTGGATATTTTTCTGGACTAGCTCTTTTAGAGGCGGGTTTTGATGTTCAACTTATTGAACAGGGAAGCCCCGCTGATATTCGTTCCGCTGCGCTTGATGATTTTGAAAAAACGGGGATTCTACATAATTATAATAATTATACGAATGGGGAAGGCGGCGCGGGCACTTTTTCAGACGGAAAACTTACATCGAGGACAAAAACAATTTCGAAAGAGAAAGACTATATTTTCAGCAGATATATTAAAGCTGGTGCTCCGCCGGAGATTCGTTATCTTAGTAAACCGCATATTGGTAGTGATAACCTGCGAAATGTTGTAAAATCACTTAGAGCTTTATTTATTGATAAAGGCGGTAAATATAATTTTAATGAAAGATTTTCGGATCTTACAATCAGTAATGGAAAGTGCACTGCGTTAATGACGGAAAAAAATGTTTATACTGGTGATTATTTTTTGCTTGGAATAGGGCACTCATCTTATGATACCGTAAAAATGCTTATTACTAAAGGTATTTTTTTCAGAAATAAGCCTTTTGCAGCCGGTGTCCGTGTAGAACATTTCAAATCTGAAGTAAATTTTTCCCAGTATGGAGTTGAGTGCTTAAATGGCGTTAAAGCCGCTGATTATTTTATTACACAATCAAAATCAGAAAAGCTCTTACCTGTATACACATTTTGCATGTGTCCAGGCGGTAAGGTTATACCTTCAGCTCCGTGGTCGGGAATAAATATAGTGAATGGTGTTTCGGACTACAGTCGAAACGGTGATTATTCAAATGCGGCTGTTGTAGCGGCGTTTGACTTAGCAGATATTATTGGTAAGGATATATCTCCGTTGGATGCTTTAAACTTTACCGAGGAACTCGGCCGCAAATCTTTTGAAATGTCGGGAAGTTATAAGGCTCCGTTTAATACTATAAAGGATTTCATGTCTGGAAAAATATCAAGCTCTTCTGTACAATCGTCATATCCGTTTGAAATATTCCCTTGCAGCTATGAAAAATTATTACCTGCTCCAATTGTTGAATCACTTAGAGCGGCATTTGTGGAATTTTCTAAACGCTTGAGATTTTTCAAAAATGGAATAATGATTGGTATTGAGACCACTACGTCGTCACCTGTACAGTCAGTGCGTGGTGATAATAGAAATTGTATTGGTGTCGATAATCTTTTTATAATAGGTGAAGCCAGCGGTTTTTCCGGCGGTATTATTAGTTCTGCCGCGGATGGATTAAAAACAGCGTCTGCTGTTATTGATTTGAACATGTAACATATGTTGCTAACTGTGATTATTTGATATCGACTACACCTAGCGTTATATCATCATCAAAGTGCTGTTCGCCGCAGTAATTTGACAAAACAGCGAGAATTGAACTGCAGAATTCATTAGGCGAATAATTTGTATGGTTTAAAATGAATTTATCGAAAGATTCATTACCCCACATTTTATAATGTTCACCTTCTAATTTAGTGCATTCAAGTATACCGTCAGTGTAAATAATAATTCTATCGCCAGGCTCAAATTGATAGGTATTTTCAATATAATCGAAATTTTCAATTATACCAAGCGGATAACCTTTAGTTTTTAGCTTGATCAAATTAGTTTCGTTTTTCCTTTGAATGATTAGCGGACAATGACCGGCACTGCTGTATTTCATTGTCTTTGTGTTGTAATCCATAATACAGGAAAATGCGGTTATGAAATGGCTTTCAACAGTATAACGGCACATTAATTCGTTGAGGTGTTTTAAAATCGCTGACGGCGAGTTTTTGTTTGTTATACTTTCTTTGGCGACTTTGGCTATTGTAGAAAAAAGAGCCCCTGGTAGACCATGCCCGGAAACATCCGCGATGAAAAGTTCGACAATATTATTATCGACCCTGTAGTCGTAAAAATCTCCACCAACCTTGTCCATTGGGATAAAACAAAAATATGCTTCAATCCATGGCGCGATGAGCTTTTTATTAGGAAGGAGATTCCGCTGAAGCAGTCTTGCGGTTTCCATTCCGCTTTCAATTTCTATATTTCTTTGCAGTAGCGTTTGATTTGTTTTTTCGAGTTTTATTTTTGCATCCAGCAGGTTTAGTTGTGTTTCCACCCGTGTAAGTAATTCTTCAGGTTTGAAGGGTTTTGTTACAAAGTCCGCCGCGCCAAGTTTGAATCCTTTAACAATTTCTTCCGTTTCATTTTTACCGGATAGAAATATTATTGGAATATCTTTAATAATCGGAATGTTTTTCAGTGTGGTACAGACTTCATATCCGCTTTTTCCAGGCATAATAATGTCGAGTAAAATCAGATCCGGCAATTTTCCTGATGCTATTAAACTTTCAGCTTTCTCACCGCTTGTTGCTACTCTTATATTGTATTTGTTTTTCAGTAATTCATTAAGAACAAAAATATTTGTTGGTTCATCTTCAACTATTAAGATTGTATGTTTAAAGGAATTTACGATCATAATGTATTACTCCTTAATTACAGCAAAGACCAGTCTGATTTAGGGATATTCCAGACATTAGTAAAATGTAAAAAACTGTTATCATGTTTTTTTTATTTCGAAGAAACAATCTCTTAAACTAAGAGTGCTCAATAAGATATTTTATCATCACTTCACGAAGAGCTTTCTGGTCAACCGGCTTTGTCAGAATACCGTCCATACCGGCTGATAAGCAATTTTCGGTTTCCTGTTTGATTGCACCGGCTGTTAAAGCGATAATCGGAACACGAGAGCCATTATCAGATTCTTGTTCGCGGATTTTCATTGTTGCGTCAAGCCCGTTCATTTGAGGCATTTGCACATCCATTAAAATCAAATCGGGACTAGATGTTTTGGCTAATTCATACGCCTTAATGCCTGTCGAAGCTTTGATAATGTTTGCGTTAGGAATCATTTCCAATATCACTGTAGTTATTAGCAGCATATTTATTTCAACATCTTCAGCAATCAATATATTCGGTTTTATTAGTGACAGTCTGGTATCGTTTGTTTTTATTTCATTGTTACCATGAAATATGGTTTTTGAATCACCATTGTAAAAATATTCGGTCTCTATAGAAAAGAAGAATATTGTTTCTCGATCGGGGTCACTGATAAATTCAATTTTGCCGCCCATTTTTTTGATAAGCATATCGGATATTGCTAAACCAAGCCCTGTACCGCCGAACTTTCTTGTTGTTGATGTATCAGCCTGTGAAAACGCCTTAAATAGCTTATCTCTTTGTTCGTTTGTTATACCAATACCCGTGTCTTTTACCGAAAATGAGTAAACTCCTTTTATTTCATCTGACTTTTTAAACGCTGCGATTAGTTGAACATTACCAGTCTCTGTAAATTTAACAGCGTTGCTGAGCAGGTTTATTAAAACCTGTTTAAGTCTTAAGGGATCAACTTTCGCAAAACGTGGAATATCATTTTGTATATCTGTTGAAATAGTTAATCCTTTTTTTGCGGCACTGTATTTTAAAAGGTCAATAGAATTTTCTATGATTTCAATTACATCGGTATTTATAATTTCAAGATCAAGTTTACCGGCTTCTATTTTAGAGAAATCAAGTATATCGCTGATAATTCCTAATAATGATTGAGCGGATGACTTTACATTTTCAACATACTGTTGTTGTGTCTTATCAAGATTAGTGTTTTCAAGTAGATCTGTAAAACCGATAATACCGTGGAGAGGTGTGCGGATCTCGTGACTCATGTTAGCAAGAAATTCCGATTTTGCTTGATTAGCCTGTTCAGCAGTTTCTTTAGATTCTTTTAATTCCGCTTTAGAGTTCTGAAGTTTTTTAGATATCGTAATAACATCATTCTGATGTATATCAGAAATTTCGATAACTTTATAAAACTGGTCATGAAGTTTTATAAATGCTTTAGCAGTTTTGTAAAAGTCTTTTCCTTTTTGAGTATCATCCTTTTCAAGTTCAGGCAATAAATCTGAAATGTAATCAAAAAATGGATCTTGTTTTTTATTTTTCATTTAAAAATCCTAAGTAATAATTTCATAATGCAAATCCAAGTCTTCGTGAAATTCTTCTGCTAATTCAATACAACTGCTATTATCTTTTTCGCAAAACCATTTTATTTTAATTATTTTTCCTGATTTATGCGAATCATCAAGAATATTTAAAATATCGAGGATGCATTTTATACTGGAAGAATTCATATAACTAAGTTTCAAATGTAATTCAAAAAAATCAAGTTTAGGAAACTCTGTTGAGAACCATTCGAATATTGGTTTGTAAAAATCAAAAGAATTTTCCGGATATGATTCACCTTCCAACAATAAAATATTATTGTTAAATATTACCTTCGGAGATGTGGTGGTTGCCTTAATATTCATATTTCCAATCCAATAATTGTTATATCATCCCTCTGAGGAACAAATTTTAGTTTAGTGTTAATTTCTTTTTCGAAAAATTGCTTTTGATCATTCATATTCATTGTCGAAATATTTTCAAGTAATTTAATAAAACCTTGTTTTCCGATACCGCTCTTATGAGGAATATTGTTTTGATCCAGAAACCCGTCGGTAGTGAAATAATATTTTGTGTTGTTTTTGTATGGTATAATTATTTCTACAGGGTTGATTATTTTTCCGGATGAATGACCGATTCCATATTTGCCGCCTTTGTATTCCTGAACTATCCCGTTGTTTTCGGTAAACATTGATAACCCTGCACCGACAAATATCATTTTTTTATTAATACTGTCGAACATCAACATCGCAATATCCGCACCGTCTCTTATGACTGAATCGTCGTTATTATCCATAAGATTCTGCTTTAGCCGCTGGTTTACAAGGTCGAGCATTTTTGATGGAGATTCCAGACCTGTTTCTCTTGCAGTCGAGTCTAGTATTGAAGAAATGGTCATTGTCATTAAAGCTCCCGGCACACCATGACCTGTACAGTCCGCGACGACAAGCAGTTTGGTGCTACCATCCATTCTGCACCAGTACATATCTCCGCCTACAGTGTCGCGAGGTCGCCAGATGGAGAAATATTTATTTATATCTATACCAAGTTTTTGCTGTAGATTAGGTATAACCGCGTTTTGAAGTCTTCTGGCATAATTAATACTTTGCATAATATTGTCATTTTTTTCTTTTAACTGACTAGTGCGTAGCTCAACTTTGCTTTCCAGATTTCTGCTGTATCCGCAAATCGTATCAGCCATATTGTTAAAAGCGTACGCTAGTGTACCTATTTCATCATCAGAAAAAACGGTAGCTCTAACATCCAAATTGTTTTCCGAAAAACTGCTTACAGCATTTGTGAGCGATTGAACTGGTTTAATCATTGAGTTAATCATTCGGTACATTATCGCGATGCCTAAAACAATTGAAATAAGAAAGGCAAACCCAAAACCGATGTATAAAAGTCTGAGCGGTTTTTGATATTCAGTCTGGCTTATAGCTATACCGAAACTCCATTTGTTTTTATTGATAGTGCTGAATATGAAATATGTTTTTATACCGGAATGATCAGTAATATCTATTTTTTCATTTAAATTTCCAGTCAGGAGTTTATTTACTAATATCTTGTAATCCGGCCATTGGCTGCTATCAGGTGTCATAAAACCCTTTTCTGAAGGCAGGAAGGGTCTGTAGGGGTGAGCAATAATTTCACCTCTTTCATTGAGTAGAAGTGCGTAACTACCATCTCCGATGTTAAAAGAATTTGCAACTCTAATGAGTTCGGTAATAAATATATCGGTACAAATAACACCAATGACTTTATCATTCTTTATCAACGCCTTTGCGACGGATACAATAAGATTCCCCGACATTGCGTCTACATATGGTTCAGTAAGTATCGCTGATTTTGATTTTACCGCGTCCTGATACCATGGACGTGATTTCGCACTGTACCCAATAGGCGGATTCCAACCGACACCGCTGATAACACCACGGCTTTCATCCTCAAATCCTATATAAAAATCAGATATTTCTTTTGAGTATATTGTAATTTTATTTTTCAAAAGCTTTGTAATATGCTCATTACTGAAATTATCAGAAGCAACAATATCCTGGGCGCAGGTTTCAATAATAAGCTCTTTTTGTTTGAACCAGTGGTCAAATTCAATCGCTTTTCTTTCAGTCACTTCCTTTATTCTTTTATCGGTAAGGTCGGAAGTTATGTTAAACGCGACAGTGTAGGTTATTATTGAGACTATTACTATTGATATGAAACTTATTAAAACCCCGGCAAAAAGGTATTTGGTTTTTATTGATTTTAGTTTTAACATAAAGATCCCTCGGTAAATATTTTTCTGAATTAGTACATTTATCAGAAATATTAAATTTGCTTAACTTTCGATTATTTCAAACGGAAAACCGGCATCTTCCTTAAATTCTTCCGCCATCTCTAAAGCTCTTGAATTATCTTTTTCGTAAAACCATTTAACCTGAATTTTCATGCCGCTAGAATAAGCATTTTCAATAATAGAAAATATATCAAGAAGGCATTTTACACTTGATGAATTCATATAATTTATTTTAAGGTGAAAATTGAAGTTGTCAAGTTCTGGAAAAATATTGTCAAACCACTGAAAAACCGGTTTGTAGAAATCAAAAGAATTTTCTGGATAAGATTCCCCTTCGATAAGTAAAGTTTTGTCTGAATCGTTATAGAATACTTTAGGTGACGAATCTGTTAGTTGAATGTCTATCATATTATGCTCCCTTAACAGTAACAAAAAGATTGAAAAAATCGAAATCAGAATCGCGATTCTGAAATTGAAATTCAAGTTTGGAAACAGATTTTCTGGCAATATCTATAAGTCCAAGACCCGCGCTGTTAGATAGAGGATCTGCTGGTTTTTTCATTTGTTCTTTGTACAAAAGCTTTAATTCATTCTTGTCAAGGTTATTGAGTTTTTCTAAATATTTTGTAAGCGGCAAAACATCTTCTTTCATGATGCAGTTTCCTGAACTTATCATATATGAACCATTTTTTTGTGCGATTGTGACGATCGCGGAACTGGTTTCCCCGTCTGTTAATTGTTTTTTTGTCAGATAATTACGGATATTCTGAGTTTGTTCTATATATACTGCAAACACATCAGAAATAACACCGCGTTCCAGCTGTTCCGCTTCCAGATAAACTCTGATAGCACGACCAATTTCTTCAATGATACTGTGGCTGAACGATCCATTAAAAGTTATCAGCATTCCTTTCTCAGTAAGTTTTTGCTTCATTTCAAGCAGATTATCCATTGTATTCTCCTGTTAGTTTGTTAGTTCTTTGTGATTAATTCAATTTATAAATATATTTCATAAAAGTCCAAAAGCCCCCTTCGGGGGTTTGGGGGGTGTATAATAGTATATTAAATATACTATTATACGAACAAAGACTAAATGAAATTAATCATTGTAAGTTTCAAGTCTTTAATGTGATAATATTAAACTGAAGAAAAAATTTGCGAATATAAAAAAAGTTATTGACGATTTTAAAATATGTAGTTATAATAATAGAAGTCGCTCAGGAAAGGCGTAGGGTACAAAACGGGGGCGTAGTTCTTCTTTAGAAGAAGCCCTTTGCAGTGGATCTGCAGAACCCGAACGAGCTGGTGGATTAGGAGCGAAATATATATTTTCAGGGGAGTGGATGACAGATTCAACTAAAGACCTTTGAAGGGGTTATTGGTATCAACTGGTAACCCCTTCCTGCATTAATGAGACCAATATTTTTTAATAATTCCTTTGTTAGTAACAGTTGAAATTCCAATGTGTCAAATCTATAGTCTGCCTTTTTTACCTATAAGAAAATGAATAAACCCCAAAAGGAAAAATTTGAATTTTGTAAATTTATCTTTTTCATAAAATATAACGGGATATCATTCCTTACAAAATTACTATTTTTAAAATATAATGCAGATTTTATCAAAAACTATTAATCGTAAATATTCGTACAATAAAGGTCTTCCTGAAATTTTATGATTATGTAGACCATGTTTTTTTAAAGTGTATAATCGATTTCTGGTTCTATAATATAATCTTAATGGATTATGATTTGTTATGAAAACCTTTCTATTGAAAAAATTTCTTTTTTCAGTATTCCCGACCTTGTGTTCCACATAAATATTTTTTACAGTAGCGACTTTAAGATCGAAATCTTCGAGACGAAAACAGAATTCGTGGTCAATGTCGTCAATAAAATAATCATCAATAAAATTCCCGACTTTGTTATATGCTGACAGACTTAGAATATTCGCGGATGTCATGACAGCTCCATTGTATTCAATAATCGCGTTAAACTGCTTATCGGTGCCGCTGTTTTTCGGAATGACCGGAACATGTGTAGGCGAAATAATTCCAACCAAACGATTATCCATATTATTAAACGCGTTGAATAAATTTTTGAGAGCATCAGAAGGAAACATTGTGTCCTGATCCATTGTCAATAAAAAACTATAGCCTTTAATAATCGCTTTACTAGCCGCTGTATTAAGCGCGGCAGCTACACCAGCATTGCCATTCATGGATATATAACTTGCATTATCCATTATGGTACTGCCGAAAAATTCATGACTGTTAATCGCTGAATCAGGTGTATTATCAATGATATACAGGTGATCAACATCATTGATGTAGGACATAATGGACTGGCGGACTTCTCCTGCAACAGGATGATAAACAACAACAACCGCGGCGATGTTATTTTGTGAAATACATATTTTGTTATTCATAGTAATTGCTAATTCCAAGTATTTCATTTTTTAAAATTTTGTATTGTTTCATTTCATAATATGGAAGGATACTTTCTCTTATGTCATATCCGAAAGCCGATTTACTTGTGATTATTACCGGCGGAGACTGAACTCTTTTGAAAACATTCTGTCTGAATTTTTTATCGAACCATTCAATATCCTCAATAAATATTTTTGGTTTGTCAATTTCCCATCGCAGAATAAGATCCTTCGAAATGTTTAGGTTTTTTTCCAGTGTTCGTTCAAGATACCATCGGCAGATGTCAACGATTGAAGCTTTGTTGAAATTTGTATAAACTGTTAATACCGCGCAGTGATAACCGAATTTCATCGGATCAATCTGGTTTTCTTTTAATTCCGCGGAGGGGATTATGCTTCCTTCTGAAAAATTAAAATTATTGTCAGGAAAAAGATTTCCCGGGATGACTTCATTTTTAAAAACAGATTCGTTTATAAAACGCGACATTTCGTAAACCTCAGTTTTTATCAAATCGCCGATTGGCGAAATAGCTCCGCTGACATCGCCGTAAAGTGTAGCATAACCTAACGCTGTTTCAAGTTTATTTCCGTTATTAGTAAACAACCGGTTAAACATAGCTGCGCAGTTTGATAGTATCGACGCTCCGCGAATTTTCGCCTGAATATTTTCAAGATTAAAATTTGAGAGTTTGATGCCGTATTTTTCACCGGAAATTTCCACTAGAGACGCGTTTTGTGAAACCATATTTTCGATCGGGATTTCGACATAATCAATACCGAGGTTTTCAGATAATTTTTTTGCACAATTTTTTGTTAAGTCCGAGTTGTATCTTGTCGGCATATTAATTCCAAGAACATTGTTTTTACCGAAAGCAATTGTTAATAAAACTGCTACGAGCGAGCTGTCTATTCCGCCTGAAAGACCAATAACGAAAGCTGGTTCAGTCTCGCTGCCAGTCATGTTTTTTAAATGCCGCAGACCATTAATAATAGCGAAGTATTTTTCTTCGATATCCGGCCGATGAGTTTTTTCGACCGCAATGACGGCTGAACCATCCCAGAAAATAAGCTCTTCCTTGTAAGACTCGGTAGCTCTTAAAACAACTGCCGCGTTTTTGTTGTAAACAGTGGAACCTCCATCAAAGGATAAAATGTTTTTACCGTTATTTTGAGCCCCAACGCAGTTGAGATAAACAAATGGCACAAAACCGCTGGAACATTCCTCTTTTAGAAACTTGATCCGTCTGTCTCTGGCGTTATTTTTTCCGATAGTAAACGGCGACGCTGATAAATTGAAAATAATTTCAGCGCCATTATTGATTAAAAATCCGCTCGGGTTCAGCGCGTTTTCTTTAAAACGGTAATCCTTACACCAGAGATCTTCGCAAAGCTCAAACCCTGCTTTTACTAAACCACCCGGCATGTTCAAAAGAAACGGGCTATAGATATCGGCTATGTCGAGAGAAAATTCATCAGCAATATCCTGCACGGAAAAGAAATAACGGCTTTCATGAAAATATCTATAATCGGGCAGTAGGGTTTTTATCTGTATGCCTACAGGAATCTGAGGAATTTCTTTAATTTTATTTACAGCATTTTTGTTATGATAAACATAAGCGGCGTTGTATCTCCGCAGTCTTCCATCTTTGTTGGGATGGTATCCGCCGGGACATCGCTTATCGATAAACTCATCAAAAAAAATGTTTCCATAAGCGATGACGATACCGTCGCTTTCATCGCGGATAATATCATTACATAGCATTAATTCGCGGCAATAACTGTCATCGGAAAAGAGATCTCCGACCATATAGCCGCTCAAGCACAGTTCCGGAAAACAAATAATATCACAGTCATTCTTTTTTGCGATAGAAATCTGCTCAAGCATGTTGCTGAGATTTTTGTCAATTCTGTTAGGCAGAATATCCATTTGAAATAACGCGGTTTTCATAATGTCTGATCCCTATATAATACTAAGTTTCCGTTACGACGGACAATACCGTCCATTTCAAGAATTGTCAACGCATTATTCACTTCAGAAATATGCTTATTGTATAATCTGGATAGTGAGTCTGTGTCGGTGCTTTTAGTCATTATAGTGTTAATAATACCATGCTCCAAAGAATCCTCAGGATAGGGGTTGATTATTTTTTTATCAGGGATAATATCCGCTTTTTGTTTTGGATAAAGAATATTCAGTTCGTTTAAAATATCTTCGGTGCATGTAAGAATATTCGCACCCTGCTGAATCAGCCGGCCGCATCCTGAATAACTGTCGTCAAATGAATAACCAGGACATGCAAATAGCTCGCGGTTCTGTTCGATCGCGTATCTCGCCGTAATCATTGCACCGCTTTTTATTTGCGCTTTTACTACGACAACTGCCTTAGATATTCCGCTGATTATTCGATTTCTCTGGACAAACGCCCATTTGTAATATTGCGACCCTGGAGGATTTTCTGACAATAAAGTAGAGTTGCCGGATTCGGTAATACGTTTGAAAATATCTGAGTTTGATGACGGGCAATGGGCATCTATACCGCCCGCGACAACTCCAGCTGTAGCACCTCTGTTTAAAGCGCCGATGTGCGCGGCTCTATCAATACCTTCAGCCATGCCGCTGACAATGGTAAATCCATAGTCGCAAAGCTCAGAAGATAATTTATGGGATATTTTTTCAGAGATATAATCAGATTTTCTTGTGCCGACAATCGCTATACATTGTGATAAATTTATTTTTCCTGTTACATAAAGAACCATCGGTGGATTTTGAATTTCCCGTAATAGGGGAGGGTAGTCAATCGATGAATATTCAATTACATGGTAACCATTGCTCACACAGAAATCAATAATTTCAGCGGCACTATTCCCCGCATTATCATTATACGATACTTTCAAATGATGAGCTAAATTAAAATTATTAAGAATAAAAGATTTTTCTTCATCGGATAATCCTATACCGGAAACAATTTTGTTAATAAATGGTCTAGATGTCTTTAATGATAATAGTGAAAGAGCGGTGAAAAAAAGTTTTTCTTTATTTATCATTTGCACCGCCTCTTGACAGCTCAGTCATAAGCTGATTAATATTTACCTGTATAACATTAATATCTTTGTCGGATGCGGTATTACTTTCCTTCATGTCAACATATAGATTTCTATATTCATTGAGTGCCGATTCTTTATTATTCATATCATAAAGCATTCTCGCATATGCAATTCTTCCCTGGTAATAATTCTTATTTTTATCGCAAAGTTCCTTAATGATTGATAACCCTTCAGGTTTTTTGTTAAGTTTAAAAAATAGTAGAATTGATAGTCCATATTTTGCGTCATTGTTTAGATAATTTTTTTCAAGAGATTTTCTATAATGGAATTCAGCCTTGGAAAAATCCTCAAATGAATTGAGTTCACTTCCTCTGTTTGCGTAGGCGGTCGCGATTCTCTGGTGAACCGAATCAGTATTGTTACCAAGCGAAATTGATTTATTAAGATTATCAATTGCTAATTCCCACACCTGCTTGTAAAGATACTTGTAACCGATTGTTTCATAGACATCAGATAGTTGTTCCCCGGCTTCAATTTTCTCTCCAATTATCTTTTTATATTTTTCAGCTTTTTTTTCAAGTTCAGCTAATTCGCTGTTCATTCCTTTATCTTTGTTTCTAACAGCTTTAACAACCTTTGGTGTCATTATATCTGATAGAGAAATATCTGAACAGCTAATGCAAAAAAACAATATGCAAATGAAAGCTTTTTTCATTGTAATAACTCCGATTAGTTGATTTTTTGAAATTATCAAATTGGTTAATTTAATTTTTGGTGAATAATTCGATTTTTCCAATTAATCAAAAAAAGTAACTATTCACCATGAATTAATTAATAGTCTCTATTAATATATACGACTGAAAAATGAAAATTAAGAAAAAAAAATCAATTTTTAGATAATTTTTTTAAATATTTCTTCTACGGAGAATTTCTGTAAAGACAGGAATGAATTTTTTAATGTCAGCAATAATTCCAATATCAGCATTTTTGAAAATCGGTGAATTTGGATCATCATTAATGGCTATAATCAGTTTTGATTCAGTTACAGCGTTTAGATGATTATCATGCCCGTTTATTCCAACAGCAAAATACGCGTTACTTTTTATAAAACCTTCTGGGGCACCAACTGTTTTATATTCCCAATTGTTATCTTTTTCATAAAGCTCTTTAGATATTACAATATCTGCATCAAGATATTTCGCGAAAGGGATAATTAATTTTTGAAATTCAGTTTTATTGACAAATGCTGTACCGCCACCAATAATGTTGGATTTAACCGGCTGTTTTATTGAGCTTTTTAGAATTTTTTCTTCAAAAGTGGTGTATTTTTTTTCAGTGTTTTCAATTGTAATAGCTTTAATGCGACCCTTTCTTTTTTTTAGAGTTTCAGAATATGGGGCGATAGATGATAACGATATTATTGCAGGAAATTTAGTTATTGACAGTTGCTCATATACTGATGAATTATAAATAGGTTTGATTACCGATATACCGGAATTGTCAGTTTGCAGCGAAACACAGTTTGGAAAATATGGACAGTCTAAATATGCCGATAGACCTCCACAGAAGTCTTCTGATAAAAAATCAGAAGCAGATAGTACGATTGTCGTATCGTTCGTTTTTATTACTGACTTCAATCCCTGCATAACAAAATTATAGTTATAATCCAGATATTCTTCTGATGAAAATAAAATAACCTCTGAAGCATACTCGGAAAGATCCTTAGCGGATTTATCATTGTCGGAAAATATAACAACGGTTGGTTTAGCATCAATATTTTTTCCTACTGTATAAGCGATATCTAAAAGTGAAAGTGTTGTGTTTAATGTACTTTTTCCATAGTTTTCAGCGATTATAAAAATTCTTTTCATGAAATAATTCCTTCATCTTTTAAAATACATAACAACTGATTAGAAATTTCCTCATGAGTTCCTTCAAGGATTTTCGCCTTGTTGATTTCTACTGGTTTAAGAAATCGTGTAAAAGAAGATCTCTCATTTGAACTTAGCAATATTTGGTCATCGATTTTGATTATCTGTTTTTTATCAGCGTTTTTTCTGGATAGATAACTGGGATAACGCAGTCTGAAAGAGTTTTCCTTAACAGTAAGAAGTATTCTCTTCGGACAGCGATATTTCTTTATTTGATTTTTGTACGAATACTCCGTTACAATAAGATATTGAAACGCGTAACTAATTTCGCAAATATTATTAATATGAGGCAAATTAATCAACTCGGCAATAATCGAACCATATGCTGATGTGCAGTAATCTTCAGAGAAACTTCCGGTCAGAATAATATCAAACTGTTCTTGAATAATGAAATTGCTTACAGCCTTAGCCTCATCCAGTAAACTGTTCATGTTATTAGCCGAAATCAGTACGGCTCTATCAGCACCAAGCGCGAGACAATAACGAAGCCATTTTTCAGAAAAATCGCCACCGCATGTAATAACAGTAACAACAGCACCGGTTTCTTTTTTCAACAGCAATGACTTTTCAATAGCGTCTTCATCTGACTTGCTAATTCTGTAAAATGTTTTAGCC
>CAYLTM010000004.1:27669-29202 GCA_964386495.1 uncultured Leptospirales bacterium
TATCAGGGGTTACACGTATCACAACTGCTATATTCATAAGCACCTTATATTAAGTTCTCTGTAAAAAGTAGCTTCTGTATTAATTTACAGGAGCTACTTTTAATCTATCCTTTATTCTATCAGGATGTCGATTTATACAGATTATATATCTCGACAATCTGAATACATGAAAACTATTTTTTATCCAAAAAATGTTTGAAAAGGTCAATAGGTATTGGAAATAATGTTGTCGAGTTGTTTTCAGACGCTACCTGCTGTAATGTCTGCAAATAACGCAGCTGCAGTGCAATTGGATGAATTTCCATCATAGCGGCAGCTTCAACCATTTTTGCCGCAGCTTGACACTCACCTTCTGCTGCAATAATTTTCGCCCGCCTTTCGCGCTCGGCTTCAGCTTGTTTAGCCATGGCACGCTGCATTTCCTGAGGAAGGTCAACATGTTTAATTTCGACCGCCGATACCTTAATACCCCAAGGATCAGTCTGTGAGTCCAGCACTGTCTGTAGATCAGAATTGATTCTTTCACGATCCGCAAGAAGCTGGTCAAGTTCAACGCTTCCTAATATACTTCGAAGAGTTGTCTGTGCTAACTGTGATGTGTTGTAAATATAATCTTCCACTTCAACTATCGCTTTATTCGCATCCATGACTCTAAAGTATACGACAGCATTTACTTTTAATGAAACATTGTCTTTTGAAATAATATCCTGCGGCGGCACATCCATTGCTACTGTTCTCAAACTGACTTTTACCATCCTATCAATGAAAGGTATTACAAGAATTATTCCAGGTCCTTTTGGTCCATGGGGTGGTTGAATAAGTCTGCCAAGTCTGAAGATAACGGCTCTCTCATATTCTTTGATAACCTTAACCGACGAAAGCAATAAAAAAATTAATCCTGCGAAAAGCATAGTTAACTGATACATAAATCCTCCATATTGAAAATTTTACATTTGAAGAAAATCCAAATAATGCTGAATTTCCGGCGGATATCCGTTTACCGGATCGAGATATTTTCTGAACTTACTTGTTTGACCAAGTATCACTCGTGTTCTAATATTTTTAAAACGCATAGCACTGTCCTGAAATGCCGGCATTTTTTCAAGTTCATCACGAATATCTTTTTTAAAAGGCAAATATCTATAAAACATATCTCGTACGACAGGATTCAGTTTCATTATTTTTTGTTTTTCATAAAATAACCAGAGATAGTAATCTTCAGCAAACATTTCCCGTACGTTATTTCTAAGACCTTTAAGCCTGTCAGAAAGTCTCGCTTTAGCTTCGGTTGAAAGTTTTGAATTTTTTTTGAAAAACTGTACATAATCCGAATAAGCTCCTGTCAGACCTCCTTCTATAGGATCCGCCCACATTCCGCCTTTAATGGTTCTGTTGAGCTCCCATCTGAACAGTGCAAATGAATGAGAGAGGCTTTTTTTTATGTCACCCATAAACACCGCAGGAACAACAATTCGCGCACGTGTTTTTTTGCTCGTTCCACCAATAATATTTCAGCGTTTTGAGGCTCAACTT
>CAYLTM010000004.1:29217-32204 GCA_964386495.1 uncultured Leptospirales bacterium
ATAATCGGCAGAATGACAATATAAGGAAGAACCTCTTCTTCGACGACTTCTCGCGCTATACTGAGTTTCGCGACAGTTTCTCGGTAAAATAATGAATAATCAATGCTGATAATTTCTTCAACAGCTTTTTCAATTTCTGACTTAGTATATATGAAATTCGTAATATTTCCTTTTACAAGTTGATTATTAAATATTGGAAAAGCGGTAGATCTTGATCCAGAACAAATACTCGCTGTAGTTGCTAAACGGTTGTGTATTTCGTAAATAGTCTTTTTTACCGGATCGTCTAGCTCATCCATTGGGTTTTCACCCTTTCGGGCAGTTTTGCATCTTTCCTGTAGATTTTTCAAATAGTTCAAACCCATTTCATTAACTGAAGGTTCTTCCTTTTTCGCGAAAATATATGAAAGAAATTCATGCTCATATAAAATTGGTATGCGGTTAGGTTTGTATTTATCCGAAGCCATTTTATGCAGAATAATTATTTGTTCCTGATCAACCATATTTTCATCGAGATATCCATACATTAAAAATAATTTCACTGGAGCCGGAACAGCTGGTGGTGAGGATTTAAGCCGCATGTAAACAAGCGTAAAGAGATCCCAATAAGCTTTTGTTACCGCACGGCGAATTTTGCGAGCGTCAGAATCCGTATCAAAAGGATTACGCATTTTTTTAAATTCATTTAGCGATTGAAGTAATTCCTTCTGTAAATCAGCACCGGCGGCAGAAAATTGGAATATCTGTTGTATCGAGTTTGCATATAACCGGATAACATTTTGGTCAATCTCTATTGACGGAAGTGCCTCTCCGGCAGCCGTAGGCGTAGAGTCCGCTTTCGGAGAAACCATAGACTGTTCAGCGTTAGATGACACAAACTGTTTAGCTTTATCAAGTCCAGGAAGGATTTCGTTAGAGTTGAAACCGGTTACTTCACCATATGCGTTATAAAGTTTTTCAATTATACCAATGAAGTCTTTAATAAATTCAGGAGATAGTCTTCCGCTTGAATACCAGTCTCTCAGAGCATTTGCGTCAAAAAGAACTGATGTCCAGCTATTAGCTGCACCGAAAGCTATCGTCATTTCCGAATCTAATTTTTTACCGACATCTTCAATACAACCGAAAAGTTTTTTTATACTATCTGTGATTTTATTATACATTATTAATGCTATAGAAGGGTCAGCTTTGATAATGTGAGGGAAAATTGTTTTATTAATAGAAATAATCTTTTTTGAAAGTTCTGTAAAATCGGTATTTAGAAGATTTTCCGGACTATATTCTGGCATGTCGTAGGTTTTTTTAAAAATTTTTGCTCTATCGGTTATAATAAATTTCGCATCAATATTAGCAGGAATATTTGACGTATTTGCTGCGAATTCTTTATATAAACTGTCGGCTCTCTCTTTTAGTGTGTTCGGAAGTTCAATCGCAGATAATTCTTTAAAAAGAACAGCCAGATTATCGCTAACTCTGTAAAGATTCTGATAAAGCTTGATTGCTCTATTGAGATCCGCTAGTGAATTATCTACACGTTTCATAAGATGCTGCAGAAACAAACCGGAAGTGGCAGGATCTTTTACGGCAAATACCTGAAATCCCTGTGATGGAATTGGATATTCCTGGATAGCACACTCCGACATTGCACGGATAGTCTTATTCGCAAAACCTGCGACAAAGGATTTTTCCTGTATTATACCGATTCTTCGGCTATTTGGCAGTATTAAAGACTTATCCAGTCCATTATACTCAGCATCCGCAGAAAGAATCTCTAACGTACCTGAATGTAAATAGTAAAAACTACCATAACTTTCTCCTTGAAGAAAAAGTATGTCGTTTTTCACGATTGATTTTGTATTACTTTCGCCCATTATTTATTTCTTTTTTATATTATTTACATACTCTTCCCACTCTAGAGGAAGAAGGTATTTTTTTTTATTATTACAGTCTTTGCATGCCGGTACCAGATTAATTCTTTCAGAGGTACCTCCTCGAACAAGCGGTACTAGATGATCCATAGTAAGATCGCCGGGTTTGAACTTCTCGCCGCAATAATGACAAATACCATTTGCAATTTTTTTCCGCCACCAAGCGGAATTTTTCAAACGTTTGCCCTTGTTTTTCTCTTCCTGTAAATTTGACGAACCAACGAAGGCAAATTCAAAATTTACAGCAGCAATCGAATCACACTTGCGGTAGCTTCTATAACTTTTTTCGTCTTTTCTGCTCACCTTTACCCCCGTTAACTGAATAAACGATTAGTATTATTGTCAATAATTTTTAATCGTTTGGCGTAAAAAAGTACTCTGACACAATTAACTTTTTGCTTTACAGTAAATTAACTATTGATTAAACGGTAGTAATATTAAATAGTTCATGGTGATCTACTTGATTTTAAAAAATTCAAATATCACTATTAACTGATTAAAAAACTAATCATAACTTAGCTGGTAAATAATAATGGAATATTTGATTGACACACATGCTCACTTTGATATATGTATAGAAGAATATAATCTCGATGAAAATATGATTATATCTGAAATGAGGGAAAACGGAATTCATAAAGCGGTCCAGGTTTCTGTTGATTATGATCGCTTCGACTGGGCTGAAGATTTTTTTAAAAAACACGAATTTGTCTATATCGCTTTTGGAATACACCCAGCGTCAGATTACACAGATGAACAGATTGATGGTGTTCGGGCAAGGTTAATCGCTCTAAAGAATTCCGATTATCGGGATCGGGTTTTCGCACTCGGCGAAACAGGTCTTGACTACCACTGGATGAAGCATAATAAAGAGATTCAACGGGAGCTTTTTGAAAAGCAGATACAAATAGCTAAAGAACTTAATTTGCCGATAATTGTGCATTCCAGAAACGCAATTGAAGATACTATCTCAATTTTACGAAATAATCAAGTAGAACGAGCAATCATTCATTGTTTTTCCGGAACCCCCCACGACGCTAAAATTCTATTGGATATGGG
>CAYLTM010000004.1:32214-45280 GCA_964386495.1 uncultured Leptospirales bacterium
TTATATTTCGTTTGCTGGAAATGTTACTTACAAAAAAACAGAGAATATCCAGGACTCGGCAAAATATGTACCTATAGATAAAATTCTATTTGAAACAGATTCTCCGTATCTAACTCCGCAGAAAGTCAGAAGTAATAAAAATCGTTCATCCTATGTGAAGTATGTATATGAGCATATTGCCGAACTCAAAAAAATTTCCGTAGAAGCGTTATCCGATGCTGTAAATGAATCTTTTGAAAAGCTATTGTCAGGAAAATAAAGCATTATTATTCGGGATTAACTTCCTATTATATGGTGGTTTTTATGTGCGGTAGATTTTGTTTTGTCGCGGAAAAAAAAGTTATAGAGAAACGTCTGAATGTGCAGGTTCCGGAATTGTTTCAACCGGTTTATAATGCTGCCCCGGGTCAACAGCTATCCCTCATAGCAAATGATGATCCCGCCATGCTGAGTTCATTCCGCTGGGGACTTGTTCCATATTGGGCAAAATCTGCAGCTATAGGTTATAAAATGATTAATGCCCGGGTAGAAACAGTTCTGGAGAAACCATCTTATAGTAAGCTCTTCATTAGTCGTCGATGTCTTATCCCAATGACCGGTTTTTTCGAATGGAAAACAATAGATCGCAAAAAAATACCTTTTCTAATAAAAATGAAAAGTAATGAAATATTCTGCTGTGCTGGATTATGGGATTTATGGTTAGATAAATCTACAGGGGAGCAATTGAAAACCTTCACGATTATGACTACGGAACCGAATGATTTAGTAAGGAATATTCATGAGCGTATGCCGGTAATTATTTCAAAAGATTTAGAGTTTGAATGGCTTACTGACGGGTTGAAAATTGATATTTTACAGACTCCCTATACTTCAGAAGAAATGATTTATGTTGAGGTTTCGCAACTCGTAAACTCCCCTAAAAATAATAATTCAGATATACTTTTAAGCGCTAATTAAAGTAAAATTGCTCAAAAATTTGTGGCGGAAACGATCCTCCACCGCCTAGGCGGCGAGACATAATTACCATCAGGATATGAACATATCCACTAAACTAATCGAGCAATACAAAAAATATTTGACATGTCACTGTGTTATGTAAAGATGCTTAATAAATGAGCTTCATTGTTGGTATCCTCGCTTTACGTATGAATCCTGAAAATTTCAGAAAAATTCGTTCGACTTTTGCGGATTATGGCTGCGGTTTTATGAATATAGTAAATTCTCAGTGAGAAAACATAAAGTGATTTTTATTGCTGTTTTAATGTATATAGCTATTATTTGGTTCAATATTTGTTGAAAAATGGTTAGAATTGTCATTAAATGCAAAAAAAACGCTAAAGAGCCCTTTTTTTTCTAAAAAAAATTGACAAAAAAAGGCATAGGTCGGTAAATCGGTAAAAATGTGCCCACGTAGCTCAGTTGGTGGAGCATTTGCATGGTAAGCAAAAGGTCACCAGTTCGATTCTGGTCGTGGGCTATGTGAATTCCTCATTTAGTATTAAATAAAATAAAGGTTTTACTATGAGAGACATAATATTGTTACAATGTTCAGAGTGTAAAAGAAAAAATTATTCAACAAAAAAGAATAAAAAAAACACTACTGGAAAAGTTGAGTTGAAGAAGTATTGTAAATTCGACAAACGTCATACTGTTCATAAAGAAACAAAAGCTTAGTAATTAGAAGGTATTGTTGTGAAAAAGTTATTCAGATTTTTGTTGGATTCTAAAGATGAAGTCAAGAAGATCAGTTGGCCGGATAAAGAAGAGGTGTCACGCCTAACATTTATTACGCTGGTAACATTGATTATTGTGTCAGTTTTTCTATGGGTTGTTGATTCCGTCATTTATCAAATTATTAAATTGGTGATACAGTAAAAATGAAGAAATGGTTTGTCGTTCATACTTATTCCGGTCATGAGAATAAGGTTAAGCTGGCAATCGAAACGAAAGTTCGAAATCTGGCACTTGAAGGAAAGGTTGGGGAGATTAAAATTCCTACCTATGAGGACCATTATCTTGCTAAGGATGGGAAGAGAAAGCCTCGCATGAAAAAGACACTGCCTGGCTATATTCTTATTAACATGGAGCTTGATGATGAGGCTTGGGGTGTTGTGAAGACTACTCCCGGTGTAACGAATTTTGTTGGAAATCTTGGTGAGAAGCGACCGAAACCACTAAGAGATGATGAAGTAAATTCTATATTGTTTGAGCAGAAAAAAGAAAAAACTGTAAAAGAAAAGGTTCAGGTTTCAATTGAATTTTCAGTTGGTGATCAGGTTAAGGTTGTTGATGGTCCGTTCAATTCTTTCTCCGGGGTTATTGAGGAAGTATTTCCGGATAAAGGAAGAATTCGGGTTAAGGTTGAAATCTTTGGTCGAGGTACTCCAGTAGAGTTGGATTATCTTCAAGTTCGAAAGATTTAAAATAGCATTTTAAAGAAAACTTTGTAAAATTTATTATACCAAGTATAAAAAAGAAATTAAGAAGGAACAGTTATGGCACCTAAGAGAAAGAAAAAAATAGTAAAGCAAATTAAGCTTCAGATACCAAGCGGACAGGCTAATCCAGCACCTCCAGTTGGACCAGCTTTAGGACAGGCGGGTTTAAATATTCCTGAGTTTTGTAAAGCTTTTAATGACAGAACAAAGACTCAGCAGTTGGGGATGATTGTACCTGTATTGATTACAGTATTTGAAGACAAGACCTACGAGTTTGTTGTTAAAATGTCGCCAGCTTCAATTTTGATTAAAAAATCGTTGAAGATCGAAAGCGGTTCAAGTGAACCTAATAAAACGAAAGTTGGAAAACTAAACAGAACACAAATAGAAGAGATAGCAAAAGCTAAGATGGAAGATCTTAATTGCTATGATGTTGAAGCGGCAATAAAGATTATTGCGGGTTCCGCACGTTCTATGGGTGTTACAGTCGAATTATAATTCTGAGTGAGGAAAAGATGAAACGAGGAAAGAAAATTACCGAAGCGAGAAGCAAGGTAGATAAAACGAAACTTGCTGCCGTTAGTGAAGCAATAGATTTAATGAAACAGACTAAGTTTGCGAAATTTGACGAAACTGTGGAAATATCTGTAAAAGTTATGCATAAGAGTTATCAGAATGTACGAGGTTATTTGACTCTACCGGCAGGTAATGGTAAAAGTCTTAGGATTTTGGTTATTTGTAAAGGCGACAAACAGAACGAAGCAAAGGAAGCCGGAGCTGATTTTGTTGGTGCTGACGAAATAATAGAAAAAATTCAGGGTGGTTGGCTTGATTACGAAGCTGTAGTAGCGACACCAGATATGATGACTAAGGTAGGGAAGCTTGGTCCTATTCTTGGAAGAAAGGGTTTAATGCCTAAACCGAAAGCGGGAACAGTTACTAATGATATCAAAGGTATTATTAATGAACTGCGTAAAGGGAAAATTGAATATAAAGCCGATAAAACTGGTGTAATTCATATTGGTATTGGCAAAGTATCATTTACAACTGATGATATTGATGCAAATGTCCGTGCAGTATATTCACAAATAGTAAAAGATAAACCATCAGATGCTAAGGGTAATTATATCAAATCTGTTACTCTTTGTTCAACAATGGGTCCAGGTGTTAAATTAAACTATAAAGGGATGGACAAGTAATGTTAAAATCAAAAAAAACTGAATTAGTAGAATTTTGTAAAGAAAAGCTGAAAGTTAATAAAAACTTTATATTGACACATTATTCTGGAATTAAGGTAGCAGATTTAACTCCACTTAGAAGGAATATTCGTAGCAAGGGTGGTTTGTTTAAAGTTGTAAAAAATAATATGTTCCGCAGAGCTTTGAAAGAGATGAATTATGCGGAAATAGATGACAAAATTACTGGACCAATTGGCGTAGTTTTTTCCGGTGATCAGGTTGGAGAAATGGCTAAAGTTCTTAGCGATTTCGCTAAAGAAAAAGAAAATTTTGATTATTTCCTGTCAGTGATAGACGGAACAGTTTTTGATAAAGTTGCTACTAGAAAATTGGCATCATTACCATCAAAAGAAGTTTTACTATCTCAGATAATGTCTTTAATAAATGGTCCGGCACGTGGTATAGCTGTTGGTACAAATCAGATTATGGCTTCTCTAGCTAGAGGCATAAACGCGGTTGCGGAAAAAAATAACGGTTGAGATACTTATAGGTTTCACAGTTTATCTGTGTTAACTTGTTTATCATTAAATATAAGGAGAAAAGAAGATGGCAAAGTTATCTACAAGTGAGTTGCTTGATGCAATAGGCAGTTTGACACTAATTGAAGCTGCTGAATTAGTAAAAGCAATGGAAGAGAAATTCGGTATTTCGGCAGCGGCACCGGTTGCGGTAGCAGCGGCTGCTGGAGCAGCTGCAGAAGCAGTTGAAGAAAAAACAGAATTCGATGTAATTCTGAAAGAACATGGCGCTAACAAAATTAATGTTATCAAAGTTGTTCGTGAATTAACCGGTCTTGGTTTGAAAGAAGCTAAAGATCTTGTTGAAGCAGGCGGAAAAGCTGTGAAAGAAAAAGTAAACAAGGCTGAAGCAGAAGAAGTCAAGAAAAAATTAACTGAAGCAGGCGCTACGGTTGAGGTAAAATAATTTAATCTTCTCTGGTCCGGCAATTACATTGCCGGACTAAATATTTGTACAAATATTATTAACCCTGAGGAAAATAAATGCATAAAGAAGTTAAGGTAATTAATTTCGGCAAAATCAAAAAGAAAATAGACTTACCTGATTTAATAGAAATACAAACAAAATCTTACGACTGGTTTTTACAAGAAAATGTTCCTCCGGCAAAAAGGAAGAATCAAGGATTACAGGCTGTGTTTAATGAAACATTTCCTATAGAAAGTCCTCACGAAGATGTTGTGCTTGAATATACTGAGTATGAACTTGGAGAACCGAAATATTCTGAGTTAGCATGTAAAGAAAGAGACGTGACTTATGCTGCTCCTTTGAAATCTATTATTAGATTAATTAAAAAAGATAACATGGAAGTGCGAGAACAGTCAGTTTATATGGGAGACATTCCTTTAATGACTGATAGAGGCACATTTATTATAAATGGTGCGGAAAGAGTAGTTGTTAATCAGCTACACCGTTCACCTGGTATATTTTTCTCGTATGACGACAAGGAAAGAATTTATGCCGCTAGGGTAATTCCTGATAAAGGTTCATGGCTTGAAATAGAAATGGATACTAAAGGGTATCTTATTGCACGTATTGACAAAAAGAAAAAATTCCCGATAACGATCATTATTCGAGCATTGGGTTATGAAACTGATGAGGAAATAATTAATCTGTTTTATGAAAGTGAAGAGATTGACCTAGATACTGACGAGAAATTTGATTATATTCTTGGTCATAGAGTAAATAAAACAATAGTTGCACCAGAAACTGGAGAAATACTTGTTGAAATTGGTGATAAAATCAATCTTGATAAGATAGATTTGCTTAAAAAAGAAAACGTTAAAATAATCAGTTTAATTAAATTTCCTAATAACAAAGAAGATGATTATCTTGTTAGTACTCTTCAACGCGAACATGAATTTATAACTAAACAGCTTGATCTTGATAAAATCGAAAATATGTCTAATGTTCAGATCGCTCTTTTAGCTATTCATGATAACATGCGACCTGGTGAATTATCAACATTGGAAAATGCTGAATCTGAATTTAGAAGACTGTTTTTTAATCCTAAGACTTATTCTCTTGGAAAAGTTGGACGTTATAAAATAAATAAGAAATTTACCTACGAAAAGGATGAAGAATCGGATACTCTTCTTCCAAATGATATTGTTCAAACAGTAAAGTATATTCTGTTTCTGATTGCGGAAGCTGACCGGTATGTTGTGGATGATATCGATCATTTAGGTAACAGACGAGTGCGTTCAGTTGGTGAGTTGTTAATGAACCAGTTGAAAGTTGGATTCCAGAGAATGGAACGTGTAATAAAAGAAAGAATGACAATACAGGATCTTGATGCTATAACACCACAGGCTCTTATTAGTATTAAGCCTATTTCAGCGGTGATTAACGAGTTTTTTGGCACAAGTCAGCTTTCACAGTTTATGGATCAGACAAATCCGCTTTCTGAGTTAACTCATAAAAGAAGATTGAATGCGTTAGGACCGGGAGGGTTATCTAGAGATCGTGCTGGTTTCGAAGTTCGTGACGTTCATCCGACACACTATGGCAGAATGTGCCCTATCGAAACTCCGGAAGGACCGAATATCGGTTTAATAGTTTCGTTAAGTGCTTTCGCCCGTATAAATGATTACGGTTTTATAGAAACACCATATATAAAAATGGATAATGGAAAAGTTACTGATAAAATTGATTATTTAACAGCGACCGAAGAAGATAGATATTTTGTTGCTCAGGCTAATATGGAAATTTCCGAAGATGGATCATTGGTAAGCAATTTAATCCCATGCCGGAATAGAGCGGATTTTGTTTACAAAAAACCTTCTGAAATTCAATATATGGATTTATCTCCGCAGCAGATTTTTTCTATATCAACCGCATTAATTCCTTTTTTAGAACATGATGATGCTAACAGAGCGTTAATGGGATCAAATATGCAGAGACAAGCTGTTCCACTTCTTGTAGAAGAAGCTCCATATGTTGGAACAGGTATGGAATGTCGTGCTGCAAGAGATTCTGGTGTAATGGTTACAGTTAAAAGAGATGGCGATATTATAGAGTCTGACGCAAATAAAATTCGTGTAAAAATTAAAAGTGGCGAAATTGATGAATATTGCTTATTGAAATATAAGCGTACAAATCAGAGCACTTGTTTTAATCAAAAACCAATTGTAAAAACTGGGATTAAGGTAAAAAAAGGTGATGTTATTGCTGATGGTCCTTCTACTGATGCCGGAAGACTGGCTCTAGGAAAGAATCTTTTAGTAGCTTTTATGCCTTGGATGGGTTACAATTACGAAGATGCTGTTTTGTTATCTGAAAGATTAGTAAAGGATGATGTATTAACATCTGTACATATTGAACAATATGAAATTGAAGCAAGAGAAACGAAGCTTGGTGCAGAGGCAATTACAAAGGATATTCCAAATTTGAGCGATAAGGCATTTAAAAATTTGGATGAAAATGGTATAGTTAGAGTTGGTGCTTATGTTAAACCTAATGATATTCTTGTTGGAAAAGTTACCCCTAAAGGTGAACAGGATATTACACCAGAGTATAAATTACTTCATTCTATTTTTGGTGAGAAAGCGAGAGAAGTTCGCGATACTTCTTTGCGGGTACCAAATGGAGAAGAAGGAATTGTTATAGATGTTAGAAAGTTTTCACGATCCAATGGTGATGAACTAGCAGCCGGAGTTGAAGAGCTTGTAAAGGTCTTTATAGCTAAAAAAAGAAAAATTTCTGTTGGTGATAAAATTGCAGGAAGACATGGAAACAAGGGAGTAATCTCTAGGATTATGCCTGAATATGAAATGCCTTTTATGGAAGATGGAACTGCTGTTGATATTGTTTTAAATCCATTGGGTGTACCTTCTCGTATGAACATTGGTCAGTTGTTAGAGACAGAACTTGGTTGGGTAGCGAATAAAATTGGAGCTTTAATGGAGTGTCCAATTTTTGATGGTCCTAAACCATATGAAATCAAGGAAATGCTTCGAGAAAATGGACTTCCTGAAGATTCAAAATCGGTTTTATACGATGGGAGAACTGGTGAACCATTTCATAACAAGGTTATGACCGGATATATTTACATGATTAAATTGGCACACATGGTAGATGATAAAATTCATGCTAGATCAACTGGTCCTTATTCACTTGTTACGCAGCAGCCGCTTGGTGGTAAAGCTCAATTCGGCGGACAAAGACTTGGAGAAATGGAAGTTTGGGCTCTTGAAGCATATGGAGCGGCTTATACTCTACAGGAATTATTAACTGTAAAATCTGACGATATGCTTGGCAGGGCTAGAATGTATGAGGCTATAGTTAAAGGTCATTATACTACAACACCTGGTGTCCCTGAATCATTCAATGTTCTTGTGCAGGAATTGAGAGGTTTGGCTTTGGATATTAAAATATTTGATAATGATGACAAGGAAATTAGTTTGTCTGAGTGGTCGGATTCATATGGTAAAAACAGACAAAAAATTAAAATTGGCTCAATAAAAAATGTGTAATGTAATACTCTTAAAAGTTAAGGAAAAAAAATGAGAGATTTTAATGATTTTAATTCGATAAAAATCCAATTAGCTTCCACGGAAGTTATAAAGGAATGGTCTTTTGGTGAAGTAAAAAAACCGGAAACTATTAATTATAGAACTTTAAAACCAGAGAGAGATGGCCTTTTTTGTGAGAAGATCTTTGGTACGACAAAAGAATGGGAGTGTTTTTGCGGTAAATTTAAATCGGTTAGATATGCTGGTGTAATTTGTGATAGATGCGGTGTTGAAGTAACACATTATAAAGTTAGAAGAGAAAGAGGCGGGCATATAGAGTTGGCCGCTCCAGTTGCCCATATATGGTTTTACAGATCGGTACCATCAAGAATGGGACTTCTTTTAAATATGTCTATCAGCGATTTGAAGAAAATTGTATACTATGAGAGATATATTGTAATTAATCCTGGAAAAGCTGAAGCTGATGGTATAACTAGAGGAACACTTCTCGATGAGGAAGAATATTCAAACCTTTATGAGAAGTATGGTGATTCAATGGTTGCCGATATGGGGGCATCCGCTTTAAAGGAATTGTTGCTTGATATAGATCTTGATACTGAAGCAAGAAATCTTCGTGCTCACATTATGGATCTTCAGACTAATGGGAAAAATATTGACAAGAAGTTAATCAAACGGTTAGAAATTATAGAAGCTTTCAGAGATTCTGTAAATAAACCAGAGTGGATGATACTCGATGTTGTTCCAGTTATACCGCCGGAATTGAGACCTATGGTTCAGCTCGATGGCGGAAGATTCGCAACTTCTGATTTGAATGATCTTTATCGTAGAGTAATTAATAGAAATAATCGTCTACGAAGATTATTAATGCTTAAAGCTCCTGATATTATTGTGAAAAATGAGAAAAGAATGCTACAGGAAGCTGTTGATTCTTTGTTTGATAATAGTAAACGAAAAAAAGCAATTAAAGGAAAAGGAAATCGACCTTTAAAATCTTTAAGTGATATGCTTAAAGGTAAGCAGGGGCGTTTTAGACAGAATTTACTTGGTAAAAGAGTAGACTATTCCGGTAGATCTGTTATAATTATTGGTCCCGAATTGAAGATTTATCAATGTGGTTTACCAAAAAAAATGGCTATTGAATTATTCAAACCTTTTATAATGAGACGTTTGGTTGATAAAGGTTATGTGCCAAATATTAAGTCAGCTAAAAGAATGACGGAAAGTGAGGTTACTGAGGTTTGGGAAGTTCTTGAAGAGGTTATTTCTGAACATCCTGTTTTACTAAACCGAGCACCAACACTACATAGGTTAGGAATTCAGGCTTTTTTACCGGTTCTCGTTGAAGGCAAAGCAATAAAACTTCATCCTTTAGTTTGTCTCGCGTATAATGCCGATTTTGATGGTGACCAGATGGCAGTGCATGTTCCACTTTCACCAAGGGCTCAGCTTGAATGTTGGACACTTATGCTTTCGACAAATAATTTGTTATCACCCGCAAATGGCGAGCCGATAGTTACTCCCTCGCAGGATATAGTTTTAGGAATTTACTATCTAACAAGTGAAAATTCCAAAAAAGATTCCGTTACTAAAACTTTTGATGATATGGATGAAGTCAATAGATCTGTTGAATATGGTATTATAGATTTGAGTTCTAAAATAAAATTTTTACAAAATAATGTTATATTGGAAACAACGCCTGGCAGAATAATTTTTAATTCAGCACTTCCTGCTGATTTTCCATTTGTTAATATCGTAGTGGATAAAAAAGAATTAGGAAAAATTATTGCAAAGGTTTTCCAGAATTATGGAGTTAAGGAGACAGTAATACTTCTTGATGATATCAAGGATTTTGGATTCAAGTATGGTACTTATTTTGCTCCAACAATTTCTGTGTCGGATATTATTATACCTGAAGAAAAGTATGATATTATTAAAGAAGCTTATAAAGAAGTGGAAAAAATCGAGGAAGACCATAGAAATGGTATGCGTTCAAATGACGAGCGTGCTAATCTAGTAATCAACAAATGGACTTCCGTTATTGATATTGTTTCCGATGTTATGATGAAAAACTTAGCAAAATCAGAAAATGGGTTTAATAATATTTACGTTATGGCTCAGTCTGGAGCAAGAGGCAGCAAGCAACAGATCAAACAGCTTGCTGGTATGCGTGGACTTATGGCGAAACCAAGCGGTGAAATTATCGATATTCCAATTACTTCAAATTTTAAAGAAGGATTGAATGTCCTGGAATATTTTATTTCAACAAACGGTGCACGTAAAGGACTTGCGGACACTGCGTTAAAAACTGCTGATGCTGGATATTTAACCAGAAGGCTTGTAGATATAGCACAAGATGTCGTTACAACGATACATGATTGCGGAACAACTGTAGGTATTGATATCGCAGCGATAAAAGAGGGTGACGAGATAATTGATTCACTAGGTTCGAGAGTAATCGGAAGAACACTGTTGTATGACTTGTATCATCCAGTAACAAACGATCTTATAGCAAAAGAAGATGAGGTCATTACCGAAGAAATTGCGGATCAAATTGATGCTCTAAATATTGACTCTATTGAGATTCGCTCGGTATTGACATGCGAAGCTCGACATGGAGTTTGTGTAAAATGTTATGGTAGAAACCTTGCAACAAATAGACCAATCGAAATTGGAGAGGCTGTTGGAATTATTGCGGCACAATCAATTGGACAACCAGGTACTCAGTTGACCATGAGAACATTTCATATCGGTGGTATAGCTACTGGTTCGGTTAATGAAAATCAGGTTAAATTTGCTTATCCTGTTTATGTAAAAAATATAACATTCAAAACTATTAAAACAGATGAAGGAATAAATCTTTCAGTAAGGCGTGGTTACATCGAAGTTCAACGAATAGTTGTTGAAGTTAATATTGATAAAACTGATGAGATATTGGTTAATGAATTTGATAAGATTTATCCTGGCTCAAAATTAAAAAAGAATAAAGCAGGTGAAATAGAAATTTCTAAAAACTCTGGCTTTGTTAAAATTGTCGATGGTAAAATATTCGTCTTGGGTGATGTTCATTCTGTACCAATTAATGCGGGTTCTATAGTATTGGCTTCCATAGGCGGATATTACGAAAGAAATGAAGTGCTAATTCAATTCGACCCAATGATGGAACCAATTGTAACCGAGATTGACGGACAGATAGAATTTGTAGATATTGAACTTAATAAAAGTTTAATTGAAGAAATTGAACCATTGAGCGGAAACAAAAGAAAAGTTATAGTTGAATATAAAACTGAAAGGCTTCAGCCGCGAATAAATGTTTTTGGAAAAAGCAGCGAACCTATAACTTATCTATTGCCAAAGGGTGCTTACTTGATGTGTGAAGATGGTGAGTATGTAAAGGCTGGAAAGATTGTTGCGAAAATAACTAAAGAAGTCGAAAAGAATAAGGATATTACGGGAGGATTACCTCGCGTTGATGACTTGTTTGAAGCAAGGGTTCCAAAAGATAAAGCTACACTTGCGGAAATTGACGGTAGAGTTATTATTGGGGAAACAGTAAAGAATAAAAGAAAAATTAAAATTGAGGGCGAGGATGGGATTTTTGAATATTCAATTCCTGCTTCTAAATTCCTTCGGGTTCAAGATGGCGATTATATTCGTAAGGGTGAAAAGATAGATGATGGATCTATTGATTCTCATGATATTTTAAGAGTTAAAGGACGTTCTGAATTGCAGAAATTCCTTGTTAATGAGGTTCAGGAAGTTTATCGTCTTCAAGGTGTCGGTATTAACGATAAGCACATTGAGATAATTGTGCGACAGATGTTACGTAAAGTTAGAATTACAGAACCGGGTGATACTCAATTTGTAATTGATCAAATCGCTGACAAATTTGCTTTTACTGATGAAAATGATCGCGTTTCAGTTGAAGGTGGCAATAGTGCAGCGGCAGAGCCAGTTTTGATGGGTATTACAAAAGCATCGCTTCATACTGAATCGTTTTTCTCAGCCGCGTCGTTCCAGGAGACTACAAGGGTTCTTACGGAAGCGGCAATTAAAGGTAAGGTTGATTACTTGCGCGGCTTGAAAGAGAATGTTATTATAGGACATTTGATACCGGCCGGTACAGGAATAAGCAAGTATGATGATATGAGTATTTATAAAGATGAAATCGGTGACATGGATAGGGTTGTTGTTGATGACGAAGAACAGCCGAGTGTTCCAGAGACCGATACTGTGGATGTAAATGTTTTAGAAGCTATAAAATCTGAATAGGTTTCAAATATTCTAGATTTTGCTTGACAAAAAATTTGAATTAATTGTTTTTGACATAAAATAGGTTTTGGAAGGAGATAAAATGCCAACAATAAATCAATTGATAAGAAAAGGCAGAGAAGAGAAAATTAAGAGAACGAAATCGCCGGCTCTTAAATCCTGCCCGCAGAAAAGAGGGGTTTGTACTAGAGTAATGACTGTTACTCCAAAGAAACCAAATTCAGCTTTGAGAAAAGTTGCAAGGGTGCGTTTAACAAATGGGATTGAAGTTACTGCATATATACCAGGTGTTGGACATAACTTACAGGAGCACTCTGCTGTATTGGTTCGTGGCGGTAGAGTAAAGGATTTACCAGGTGTGAGATATCACATTATCCGTGGAGCACTAGATACTCTAGGTGTCGATGGTAGAAAAAAATCAAGATCTAAGTATGGCGCGAAAAGGCCAAAAGCATAATAAAAGAGAAAGGGAAATTGTATGCCAAGAAGAAGAAGACCGATAAAAAGAGAAGTTTTACCTGATCCAAAATTTTTGATCGATTAATGAGAATGTCAGTTCGCAATTCGATTCCTTCAGCTCGGACTTCGAGATTAGAAGACTCTTTTTCTTGCTGCAAGAAATGATAAACGA
>CAYLTM010000004.1:45290-56078 GCA_964386495.1 uncultured Leptospirales bacterium
GCGATGGACATTATGCAGAATAAATTGGAAAAGGATCCTATTGAAATATTTGAAAAAGCGTTAGAGAATGTTAAACCTCTTGTTGAAGTTAAATCAAGAAGAGTTGGTGGAGCGACTTATCAGGTTCCTGTAGAAATACGTCCTGAAAGAAGACAGGCTCTTGCAATAAGATGGTTAATAAGCTGTTCAAGAGGTCGTTCGGAAAAAACAATGCATCAAAAACTTGCGAATGAACTTATAGATGCTTTTAACAGTTCTGGTTCGGCAATTAAGAAGAAAGAAGATACTCATAAAATGGCTGAAGCTAACAAAGCTTTTGCTCATTATAAGTTTTAATACAAATATAGAATATTTCAGAAAATACCAGAGTATTACTCTGGTATTTTTATGGGTAAAATTAATTTATAAATAAGTTTTTTACGGATTTGAATATGCCTAGAGATTTACCATTACATCGTACAAGAAATATTGGAATTATGGCTCATATTGATGCCGGAAAAACCACTTTAACTGAAAGAATCCTTTATTATACAGGAAAAACTCATAAAATAGGTGAAGTCCATGATGGTAACGCTGAAATGGATTGGATGGAACAGGAAAAGGAACGAGGCATCACAATAACTGCCGCCGCTACGACCTGTTTTTGGAATAATACTCGAATAAATATTATTGATACTCCTGGTCATGTTGATTTTACAGTTGAAGTAGAAAGAAGTCTGAGAATTCTCGACTCAGCAATAACAGTGCTTGATGCAGTATCAGGTGTCGAACCTCAAACAGAAACCGTTTGGCATCAAGCGGATCGATACAACACCCCTCGAATCTGTTTTGTTAATAAAATTGATAGAATTGGTGCCGATTTTTATCGTTGCGTAGATATGATCGAAAAAAAATTATTTGCTACTCCAGTGGTTCTTCAAATTCCATGTGGAGAGGAAGATCAGTTCAAGGGAATAATAGATATAATTAAGATGAAACTCATGGTTTTCACTGGCGATAAAGGTGAAGTTATAGAAGTTAGTGATATACCCTCCGACATTAAAGAGCGGGCTACTGTACAACGTGACAAGATGATTGATCAGTTGACAATTAATGATGATGACTTGATGGAAAAATATTTAAGTCAAGGCGATTTGTCAAATGACGATATAATCGATTCAATCAGGAAACAAACGATAGCGGTAAAAATTTTTCCAGTTTTATGCGGATCCGCACTAAAAAATAAAGGCATACAGCTTGTACTAGATGCAGTTATTAATTATCTTCCATCACCTAAAGATATAAAGTTTATTACTGGTCATAATGTTAAGGATCATAATGAATTAATCAATAGAGAAATGAGCGATAAAGAACCGTTTATAGGTTTAGTTTTTAAAATAAGATCAGATTCATATGTAGGTAAACTATCATATTTAAGAGTTTATTCCGGGATTTTGAAATCTGGTGAACAGGTTTATAATGTTAATAATTGCAAGAAAGAAAGGATCGGGCGTATTTTAAGAATGCATGCGAATGACAGAGAGGACTTAACTGAAGCCTATACAGGCGATATAGTCGCTCTAGTGGGATTAAAAACTGCTCGGACAGGTGATACCCTTTCCGACGAAAAATCACCCCTATTACTCGAAAAAATGGAATTTCCTGAACCTGTAATTTCTATAGCCATTGAACCTAAAACAAAAGCCGATAAGGAAAAACTTGATAATGCTTTAGCTCGTCTTGAAGAGGAAGATCCTACCTTTATTGTAAAAAAAGATGATGAAACTGGTCAGAATTTAATTCGTGGTATGGGCGAACTTCACCTTGAAATTATTATCGATAGACTTTTAAGGGAATTTTCATTAAATGCTAATGTTGGTAAGCCTCAAGTCACATATAAAGAAACTATTACAAAAAATTCAACAATTGAAAAGATTTATGAAAATATTTTCAATGGAAAAACTCAAAAAGCTGGAATAAAGTTGACAATTATACCTTTAGAAAGAGGGAAAGGTGTTGTTTTTGAGAATAATGATAAATCAACATTGGTATCTCCTGAAACTATAGCAGCAATTAAGAATGGTGTTGAAGATTCTTCTCAAGGCGGTGTTTTAGCTGGTTACAAAATGACTGATTATAAAGTTCAAATTGAAAATATTTATAATTTTGATTCGGATTCAAATGATATTGCTTTTAGGATTGTTTCAAATATGGCTGTTCGAGAAGCTGCACTTAAATCAGGACCTATGTTGCTGGAACCCATTATGAAAATTGAAATAGTTACACCGGAAGAATATACTGGTTCAGTAATTAATGATATAAATTCAAGAAACGGTAGAATTGAAAATATTGATTCTTTGAAAAAGCTTCAACAGGTTATGGCTTATGCTCCTCTGGCTGATTTATTTGGTTATTCTACTGTATTACGTTCATTGACTCAGGGACGAGCTGTATACTCAATGCAGTTTGAAAAATATGAGTTGGTCAATAAATCAAAGATGGATGCGATAATTAATAAATTTTCTGGAAAAATTTATTAATTTTTCAATTTTTATTATTAATTCATTGACAGAAAAAGCATATATTTTTTTAATTTACCTAACATTAGGAAATTATGAAATTTTGTAAGATTTGAAATTATTAAACATTAGGAGTATTAAAAATGGGAAAGGAAAAATTTGTAAGAAATAAACCGCATGTGAATGTCGGAACAATTGGACATATTGATCATGGTAAGACAACATTGACTGCCGCGATTACGACTTGCTTACAGTTGGTTTATGGTGGAACAAATAAGGCGGTTGCTTATGATCAGATTGATAATGCACCTGAAGAAAAAGCAAGAGGGATAACTATAGCAACTTCACATCAGGAATATGAGACATCGAAAAGACATTATGCGCATGTTGACTGTCCTGGACATGCTGACTATATAAAGAATATGATTACCGGTGCTGCGCAGATGGATGCTGCTATATTGGTTGTTGCTGCGACAGATGGTCCTATGCCTCAGACTAAAGAACACGTTCTTTTAGCTCGTCAGGTAAATGTTCCCTACGTTTTAGTTTTCTTGAATAAGGTTGATATGTTGGCTGCGAGCGACAAGGATGAGCTTATTGAACTTGTAGATATGGAAATTCGTGAATTGTTGAGTAAATACAATTACCCTGGAGATGATACTCCGATTATTACGGGTTCTGCTTTGAAGGCTCTAGAAGATGGAGTGGCTGGCAAGAAAGATAGTGAATGGGTTCAGAGTATAGTTAAATTGGCTGAAGCATTGGATAGTTATGTTCCTGAGCCTAAGAGAGCTATGGATAAGCCATTCTTGATGCCTATCGAAGACGTGTTTTCTATAACTGGACGTGGAACTGTTGTAACGGGAAGAATTGAGAGGGGAGCTGTTCATACTAATGATGAGGTTGAAATCATTGGATTTAAGGACACTATTAAATCGGTTGTTACTGGTGTGGAAATGTTTAGAAAGCTTCTTGATGAAGGGATGGCTGGTGATAATGTTGGTTGTCTTCTTAGAGGAACTGCTAAAGAACAAGTTGAGCGTGGACAGGTTTTAGCTAAACCTGGTTCTATTACACCGCATAAAAGATTCGAATCGGAAGTATATGTTTTGTCTAAAGATGAAGGCGGAAGACACACTCCATTTTTTAACAATTATCGTCCGCAGTTCTATATGAGAACTACTGACGTTACCGGAATTATCGAGTTGCCAGCAGGTGTTGAGATGGTTATGCCAGGTGATAATATTAAAATGGTTGTTGAGTTGATTACTCCGGTAGCGATGGAAGAAACTCTTCGTTTTGCTATTAGAGAAGGTGGAAGAACTGTTGGTGCAGGCGTAGTAACAAAAATAATATCATAGTATTGTAATTTGCCGGTTATAAACCGGCAAATTAAATAGTGAAAATGGATGAGGTAGTTGTGGCTAAAATTAGAGTAAAATTAAAATCGTTCGATTCTAAGTTGTTGGATAAGTCAGTTTCCAAGATTGTTGCTACTACAAATAGAAGTGGTGCAAAGGTATCGGGACCTATTCCTTTACCGACAAAAATTGAAAAATTTTGTGTTTTGAGATCTCCCCATGTAAATAAAGAATCTCGAGAACAATTTGAGATAAGAACTCACAAGCGGTTAATAGATATACTAGAACCGAATTCTGATACGGTAGAAGCCCTAATGAAATTAGAGTTGCCTGCTGGTGTTTCTGTTGATATTAAATCTTCGTAAAATTTAAATTTTTATTTAGATTCTTAAAACTTCATTTTGGATAAGATTATGAAAAAGGCTTTAGTTGGCAAAAAAATAGGTATGACACAAGTGTTTACCGAAGATGGAAGATTATTACCCGTTACCGTGTTGGAACTGGGTCCCAATGTTGTTGTGCAAAAAAAAATAGACAATAAAGATGGATATTTGGCTCTCAAGGTTGGATTTGAAGATATAAAAGAAAAATTAGTGACCAAGCCTGTACTTGGAATATTTAAGAAAGCTGCAGTTAATCCCAAGAGACATATAAAAGAAATTGATTCTTTTCAGGATGATCTTGAAATAGGTTCTCAGATAACATGTGAAATATTTTCAGAAAATGAAATAGTTAGTGTTACTGGTGAATCAAAAGGTAAGGGATTTGCGGGAACAATAAAAAGACATGGTTTCTCTGGCGGTAGAGCCAGTCACGGTTCTAGTTTTCATAGAGCACCTGGCTCTATTGGGGCAAATACATTTCCAGCGAAAGTATGGAAAGGAAAGAAAATGGCTGGAAGAATGGGGTCTGATCGTGTTACAGTCAAGAATTTGAAAATTGTTAAAATAATTAAAGAGAAAAACCTCGTTTTTATAAGTGGTGCGGTTCCTGGACGAAAGGATTCTTTAGTTGTTGTTCAAGCATCTGTGTGATAAATGATAATAGATAAATATTCAATTGATGGGCAAAAAGTTGGTCAAGTGGAATTGGCTGAAGCCGTTTTTGGTATTGAGCCCATAGATACGATAATTTATGAGTTTATAAAAGCTGCTAACGCAAACTTACGGCAGGGAACTAGTAAAGTTAAACAAAGAGCTGAAGTCAGAGGCGGTGGTATTAAACCGTGGCGACAGAAAGGAACTGGACGTGCAAGGCAAGGTACAATAAGAGCTCCTCAGTGGAGAGGTGGTGGAATAGTATTTGGTCCGCATCCTAGGAATTATAGAATTGATATGCCAAAAAGACAGAAGAAACTTGCAATGAAATGCATTTTGTCTTTAAAAGCAAAGGAAAAATCTATAATTGTTGTTAGTGATTTCAATGTTGCTGAAGGAAAGACAAAAGAATTTGTAAATATCATGAAAAGTTTCAAAATAGATAAAGGTGTTTTGGTTTATCATGCGGAAAATGAACTGCTTAAGAGGTCTGTGAAAAATATTGAAGATATAAAGTACAATATTGTTAATCGTCTTAATGGAAGGGATTTATTCTATGCGAAAAAACTAATTATTACTGAAAGTTCTTTAAACAGTATTAATGAAAAGTATTCTAAAGGTGAATAATGTATGGAAATAACACAGGTTATTATAAAGCCTATTATTAATGAAAAGGCTACGCAAATATTGGATGAGAACAAGTATGTTTTTCAGGTTAATGTTAAAGCGAATAAAAAAATGATTGATGATGCAGTAAGAAAATTGTTTAATGTTTCACCTGAAAGAATAAATGTCATAAATGTTAGACCGAAAATGAAAAGAAATCGTTTTAAAGTTGGTTATAAAAATGCATATAAAAAAGCGATTATAACATTGAAGAGCGGCGATAAAATTAAGTTATTTGATAATTGATAAATAGGTAATTAAAAATGGGAATTAAAAAATTTAGGCCAATTACTAAAACACTACGGTTTAAGAGTGTTTTAGATTTTAATGAACTAACAACTGATGAACCTTATAAACCATTAACAGTTGGTAAGCTTAATAAGGCTGGACGAGGATTCAAAAACCAGATTTCTGTTCGTAGAAAAGGTGGCGGTCATAAACAAAAATATAGAATTATCGATTTTAAAAGAAATAAATTTGATATTCAAGGTCTTGTTGAAACTGTAGAATATGATCCTAATAGAAGTTCTTATATCGCCCTTGTTTCATATAAAGATGGTGAAAAAAGATATATAATTGCTCCACAATCTGTTAAAGTTGGTGATATTATAGTCTCTGGTGAAAGTGTAGAAATTAAACCAGGCAATGCTATGCCAATGAAGAACATACCAATTGGAACAAATATTTATAATGTTGAACTTACAAAAGGAAAAGGCGGTCAGATCGCTAGATCAGCTGGTGCTTTTGCTCAAATTACTGGAATTGAAGGAAAAAATTGTATAGTTAAACTTCCTTCTGGTGAAATGAGGAAAATTAACAAAGAATGTTTTGCTACAATCGGAGAAGTTGGAAATAAGGATTTTATTAACGTTACTATAGGTAAAGCAGGAAGATCAAGATGGCTTGGTAAAAGACCTAAAGTAAGAGGAGTTGTAATGAATCCTGTTGACCATCCACTTGGTGGTGGTGAAGGTAAAACTTCAGGTGGAAGACATCCTTGTTCACCTACTGGAAAACCAACTAAAGGTTATAAAACCAGGAAGAAGAAAAAGTATAGTAATCAAATGATAATTTCAAAGAGGAAGTAAAATGTCAAGATCGTTAAAAAAAGGCCCTTTTATTGATGCGTTTTTATTAAAAAAAATTGAAGAATTAAATAATACATCTCAAAAAAAAGCGCTTAAGACATGGTCCAGAAGATCAACGATATTTCCTGAAATGATAGGTCATACTATTATGGTGCATAATGGTAAAACTTTCATTCCGGTATATGTAACTGAAAATATGGTTGGACACAAATTAGGTGAGTTTGCTCCTACAAGAACATATAGAGGGCATACTAGTAAAGATGATAAGGTTGCTAAGAAGAAATAGAGAGTATCGAGGAATCAAATGGAAAGTAAAGCTATTTTAAAAACGTGTCGGATATCTCCTTATAAAGCTAGATTGGTTGCTAATGAAATAAAAGGTTATTCATTAGCTGAAGCAATGGATATTTTGAAGGCAATTCCAAGAAAAGGCGCAAAGTTAATATTGAAGGTTCTTCATTCAGCTGGTGCAAATGCTAAATATAAGAATCCTGATATTAGAGATGAGAATCTTTATATAAGAAAAATCGTAATTGATCATAGTGTTACGATGAAAAGAGTTATGCCTCGTGCAAGAGGAAGAGCCTCTAGAATAAAGAAGAGAACTAGTCACATTACAATAATATTATCAGATAAGTAGGCGAAGGTAAATCTATGGGTCAAAAAGTAAATCCAGTAGGGATTAGAACAGGTATAATTCGAGGTTGGAATTCAATTTGGTATGAAGACAAAAAAGAATATAAAATCAATATTCATGAAGATTTGAGAATTCAGAAATACATTGCTAAAGTGTATAAAAATAGCGGTGTATCGAAAATTACTATAGACAGATTAGCCGATAAAATAAATGTTTATATTCATACATCAAAACCTGGAATGATAATTGGTAAGAAAGGTGCTGATATTGAAGAGTTAAAGAAAAACTTACAAAATATCGTAACAAAAAAGGTTTTTGTTAATATAGTTGAAATTAAAAAACCCGATAAGGACGCTAAGATTGTTTCTACAATGGTTGCACAGCAGATAGAAACACGTATGCCTTATAGAAGAGCAATTAAACAAGCTATTAATAATGCAAAAAGAGCTGGCGTAGAAGGTATTAAAGTAATGATATCCGGTCGATTGAATGGTGCGGATATGGCTAGAAGGGAAATATATAAAGACGGTAGAATTCCTCTTCACACATTAAGAGCTGATATTGATTTTGGTTTTACTGAAGCGTTGACCACTTATGGACTTATCGGAATTAAGGTTTGGATTTATAATGGTGACGTGTTTAATAAAAAAGATAATGTTGAAGAAGACAAGTATACAGTTAAGAGAAAATTAAAATAGTGATTATTAGGGATATTAATTATGTTAATGCCGACAAAAGTAAAGCATAGAAAAGTACAACGAGGACGAACTAAAGGTAAAGCCCAAAATGGTTCGACAATTGTTTTTGGTGATTTTGCAATAAAAACAATTGAAGTAGGTAGATTAACCAGCAAGCAAATTGAAGCAGCCAGAATATCTATTAATAGAAAAATTAAAAGAGGTGGAAAGCTTTGGATAAGAGTTTTTCCTGATAGACCGTTTACAAAAAAACCTGCTGAAACACGTATGGGTAAAGGTAAGGGAAATCCTGAAGGATATGAAGTAATTGTCAGACCAGGCAGGATTTTGTTTGAATTGTCAGGTGTTGAAAAGGAGTTAGCTTTCGAGGCTTTCCATGCGGCAGCAGCTAAATTACCTGTTTTGACAAAAGTTATTTCACTTGATTAGAAATTGATGATTAATATAATAAAAGGTAATGTTTATGAAGGGGAATATTGAAGAGTTAACAGTTATTGAGTTAAAGAAATCACTCGAAGATTCTAAAAAACGAGTTTTTGAGCTACGATTTAAATCGGTGACTTCGAAAGTAGCAAATGTTAAGGAAATAAGTCATTTAAAAAAGAAAATAGCCAGAATTTTAACATTAATGAATATGAGAGATATTAAAAATTAGGATTTTATATTATGAATAGTAATAGAAAACAAGTAGTCGGAAAAGTTGTAAGTAATAAAATGGAAAAGACAATTGTTGTTGAAATAGAAACAATGAAGAAACATAGATTGTACAAAAAGTTTATTAAATTTACAAAACGTATAAAAAGCCATGATGAAAAAAATGAATGTTCAATCGGTGATATAGTTAAAGTTGAAGAAACAAGACCAATATCTAAAGATAAAAGATACAGATTGATTCAGATTGTTGAAAAAGTAAAGTAATCAAAGCAAATTTGGAAGGGATAAGTATATGGTTCAGATGCAGACTAACTTAAATGTTGCTGATAATACAGGCGTAAAAAAAGTTCAATGTATAAAAATATTGGGTGGAACAAATAGACGATATGCTTCAGTTGGAGATATTATTGTTGTTGCAGTAAAAGACTCTAGTCCTGATTATGGCTTAAAAGATACTTCAGGAAAAAAAGTTCATACTAAATCAGTTTTAAAAGCAGTAATAGTTAGAACAAAATCTGTTGTTAGACGTACTGATGGAACCTACATACGGTTTGATGATAATGCTGTTGCAATTATTGATAATAAGAATGAGCCAAAAGGTACGCGAATTTTTGGACCAGTAGCGCGAGAGTTAAGAGATAAAAACTTCATGAAGATTGTCTCACTAGCTCCTGAAGTATTATAAGTGAGGTTGATATGATTAGCACTAAATTAAAAAAAGATGATGTTGTTACGGTTAATTCCGGTGATGATAAAGGAAAAAGAGGAAAGATTCTTTTTGTTGATAAAACAAAAGGGAGAGTTGTTGTAGAAGGTATTAACAAAAAAGTTAAGCATGTAAAAGCGAACAAGAACAATCAGAGTGGTGGTCGAATTGTAATGGAATTTCCTTTTAAGATATCTAATGTATCATATTTTTGCGATAAATGCAAAAAAGGTGTTCGTTTAGGTATAGAAATTAAGAATAGTGATAAGCAAAGAATTTGCAAGAAATGCGGAAAATCAATTGATTAAAAGTAATGAGGAATAAAATGGCTGCTAGATTATCTGAATTATATACAAAAGAAGTTAGGGTTGCTTTGAAAAAACAGTTTAATTATAAATCTGTTATGCAAGTTCCGAAATTAGAGAAAGTTGTTATCAATATTGGTATTGGTGATGCTCATTCCAATAGTGCTAAATTAAATGCTGTAATTGACGAGATTAGTAAAATTACCGGGCAAAAACCAGTAAAAACCCTTGCAAAAAAGTCTATAGCGAACTTTAAAATTCGTGAAGGATATGAAGTCGGAATTAAAGTAACCTTGAGAAATAATATAATGTATGAGTTTTTTGATAGACTCGTAAATTTTGCATTACCGAGAGTTAGAGATTTTAATGGAGTATCTCCAAAATCATTTGATAATTTTGGAAATTACAATTTTTCTATTAAAGAACAAATTATATTTCCTGAGATAGATTTTGATAAAGTAAGTAATATGTATGGTATAAATGTAACAATAGTTACAACGGCTAAAACAAAAGAAGAAGCATTTTCCTTGTTGTCCTCTTTTGGTATGCCTTTTAGAGATTAAAATTAGGAGAATTACAGTGGCTAGTGAAAGAATGTTTGCTAAACAGAGAAAAGAGCCGAAATTTAAAATTCGTCATCATAACCGTTGTGCAGTCTGTGGAAGACCAAGAGGATATATGAGAAGATTTGATATGTGTAGAGTTTGTTTTAGAAAATTAGCAAGTGAAGGGAAACTTCCTGGCGTAGTAAAATCGTCCTGGTAAAATTTTAAGGAGAAATATATGAGTGCATCTTACGATCCAATTTCGGATATGCTGACAAAAATTAGAAATGCGGTTATTGCAAAACATAAGACTGTTGATATTCCATCGTCAAAAATGAAGATTTCAATTATTCAGATTTTGAAAGATGAAGGATTCATTAAATCTTTTAAAGTTAATGAAGATAGTAAACAGAATATTATTAAAATTTATCTAAAATATAATCAGTTTAATGAATCAACTATATCGGTTATTAAAAAAGTAAGTTTACCAAGCAGAAAAGCCTATGTTAAAGCTGAAGATTTAAAACCGGTTTTTAACAACGCAGGAATTTGGATTTTGTCTACTTCAAAAGGAATAATTACAAATAAAGCCG
>CAYLTM010000004.1:56088-57998 GCA_964386495.1 uncultured Leptospirales bacterium
CGCAAAGAACATGAATGTTGGTGGTGAATTGGTTTGTGAAATATTTAAAAAACTAACGGTGATGAAAGATGTCAAGAATTGGAAAAAAACCTATTGTGATACCTACTAATGTCAATGTTATAATTGACAATAATAAGGTGTTTTTTGAAGGTCCTTTGGGTAAGGACAGCTGTGAAGTCTCTAAAGATATTAAAGTCGTATTAGAATCTAACATTATGAATGTTTCGTTAAATAGTAATAATCAAGAAGTGAATTTGAATGCAATGCAGGGTTTATATCGCTCATTGTTAGCCAATGTTGTTATTGGTGTTTCGACGGGTTATGAAAGAGAATTGACTATTATAGGTGTTGGATATAAAGCTCTTCAAAAAGGGAAGGATATTTCTCTTAATTTGGGGTTCTCTCATTCTGTTGATTATTTTGCACCTGAAGGTATTACTCTCCAGGTTGTTGATCCTACTCATATTAAAATTAAAGGTATTAATAAGCAAAGTGTAGGACAAGTTGCTGCTGAAATAAGAAAATTGAAACCACCTGAACCTTATAAAGGTAAGGGGATTAAGTATAATAATGAGAATATTCTAAGAAAAGCTGGTAAGACGGGTAAAAAATAATGGGCAGATTAGAGCAAAAGAAAGAAAAGTTTATTAGACGGAAATTAAGAATTAAAGGTTCTTTAACTACAACTGATCCATCTAAATTAAGACTGTGTTTGACAAGATCAAATAAAAGTTTTTATGCACAGGTTATTGATGATTCAAAAGGAAATACTGTAATTGGCGTATCAAGTCTTTCAAAAGAATTTTCTTCTTTGAAATCAAAATCAAATAAAGATGCCGCTAAATTATTGGGGCAGTTAATCGCAACAAAAGCTCTCGAAAAAGGCGTTAAAAATGTTTACTTTGATAGAAATGGTCTGTTGTATCATGGTCGTGTTAAAATTTTCGCTGATTCAGCTAGAGAAAATGGATTAGTATTTTAAGGTAGGTATAAATGAAAGTTTCTAATAGAAAGAGAGTTAAACCGGAAGGTTTAGAATTATCCGAAAAGGTTGTAATTATAAAGAGAGTTGCCAAAGTTGTTAAAGGCGGAAGGAGATTTTCTTTTAGTGCGCTTTCAGTAGTTGGCGATGGAAAAGGTGTAATTGGATATGGATTTGGTAAAGCTAATGAAGTTCCTGATGCAATTAAGAAGAGCGTAGAAGCTGGAAAAAAAGAAGTTTTCAGAGTATCAATAAACAAGAATACTATTTCTTATCCTGTTATTGGTCAATACAAATCTTCTAAGGTGTTATTGAAACCGGCTACACCTGGTACAGGAATTATTGCTGGAGCTACTGTAAGGGCAGTTTTAGAAAAATCAGGAGTTACTGATATTTTAACAAAGTCTTATGGATCCAGAAATCCGATCAATCTAGTTAAGGCAACCATCGACGCTCTTCTTCAGCTAAGGTCTTTAAAAGAAACTGCTGAATTGCGTGAAGTGCCTTTGCCGAAGTTATGGGAAGCGTGAGGATAATATGGAAAAAAAAATAACTGTTCAATTAATAAAAAGTACAATAAGAAAAAAACCTAATCAAGTAAAAAATTTACAGTCATTAGGTCTAAGAAAGATTGGAAATGAGAGATCGTTTATAGACAATGCTGCTTTTAGAGGAATTTTAGATAAGGTTAAACACTTAGTTAAAGTTACAGAAAAATAATCTTTAGGAAATTGAAATGGAATATCAGATTAAAAAACCGAACTATATAAAATCAAAAAGAAGACTTGGCTGTGGTAACTCCAGTGGTCTAGGCAAAACTAGTGGACGAGGTCAAAAAGGACAAGGTAGCCGTTCTGGTGTTAGCCTTGGGGCCGGATTTGAGGGTGGACAGATGCCAATGTATCGTCGCCTGCCAAAACGCGGCTTT
>CAYLTM010000005.1:0-1420 GCA_964386495.1 uncultured Leptospirales bacterium
TGTTTTGTAATAAAGTATTTGCAAAGATATTTGTAATTAGCATTTAGGTTGATGATTAAACCTTTATATACTATTCATAAAGTGGTTGTACTCATTAATGATAGCCTCCGCCCGCCGCTGGCGGGCGGAGAGCGATAATGACTGTGGAAGAACATTTTCTGATTAGTACAACCTGAATAGTAGTAAGTAAAGTTTTAACTGGAGTTCTGAATGAGTAATCTTTTCAAAGTGGTAATGCTCGTATCGGTTTTATTATCAGTGCTTAATTGCGCCAGTGCTGATAAAAACTATAAATGGGAAAATAGTCTATCTGCGTCAGATAAACAAAATAATTTTAAGACCGGCGATATAATAATAAAAAACAAAATTATTAAAGATCCGAAGTCATGGTTCGGACATTCAGCCATTATGATCGATGAATATAACATTGGTGATTTTCCAAAACCCGGTCACGATTATTTGAGCGGATATGTTTTCTTCTGGTTAAAGGAAGACAGGAAAATTATCGTTCTTCGTTATGACGGATTTAATGATGAGTTTAAAAAGAAATTTGAAGAAAACGCCAAAAAATACGGTAATGGAAAATACATGTATTCTTTTGACAAGCGCAGTCCGTCAAATTTTTATTGTTCAAAATATGTATGGTTTGTTTATTACCAGACTGCTCAGGATTTGGGATACAATCTAGATATCGACCGTGACGGTGGACTATTTGTTTATCCCTATGATTTCCTCGGTAATTCAGAGTTTCATCAGGTCTATATTGTTCAGGAGCAGAAATAATTTATGCTCGATAGATAATAATTATCAAGTAATTTTTAGCGGCTAGTTGAGGATTATACTCGGGAAATTAAATCTGTCATAAAAAGTGATTGCCTATTTCAATATTTATGTTTATTTATATGTTTAGTTCAATGTTTAATTGTTTCAGTTTTAATTGACGGTGCAATCAACTCTTGTTTAATCATATGGAGTGTCTATGAAAAGAAGGTTTGAGTATAAAGATGCTAAATCCGACAAGTACTGGGAGATTGAGCTCAATGGAAAATCCTATACAACATGGTATGGCAGAACGGGGAGCAAGCCGCGGAGTGATGTTAATAGCTTTAGTTCTGATACCGAAGCACAAAAGGAATATGACCGGCTTGTCAGGGAAAAGGTTCGTAAAGGTTATAAAGAGGTAACCGTAATATCTGAAGTAAATGTAACGCAGGCTGCTTATAATCAAAAAGATAATCAAGTGAACAACACTTTTAAAATAATAAAGGAATTTTCTCCGTGGGCAGATGAAATCAAATCAACAGTTAAAACCTTCGTGAAAATAGAGCTTAACGGCAAACCGAAAAATTTGTGGTCGAGTAAAGTAGGCAGCGTTCCCTATCTGCCGTTAAACTATGAATACCCTGTAAAAGGAAAGCTG
>CAYLTM010000005.1:1430-3490 GCA_964386495.1 uncultured Leptospirales bacterium
CTCTTTTATTTCTTGCGCAAATTAATTTCAAAGAAGTGCCTGCATTGGAAGGTTTTCCTGATAAAGGGATTCTTCAGTTTTATATTGGCGACGATGATCTCTATGGTTTGAATTTAAAAGATCATTGTAAGAGCAATTTCCGGGTTTTGTATTTCCCGGATGTAATAGAAGATAAGACAAAACTTATTAATGATTTTTCATTTCTGAAAAAGCTGAGAAATTCTCCTCTTGATGAAGGATTCACTGCTGCAATGAAGTTTACGCTGGATATGGAAGTTGTTCCGCCGTTCGATTTTCGTTTCGAAAAACTTCTTCCGCAGCTTTGCGTTGTTATGAACGATGACGATGATCTCTCTGATCTTTATTATGAAGAAGTGGCGGATTCGTCAGGTCATAAGATCGGAGGCTATCCGATGTTCACTCAAGAGGATCCTCGGGGCTACAAACCATTAAAGGGAATGGGGTATGAACTCCTTTTCCAGCTTGATGTCGATAAGCATCTGATGTTTGGTGACAGCGGTGTATGCAACTTTTTCATTTTGCCGGACGATCTTAAACTGCTGGATTTCACCAGAGTGTTGTATAACTGGGATTGCTGTTGACAACCTTCTCCGTTATTGCATAATCAATTATCGCTGGAAATTTTGTCGCCTGTCAAAAGTACCTGTAAAGCAATTTTTAATCAGGGCGTTGATTAAAAAAGTGACGTTGAAGACTGTTTATTATGGATTGATTTTTTTCAAGGTATCAATCTCTTTTTGATTAAAAATGAGCTCGTAATATTTATCAACTTTTTTCGCGATATTCTTGCTTATGTAATTTATTTTCCTGCAATAAGGTTTTTTTTCGTAGCTATCCACCCACAGTATTATTATGGTATTTTCGCTGTCCCACACAATCGCTCCACGCATGTCTTTAACATTTTCAGTTGTAGGATTTCCATATTTGGCGATATATTTTTCCTTTACCGAGTCGATACTCAAATAAGGAAAGTCAATCACCATGTATGAAAATTCCGCGTTTACCTGATTAGCTATATCAGCCGCTGTTGGAGCAGCGGCAGGATTTACCGGTTGATTAGCCTGTATAGCAGGTGTAGTCGGCGCGGGTGCAGTTACCGGCACGGTCTCATTCGCGGTCTTGCCGATTTTTACAGGATCAACATAGAAAAATCCATATCTGTAATTCACGTCGCCGTCTTTGGAAACCACAATCTTATTTTCTTCCGCGTACGACAGCGAACCTTTAATCCCCTGCTTAACAGTCTCATAGTTGCTACCCCATACAAGAGCACCGAAACCATTTTCAATTACAGATTTTTGTGCGTTAGTCGGCGTTGCGGGAGCGGCAGCAGGAGCATTAGTCTGCGCAAGAATTTTTACTGTAATAACAGAAAATAATATAATTACTAAAAAAAACAGGCGTGTGTAAAATTTTGTTTTGTATATCATATGGGTCCTCTTTAAATATCAAGATTTTTTAAACGCGTTCAATCTGAAATCATCAATAATAATATCTGCTGATTCTTTAACCTTCATAATAGCACCGAATCCAGTTGAATTTGAAAATTCTTTCAGAAAAAGTTTTCTGTGAGCTTCAGAAATATTTGAGCCGGAAAAGTTTAACGGCAGCTCGAAATTTTGTTCGGGATTATTAATGAGTTTTTCACAGAACTCACTCAATAAATGCAATTGAAATGCCGCTTCCTTCAGATAGAGATTCTTCGATTTTTCTTTATCTATTTCAGAAATATCCCGACGGGAAATTGTCATGAGATAATCTTCAACACGTTTCGCGAGTCTGCCGTCAGTATATGCGGCAAATTCCGCTAGAGAATTATCCAAATTACTCAACATGTTTTTTTTGCTGGATTCTTTAATAATGATCCACATTACAGGAAATATCTTTTCATAAATAAAATTTAACGCGCCGTATAAATGAGTAATCTCGATATCCGCGTTACTGTGTATGGTAATTTTCGGATATTTTATTATACGGCTTAGATTTTCTTCAATAATTTTATCGAATTTATCTGAGACGGATACCTGAGTTTTTTTTGT
>CAYLTM010000005.1:3500-19348 GCA_964386495.1 uncultured Leptospirales bacterium
TCAAAGTGCGCGATTTCAGACAAAATAAACGCTTCCTTGTTCATGTTGTTGTTTAATGAATGACGATATCGCTGCTCAAATTGATAAATATCAAAATACTTACTGTTGTATTTATCAGAATATTCGGTATATTTATTTCTCAGTTTCGACAGCATTGCTGAAATTTCATTATTAGATAGAGCCATTTTTTACCATCTCATTTCGGACTGAAATACATTAATAGAGTAGGGAAGATTATCATCTAATATAGGATCAACCGGCGGCTGATTTACTTTAAACAAATGTGACAGATTTACCCGTGCAAATTCATTCTCACGCATTATTTTAGCGGAATTGTCAACGGCTTTCCAGTAGCATATCCCGCTCTCAGAATCCTTGCTCTGCATATGATAGACCGCGCCAAGATTGTTATAAGCGGTTGACAGTGTCTGGTAAACTTTAATATGATCGTTATTAGAAAGTATTACAGAATTAATTTTAGCACTTTCATTCTCATATACAGAAATCAATTTCATAAATTGTGATTTAGCAGTGTCATAATTGCCAAGTTTGTAAAACACGTTTCCTAGTGAAAGCATCATTTCAGGCGATGTCGTAAAGCTGTCATATAAATTAAGCCATTGATCGCGGGCTTTTTCATAAAGCTTGTTCAGATAATATATTCTGCCGAGATTGTAGTGCAGCTCTGAAGTCTCAAATCCATGCTCAAGAGCTTTCTCATATTTATTCTGTGCGATATTGAAATTTGCCATAACCTCTTCTGTGTTGACCATATCCTGTTCATTGACAGATTCCTGATCGCCTGTTCGGTATACAACTTTGTCAAAAAAATAATAGAAAATATTTCCCATCATAGCGTAGGTGCGCCCAGGCATGACTATCGGTTTATAATATTCATCAAATGTGAAATCTGGAGGATTTTTAAGATCATCAATCGCCTTGTTGAAATATTTATACGCACCTACAGGATCTTTTGTGTAATATAGAAATTCACCCATATAGTGATCCGCTTCAAAAAATTTCTGATTAGCGGAATCCGCTTTATCTACGGCAGTCTTCAAATAGCTTTCCGCGAGCTGCAGATTTTTTTCTTTAATGGACAGCACCGCGTACAATAGATATAACGGCGGATAATCAGCATCTCTCTTACGAAGCGAATCTAAAACTGACTTAACTGCAGGAAAAGGATTATCGCTGTCATCTTTTAGACGCGGTGATTGTATGCCATAATCAATTCGGATGTTGACATTTTCACTTTTAGATTTACCAAGTAGATAATAAGCAAGCTTTCCAAGCAATGCCGATGGAACTTCATGTAATAAATCCTTGTCTCTTAGATCGACATAAATTTTTAGAGCTTCCGGGAAATTATCTTTTTCAATAAAAAGGTTCAAAAGACCGCTGTTTGCGGCAATTGAGTTTGGGTCAATTTTCAGCATTTCTTCATAATATGTGCGAGCTTTTAGGAACTGCCCCTGATAAAAATAAGCGTTACCGATACCGAGTAAACTGCTCAAATTTTTCGGATCGAGATTCAATGCTTTTGTATAAAAATCTATAGCGAGATCCAACTGAGTTTTTACAGGTGTCAATGCCGGTACTTTATTGAAATAATAATTGTCAAGGTTGAGCTTTACTGATTTTTCAAAGAAATCTTTGAATTTATCATCTTTGGGTTTGGAATAAAAATATCCCAGACTGTTCAAGGTTTCAGCGTCCTTGGGATTTATATCAAAAGCTTTATTGTATTTCTGCAGTGAACGGAAGTATTCCTTTCTATCAAAATATGCTTTACCGTAATTAAGATAGCCATAGATGAAGTCCTTCACATAGTCTGTGTCAACCTTCACAAAGAGATCTTCCGCTTCCTTGTAATCCATAAACTTGGGTTCATTAACACGGCGGATTAGTGCGACTCCCTCATTGATATATTTTTTCGCCATAAATGGTTTGTAAATATATTCATAGGACAGAATACTCGCGGTGATTGCGGCAATCCCGATTATGCCGAATATTTTGGTTTTTTTTATCAGCCGTTTCTGTCTTTCACGTCCTTCTTTTGTATAAGCATTTCTAGAGGTAAGGACTTTCCTGCTTTTGGCTACGGAATCTTTATCGATTTTCTTATTAAGCTTTTTTTCCAGGAACCGGTGAATATTATCTTCCGGTCTGCCATCGATAATCATACTTACTAAAAGACGGGTATCTTTCGGTGAAAGCTTGTCTTTTAATATAACGTCCTTTACAGCGGCGACGAGTCCAGGAGGCAGCAGCAGTAGACCTTTTTTTAACTTCTTAAGTTCCGCGTCGGTTAATTCCGCCGGTTCATTTTCCTTAACATTCGCAGTTTCGGGAGATTCCTCTTCGTAGTCAGAAATATCCTCCACACTATAAGAATCATCAATATCATGTTCCGCGCCCGATAAATTGATATTTTTCAAATCAGGGATGTCGGGATATTCATCCTCGCCAACACCGGGAATATCCATGTTGTCATTATATGCTGTAAGATCCTCCGCCATGGACTGATCTACAGGAGTTTCACTGAAAGCGTCTTCCGTTACCGGCGTAGTATCGATATCACCATAGTCCGTATCAAAACCGGTGTCACCGCTGAGATCCGACATATCATCAATACCGGGTAATTCTCCAGGTGAATCATCACCAAAGCTCATGTCGGGAAGGTCGTCCAAGTCCGCTTCGCCGAATGTAGCGTTGTTATCAACCGCAAGACTGTTTAAATCTGGAATTTCCTCATCAGAAGATGAAAGAGACAGTTCCTTTTCGTCATCGCCGAAGGAAGGCATATCCATAGAATCATCTGCCGGTAAATCGTCTAATCCAAGTGATAAATCGGATGACTCCGACCCAATGTCTTCCGCCCCGTCGAAGGAATCCAGACTCATGTTAGTCATAGAATCATCATCCGTTGGAAGATCCATTGGCTCAACATCATCAGGCATCAGTCCAACGGTTTCATCGGAAAAAGCTTCTGCCGCGATATCTTTTTCTTCTACAGCTTCCGGTTCACCATTTAAAAGATTATAGATCTCACCAAGTGTACTTTTGGGATTAAATTTCGGTTTAATGTTTTTTGGTTTGTAAACATACTTCGCGGGTTCTTCAAGATTGTCTATCGGTGGAAGATCTACTCCATCAGTTGAGATATCTTCTAAATTAGTATGGAAATCACCGCTATCTAAATCATTTATATCACCGATACCATCAATATTATCTAAGCCATCGATGGATGACAGATCATCTGTCAAATCAGAAATATCTTCAGATTCCTCTACAGCCGGAGAGACTACTGGCTCAATGTTGTCATCGTCAGGTAACCCATCTATCTCATCAAACGCATCTAATCCTGTCTGAGGAAACCCCGCGTCTTCATCTATAGAACTATCATCAGTTAATGGCAGGGCTTCATCATCACTCTGTAGAGCGTTGAAATCTTCGCTAAATGTGAAATCCTCGTCAGGAGGAAGAATCTCATCGTTATCCTGAACTTCTTCTAATAGGGAAGATATATCTTCAAATTCTTCTGTAGAATCGTCTTCACCTTCAGCAAGTTCATTGGAGTCGCTAGGTTCAGAAAGATCCTCTGCCAAAAGATCCTCAGGTATCGCTCCAAGGTCAAAATCTTCATCACCGACTTCAGGTTCATCGGAAGATTCAATTTCCTCATCATAACTATCCGCGGAGTCCGTGTATTCTTCAACTTCTTCAGGCTTCAACGACATAATATCATCGGGAGCGGAAGTCGAAGAGTCAGCGGGCCCTCCCGGTATAATTTTAATTATCCGCTCAATTTCGGAGAGTTCTTCTTTCGAATATTGTATTCCAGATTTATCTGTATCTTTACTCAGCATTTTTATCCTAACCATTATTAAAGAGACATAATCAGCGAATTATTTCAACAATTAAAAATCAAGATATTTTTCAAGTAATTGTAAAATTTGAATAAATTATTCTCATTTATTTATCGACAAGTTAGTAAGAATACAATTTAAAAAATGTTTAATATATACTTATCATAAAATGGTTATAAACAAAATTACAGCTCTTCGCCCGACAGCGGCGGGCGAAGGCAACAATGTCTGTGTTTAACCACTGTATGATAGATATATAGATAGGAAAAAATGAAGCATTTGAAAATAATCACAACACTTTTTTTGGTTTACTCGCTGAATGTCACGGCATTTTCTAAGGATCTTGGTTTTACGAATGAATATAATTTGAAGCAATTGAAACAGGCAGACGCTCCAAAAGAGATTAAGGTTTTGTTAACGCAACGAAAAAACTTTGAAGAACCTGTAATCCAAAATGGGATATTATTTACATATTTCAATCGAAAGACCGAAAGTGTGTTTATTGCTGGCGACTTCAACAAATGGAGACCGGAAAAAATGACAAAAGGAAAAAACGGAGTCTGGTTCCATGTATTATATGAATATGACAAATCTGAAAAAGTATCTTATAAATATATGGTCAATGGAATTTGGATAAAAGATCCGATTAATCCAGAAGCTGAAGATGATCATTATGGATCGTTCGTGTCAACAGCTTATCCGGTTTTCAGCAGGGAAAACAAACGTACAACATACAGAATTCTCAAGGAAAGAGATATTTCCTATGTGGAATTCAGAATATATAATGAAAACGCGAGTTACATTTCAGTTATTGGCGATTTCAATAATTGGAATCCCGAAAATGATGTTCTTATAAAAGGAAGTGATAACATCTGGCGGTTGAAAAAACGTTTAACTCGAGGGCAATATCGTTATATGTTTCTTGTGGACGGTACATGGTCTGTCGATCTTTATAATAAAGATTCTGCGTCTAATGATGTCGGAAAAATATGCTCACTGTTGACAATCGAATAAAAATATTAATAATATGACAGCACTATTTAGTGAGTCAAACTGCCGGAAAATCACCGGCAGTTTGATAGCATATCAATTATTAAATTACAATACAGCCGGATTATACGGCAAATTATTTTTGAAATGGTGCTTTGGCTTCTTCCAGACCTTTTCTGATATTTTCCCTTCTTTCAAAGGCTTCTGCCTCATCACCAAAAGATTCCTTTTGAAGCTTTTTTAAGGCTGCCTGTTTTTGTTCAGCACTCATACCTTCGTTTTCAAGGATAACTTTTTCTTTTGAACGGTAATCAGCTTCTGTTTGTTCCTCAACAGCCAGTGTTTTATCGACATCCTCAAGTTTCGCGACAATATCTGCCGGGAAAATTTCAAGACGGATATCTTTGATTTTAGCGTTTTTTTCATCAGCCTTCATGTCAGAAAAATCCTTGTCATAGATTTTCAGGTATTCTAGATATTTTTTATACGACTGGATGCTGTCCTCTACCTGAGTTGAATCATTTCCCCACATATCAGAATTCAAACTTTGTATCATGCTGAATTTATCTGAAGAATAAAGATTTTTGTCATTAATTATCAGATTCCGGCGAATTTGATATTCCTGAGATTTCACATCTGTTCCAAATAATGAATCAGCCATATCCTCACCGAAATAATCAACCTGGTATTCGCGTAATTTACGCAGGTACTCAATAGCATCTTCGCCATCGGAAGGTGTTCCCCATAATTTTGATTTATCTAGAATATCTTCCTGATACTCGCAATACTTCTTGTATAATGTGAATAGTTTATCTGCCTCAGAAGGATCCATTACAGAATATAGATATTTTCTGACGGTTTCCAAATGATCTTCCAATTTTTCAAATTCTTTAAACTTGTCCTGTAAAAAAGAAAAATATTTGCCTGTAAAATAATTTATATTATCCGACGAGAAATACTTTGTAGAATTTTCGTTTTCAAAATTTATGTCCGTTGCAGAATTCATCACATCTTCCAGTTTGATTTTGTCTTTATTAAGGATGATTTCTCCAGTTTTCTTGTGTCCACCTTTATTAAAAATAAAAATACCCAGAATAAGAGCAACCGATCCGATTACAACAATTGATTTTCTATTTAAATTCATAATACCACCATAAATATTATTTATTGATCAATAACATCCTGTTTATAATTTATCTAAATATTAATTGTCAAGAATAATACCTTTTACTGTTTAAAAAATGACATGTGAGTTATTTTTCGGGTATAAAAGCTCAACAATTCGTATGTCCTTCAACTTCGTTCCTTTTCCCCCTAAATCCCCAACGGGGGACTTTAAAGATCAAATCTAATAACCTTTTCTTATAGGATTTATATACTATCTATGAAAAATTAGAATAAATATTTTTCATCAAAGTCCAAAGCCCCCTTCGGGGGTTTGGGGGTAGTATTGGATATATCCAACACTTTGGAAAACCCATTTATATGCAGTTGGTTTTAGCTTGACAAGAAATTGAATGAACGTCATTTAGTGTATAAAGTGACGTTCACAAATTAAAAATAATAAGGTACGACAAATTGAAAAAATTTATTATTACTGTTTTATTATTAATGACCGGTGCTGAAGCTCATGCTATATCCGGCTCAGCTGGCGTTATGGGATATTACGCATTCTGGAATCCTGTATGGAAGGATTTTTATCAAGACATTGGAACAGATTCTTCCTTTTTATATGGTCCTGTATTAGGTCTTAATCTGCCGTATAACTTTACAGCTTCAGTGATTTTCTTAACTAACTATGGGACAGAGTTTGATTACGAGTTCAAAAAGAAATTAGCTGGTGATGATTACACCATTAAATTTAATCAGACATTACGCAGATATGACTTAGATAGCAGTATAGGATATTCGTTGTCGAAAATGTTTAAGATTTTCGGTGGAGTCAAGTATTTGAATTTGTCGTTACCCTTCAGCGATGTTTCAAATTCTATCAAAACAAAGGACAGTAACGGAAAAGAAATCAGTATTAATAATATGTATTTTCAGGGAGTTGGCCCTGCTTTTGGATGCGGTTTATCTTATCCGTTGCCTATTAAAAATTTATATCTTTCAGCAACTATGAATTACCTTCTGATATATTCCCAAATGCAGTTATCTTTTGAGCAGACAAACACCGCCGCGAAACTTTATTACGGTTCAACCAATACCGCGATAAAAGATTATATCGCTAATGGCGGAAATTCGACTATAGGTCTATCATATTATATTGAATCGATTAAAGCCGCGGTAATGGCCGGTTATCGGTTCCAATATTTATATTATACGAAATTAGACGATGACCCATACAAGATTAATGGTAATCGTGATATGTATCACGGCGCTACATTTTATTTAGTGAAGTTTTTTTAGGAGTAACATTATGAAAAGTACTATATTCACAATTTTTACGGTATTGCTTTTATTAATAGCCTGCGGAAAAGTTGATAAATTACCTGAATCGGTTGCTAAAATTGAGACTCCTAAGGAAATTTATAATTACTTAACTGTAAAAAGTATTCTTGGTGCTGTTGTGGTGAAAAATCAGAATGCTGAAGAAAGTCCCGCAGCTATTGGTCAAAAACTTGAACAGAATCAGACTATAATTACGGCGAAAAAAGAATTGGCTGAATTGACGGTCTCCCAGTTCGCCTACATGAAAATAATGGAACAAACGGAATTGTCTATTTCTAAGGTTTTAGAACAGATAAATAATAAATGTGAACTGGTCATATCGAAAGGGCAGATGATTGTTGTCAAAAACAAACTATCCAAGGATAGCCTGCTGAAAATAAATACTAAAACAATGGTTGTGGCTGTCAGAGGAACTGTGGTAAAAATTAATGCGGATGAAAAAAAGTCCAGACTGACAGTAATTTCCGGCGAGGTATATGTTACACCGGCTGGAGATTTATCCGACGCGGAAGCGGAAAAGCTTACAGTGAAAGTGGAACCGATGCAGTCATTAGTTATTGAAGATAAACACGTTCAGGAAATCAGAACAAAGCTTGATAAAAATGAAGACGCGACAGGTGTATTAAACAAACCGGAAAGAATCAGTGAAACTGATCTAAAGGATGTAAAGGCTGCTCTCGAAACGTCTGACAAAACAAGTTTTGAAAATGATAACGCCGAGACTATAGAAAACTTGAATTTAGTCATAGCGGATATTAATCGACAGTCGGATGTTTTCAGTAAGGAACGTGCGGCAAAAGCGGCAAAAACACAATCAACGGAAGTTGCCGAGGAACCAGCGGAAAAGGTTGATAACAATAAAAATAATCCAAACACCGTTCCGACAATGTAGGTGATTATATAAATTATATCATCAAATGAATGAAAATTATCGAAAGATCCTACTGTTGATTAGGACAAGCCGCCCATCGTTTTGGCTGTTAACTTTGGTTTATTTGGCGGCATTTTTTGATGCGAAAGCTCCATTAAAATGGCAGTTTTTGCTGCAAATGGCTTCGTACACATTTCCTCTATGGTTATTCGCGAACGGAATAAATGATATTTATGATTATGAAAGCGACAGAATAAATATCCGTAAGAAACGGTTTCAGTATTTGTCCGGCGGAGTGCTGAATCCTGCGGATAACGCGTTTATTTATAGGTCCGCTATTGTTGCAGGCATTGTAGTTTTAACAGTTTCTCTTGCATCATTAAATTTTGTCAATGTACTCGTTACCTCTCTAATTCTTCTCTCGACATATTATTATTCGAAACCGCCGCTTCGTTTGAAAAATATAGTATTTATGGATTATATCTGCAATGCTGTCGGGTTTTTCGGATATTACATTAATGGTTATGGCTTTGGCTGTTCGGAAATTTTGTGTTATGCCAAAATGAATTGGCTTAATGTGCTGACATGGAATATGGGGGTAGCGGCGGTCGTGACTCTTATAAACATGGTGGATTATGATAGTGATTTCAAAGCTGGTGTGAAAAACACAGTTGTTAGAATTGGACTTAAAAAAAGTTCGTTTATCCCGTTTTTTTGTTTTTTGTTTTCTTCGATATTTGTCAAACTCGACAATCTCATTATGCTGTATTATATATTTTTTATAACCGCTGTATACGTGACATTAATTTTTAGACCAACAACAGCTTACGCGAAAAAATTATTAAATTTTACAATGATAACTTATTTGCCAATATTGATAATATACGTGATTTCTTTAAGATGAAAGCATATAAATATTTGTGAACCGCAGAATTTAATAACCGGCTTTATATGAAAGGATTAACAGGTAACTGGTGACCGCCGTTTTATAGGCGGTCAAAAAGAGACTACTTGATATTGTATTTCTTTTTAAATTTTTCAACACGACCGGTTGTAGTTAGCAATCTGTGTTCCTTGGTGAAAAATGGATGACATGCCGAACAAATTTCCACATGAAGTTTTTTCGAAGTGGATTTAGTAGTAACTTCATTACCGCATGCACATTTTATAGTAGTTTGCTCGTATTTTGGGTGTATTCCTGCTTTCATTATTTACTCCTCTTTAGTATTCATAGCTCTGAAAAAAGCTTTATTGTTTCTAGTACTTTTCATTTTCTCAACAAGTAACTCAATTATCTCGCTTGATGTCATAGATGAGAAAAACTTCCTTAATATCCATACTTTTTGAAGCTCTTCCTCGTCAAGCAAAAGTTCTTCTCTTCTGGTTCCAGCTTTATTAATTTCCAGTGCCGGAAAAATCCTTCTTTCCGCCAGTTTTCTGTCTAAATGAAGTTCACAGTTACCGGTTCCTTTAAATTCTTCAAATATGACATCATCCATTCTGCTGCCGGTTTCCACAAGAGCCGTCGCTAAAATTGTCAAACTGCCGCCCTGTTCAATATTTCTAGCAGCACCGAAAAATCTTTTTGGTTTATGCAGAGCGTTTGAATCGACACCACCCGAAAGAATCTTTCCAGAAGTAGGTACAACCTGATTGTAAGCTCTCGCAAGCCTAGTTATAGAGTCAAGTAGTATTACTACGTCTTTTTTATGCTCAACAAGTCTTTTGGCTTTTTCGATAACCATTTCTGCAACCTGCACATGCCGAGATGCGGGTTCATCAAAAGTTGAGGAAATTACTTCACCTTTAACAGATCTCTGCATATCCGTAACTTCTTCAGGTCTCTCATCAATTAGAAGAACAATTAAAACAATTTCAGGGTGATTACATGATATGGCATTAGCGATCCGTTGCATAATAATAGTTTTACCGGTTCTTGGCGGAGCAACTATTAGTGCACGCTGACCCTTTCCAATAGGAGTCATAATGTTTACGATTCGCATATCGATTTCGTTGGGTGTTGTTTCAAGGTTTATTCTTTCATTCGGATATATCGGTGTTAAGTTATCAAAAAGTATTCTTTTTGCTAACGATTCAGTATTTTCGTAGTTAACCGCTTCGATTCTAAGTAAAGCGAAAAAACGCTCATTATCTTTTGGAGGACGGATTTGCCCGGTTACTGTATCGCCGGTTCTAAGACCGAATAATCGAATTTGTGAAGGTGAAACATATATATCATCTGGACCTGGAAGATAGTTGTAGTTTGGTGAACGCAGAAAACCGTAACCATCCGGTAGAACCTCAAGAACGCCCGTAGAAAAAATATTTCCGTTTCTTTCCGTCTGAGTTTTCAGAATCTGAAAAATAAGATCCTGTTTTTTTAAACCGGATATACCTTCAAGACCCATATCCTTGGCAATCTGCATCAGAGATGTTATCGTTTTCAGTTTAAGTTCCGCAAGGTCCATTTTTTCGCCATTCTGCGGTGCTGGTGATACAACAGGCGGTGCTGGTGGCGTTACCTGATTTTGAGAATTATTGTTATTAGTACTAAGTTTTCGTTTAATTTTAATTTTTGTTTCGGAGGGATTTTCCTTTTCGGATTCTTTCTCTTTATCAATTTCTTTATCTACTTCTTTGTCTACTTCTTTGTCGACTTCTTTCTCGACAACTTTTTCAACTTCACTTTCAACATTTTCATTAACAATTAGTTCATTGTTTTCTGCCATAAATTAACCTTTCATGTTTTTTTGATTAAGTAACGCCGATCGAAATATCAATTTTATTATTTTTCCATAATTTGAAATCTGAGTTGTCAGCAACCAAAAATTCAATTTTGTGATTCGCGGGTTTTACGAGATCAGTCGAAATAATAACGGCATTTATGTCAAGATATTTTCCCTCAATAATGGAAATTATCGGATAATTTCCACAAAATTATTGAAAAAAACTTAATAAGTCTAACCCTCGATCAATTCTTCATTTTAAACAATTCAACATTTTTAATGCCGGAGGAATCAGCAGTAATAACCAAATAATGTCTGCCGAAAGGATTCGTAAACCCTTGAATTCCGCCGCCGCCCCCTGAAATATATGATAATATTCCGGCATTTTCATATTTGTGATATGTGTGAATATGCCCATATAACGCTAAGTCAATTTTACCATCGGCAAGCATCCCGACAAACTTCGCACCCTCCGCACTGCTTCGCAGATTACCGTTACGTATACCAACCGGATCAAACGGCGGATAATGGCTTACAAGAATATGAGTATATTCACGACCTTCATCAAGCCACTTATTAAACCATCGATATACTGTTGGATCAATTGTTTCATCGGAAGAATCTAAAAAAGTAAACCGGACATTCTTGTATGTGAAATGCGTAGTGTAGCTTCCGATTTTCTTATACCAGTTAATTGGTTCGCTGAACATATCATGATTACCGGGAGCCGAGTAGAAAGGAATTTCCAACGTATCGATATTTTTAAGAAAATTATCAAATTCTGTTAATGAGCCGTCTTCAGTAATATCCCCCGCGGAAACCATAAACATGATGCTCGTGTCACTGTTAATTTGTTTATAGATATCGCGGTTATCGGTACCCTGTATGTCGGACAGCAGAGCCAATTTAAATTCACCAGCAGATGAACCAAATTCTGTTGCGATCGATAAATTATAAATGCTGTTCGGTTGTAAGATGATGTTCCACTCAATTGTAGTCTTTTTTTTGGTTGCGGTTTTTTGCACGATAACGAAAGGTTCGTCGCCAGCGGCTATTGACAGGTTGGAATCCGGCATACAGTTTTCCATGGAAATTTTCCATTCAGGGGGGATTTCATCAGTAGTTACATGGAAATCAACATGCGGCGCGAGAAGTTTTAATTTTATTGAACCTTCTTCGACACTATTAATCTTTGAAAGACCTTTTGATGTTTCAATTTCGATTCCATGCCCCTTATATAATCCGCATTGTTCATCAAGCGAAATTTTATCAAAATCGTCCTGACCGCATGACATAATCAAAAATAAACTGGCGGTTAAGAAAACTAAAGTTTTATGTATAAGCGAAGGTTTGTGATAATTCATTATTTAATACCTGTATAATAATCCGGTGTTTATTACCAATGCTGAACCATACGAAATCTCTGTGAAGCAACCAATGCTATTATGTAGAAAAACTTCAGCCGCTACACCAGCGTATCCCATGAAGCTATTCATGCCGCCGGCGTAAGTATCTTTTCGCTGGTCATAAAAAGCTCTGATTTCGCCGTTACTTTTTTTAAGATAAATTCCATAGGTGCTTCGGACAATGAGTACATCATAAATATTATCGCCATCGTATGTATCAGAAATATCATATTTATGATAAGCCGCACCGTAACCAAGAGAAACTTCACTAAAAGAGCCGCTCAGAGTCGGCGAAAAACGGGCAAGATCGTAACGACCGGTAAAACGGAGTTCGGGAGTAATTACAGAAAATTTTTCACTTTGATATTTTTTATACGACAAAGCTCCTTCAATATCAACAAATGTTTTTTCCTTAACATTTTGATAGCTGTCCGATTTCCAAATCCTATAAGCTGTTAACACGCCGGCAAGATAATTAGTCGAGTCGAATGTTGATGCCGCTGAGCTTTTAATAAAGACTCTGTTGAATGTCATGTTCAGCGCTGTTGTGATCATATAACTGTTGTTGAACAATGGGTCATCTATGTAGCAGAATCCTGTTCTTAGAACAAGTTTTTCCGGATCACCAGCCAGACCGCCGATACTGCCGGTTGAACCATAAATATCGGAAGTATAACTATGCAGAAACAGCGAAAATCCTACTGTTGAAGCTATAACAGCCGCACCTGTAGTAAATGGTGACGCTCCTGTCATAGCGGCTGCAAATATTCCTCCGAACATTAGTCCGATTCCGCAGATTTCCGCGGTCAATAGTTTTTTTGCTGTTTGACTATCGCCGGCAGCCCAATGACCGGCGCCATGCATGACGAATCCCGGAACGACTGACACCGCGCCGGGAAGGAGTCCCGGTTGAAACGTGTTGTCACTTTCTGTGGATGACAATTCTTTTGTAGGGGCAGTGGATGTATCATTTTGTGCAAATGTGTAATTAGTACTAGAAACCACTATTATTGCTACAATTGAAATAATTTCTTTGCTCATGTATATAATATTTTTCATTTTTACAAAAGAATTCTTACGGTGAAATATTGAAAGTATTATTTTTTCCAAGGATATAGGATGTCTATTTTTTAATCTACTTTATAGATGATGAATTGTTAATCTGATAGAAATTGGTTATAGTCTCGAAAAAATAAAGATAAAACCGAATGAATAGTTGACATAATCGGTGGCTTAAACAATGTTTTATACCTGTATCTACAAGGAGGTTTCGATGATGAAAATTTTCAAATTGCTTTTTATTTTACAGTTTGTTTTTCTGTTTGCCAACTGTGATAATCCTGATCCAAAGGAAGATCCGATAAAAGTCGAGATGAATCATGTTTATGACACATACGGCTCCGCTTATCCGGGAGAGATTCTGCCAATAGAAATTAACATCACTTCAGAAAAAGATGTTAAAACTACCAAAACAATTAAACTAAACGGAAAGGAAATAAAAACGAAAGAGTTCGCCGATGTACCGATAACATTTTATTTAGTAGATAAAAAAGAAAGCGATAACAATGCGGGTAGTTTACTTTCCGGTGATGGTAGTAATGTTTTGCCTCGTCAGCTTGCTGTAGACACTCAAATTGTTCAAATTAAAAGTGGTTTTAATACATATAAATTTAATTTTAAGATAAATGATAAGCTGCATGTCAATGATGAACCTGTAAATTTAACAGGTAATCATTATGTTGCTGCTATGATAGATCCGGCAAAAATGATAAAAGAAATTGATCATGATGATAATAATGATCAAAAATTGCCTGGAAAAAAGATGTATAAGAATACTAACAAATCTGTTGAGATAAAAGAAGTATTTATATTGGAAACCTATAAATCTACTATGTTGAAAAGTTCCAGTAATAATCTTTTATCCATTGTTGATGATATTGAAAAGGAAAACACCAAAACTGAATCGTTCAAAAGTTTGATTGAAAATTTTCCTTCAGTGGAAATGTTTTTTGATAATCTTCCTGAATATAAAACAGGCAACTCGAAATTCGAAGTAAATAGGTTTCTTGATATGTGGGTTGTAGCACCTGACGGTGATGTTTATAGAATATCATCAGGTGTTCCGGATTATACAAATCCTATAAAGCAGGAAATGGACATTGATAAGGACAAAAAACTTAAATGGGAATTCATACACCAGACACCTATGTCAGGTTATGATATGCATCAGGCAATAAAATTTTTTAACTCGCCATCAATGCAGCCATCGGATGGAAAATATTTTATAGGACGGACTATTGTTTTTCCAAACGCATGGAATTTTGATAATAATTTCCGCAAATGGTTTTTTTCAAAAATGAGTGCCGGGAAAAGTTATAATTTTAGAATCGCGTACACAGTCGGTTCGGTAAATGGTACTCATGGTAAATATCGAGTGCAAGATTATGCGTCTTCTTATAAAGGAACCGGTACTCACCCTAATCATAAATATGTTACCTTCTCTAACTGGGCTGTCAAATATGAAAAGATAGAAAAAATCAGTTATAGTAATAAAAACAGATACGGTAATAAGTATATTGCTCTTGCGTCATCATTCGGACAGATGAATACTCGCAATGTCCAGTCATCCGGGCTCGCCGGTGAAGGCGGTGCCAGGTTCAATTTCAACAGCGACGGTGAATTTGGTCTTGAACTCTTTGGACATACTATTAGTTTAATGTCGCTGCAGACACATACGAAATCACAGCCGAAAAGCGAAGAGAAAAACGCAAATGGCGATTCAAACGGGCATATTGAGTCTTCCTGGGGTATAGATTTTTCATGGGATCCTACGAATAGTAGTATAAACGTAGGAATTACAAAAGATTTTCCGATAAGTAGTGTTAATAAAGAAATTTTTGCTTTTGAATTCCAGGCTGGTCCTGTTCCAATAGCCATTGTAATATATGCCGGTTATAATATTACTATTAAATTTAATATTGGTGCGTCATTCCCTACAGATTCCCCATTTTATCCTTCTTTTCATGCCGGATTTGGTTTTTATGCAGGTGCTTATGTTATGATCACTGGGGGTGTAGGCTCATCCTATTTTAATATTGGTGTTTACGGCAAACTCACACTTATTGATGCAGGAATTGGATATGAAATGGCTCTCTCTCCAAAAAAAGATGACGATGGAAAAGAAATATCTCCAAGACAATATGGGCAGATAACGCAGTCTTTGAATTATAAAATGCAGCTTCTGTCTGGCGAACTTGGCTTTCAAGCGACGGTTCCGTGGATAGAGTGGTGTTGTGGAGTAATTCCTTGTGGTATTACAAAAAAGATTTTTACTTACCCATTGTTTACATGGAATGGTATTTGCGCTCTCGGAAACACGGATAATGGCGGCTGTGAAGCCAAAACACTCGAACTCGCTAAAGTTAAATGGTAAAGACAAATACTTGTTTTCTCAAAATTCAATATGATATACTTGTAGAAAGCTTAAAGGAGACAAAGATGAATATTATTAGCGGATTTTTAATTTTTCTGG